>JAIPFP010000081.1 GCA_021736575.1 Pirellula sp. | reverse complement strand
TGACGTGAGCTCGATTCGGTAATAGTCGCGTTGTTGTGTCGCCCCTTGCCACCAACCGCTATCAATCCGCTCAGGACCCGCAGCGTTTTTTACCGCGATGAGGTTTCCTTGATACGTAATTTGAGTAGGAATACCGTTCGTATCGACGCGTTCGACCTCTATTTTTTTGGGTGGATGCATCAATCGCATCGGTCGCCGCCAATGCTCGGCTGCGTTCGGCTCAAGGGCTTGCTCGTTGGCAAAATCGCGTTTAGGTGCACGCGCTAGTTTTCTTTTGGTCTCTTGAATCGCGCCGTCCTTGCGCCAGCCTGTCATCGGGCGCCACGAGTATGCAAGTTCAGGTTGAGGGTCGCGATGAATCGTGGGGGCGACAACGGCCGCTCGCCCAAGCCTCGCACTGAGATTGTCGATGAGTTTGGCGATGGCATCGCGATGGGTAGCGGTATGGCGATCGAACAGATCGCTCTGTCGCCACGCGAGCGGTGACGTCAAGGTCGCTTGGATGCTGATGGATTTTGCCCAGAGATTACCAATACTCTTGTTCTTTTTCCCTTTGGAATACTGAGCGTCGAGCTGACCGGCCAGCAACCAAAAAAGATGTTCCGGTTCGTTGGAGGGTTGGTAGAGTCCGATTTGGAATACGCGTACAACACATGCCGGCTGAGCGTTGCTTGGATCATCGTAGGATTCAACAGGGATCGAATTGCGTTCCATTTCGATTCGGCACACCAAGCGTATCACGCCGTGACCCATCGCGTCCAAGCGTTGAGCAAGTCTCTGCAGTTGCAGTTTGAGGACAGCGTCAATGGTTTCTCTTAAAGGTGTTGGATGCTCTAAGCTCTCCTCCATTGCGAGGTCGGGTGAAGCGTGCAACGATAGGATAGGCTCATGTCGAAGGTTTAGGGTTTGATCGATTCGCATGATCAACCGATCATCGAAACGCGATGCTAGTCCGGTTCGTGGCAGTTCGACGAGCTGCCCAATTTTGCGGATGCCTAATCGATGGAGCTTGGTCACAGTAGGCTGATCCAATCGCAAAGCTTCGATGGGTAATAAAAACGTGATCGCACCGGCAGATTGATCGCTTTCTAGGACGGAGATACTTTTGCGCACGGAATGAAAATCTTGAGAGCTTTCGAGGTTGGCTAGTTCGATTGCGATCTGGGCACGGTGGCGATAATTGGCAAGTGCCCAAGCGGTGCCGACGCTCCCTGCGATAGCGATGGATGCGAGATATCCTTGCGCGGCAACCCAATCTATTACCGCGTGGGCAAGTTGGTTCTCACCGCCGAACAAGGGCGCGATACCTGTGACGTCGAGCAAGATCGATTGGGGCTGATGCAGAGATCGGCCGGCCCAGGGATGTTCGTCTAATTGCTCAATGCCAACGATAGGGCTAAAGCACTGAGCGGACTCAGCCATGGAACAGATCGCTTCGATGTCGGCTTGCGGGTCGTGTTCTATCAGTTGAGCATTTGGGCTGAGCGTTGTTGCTTGACTGAGCGGCATATGCGGAATGACGCCGAAGGCGCGCGCAGTGGCGTTGGCTGCAGCGACAAGTCGGCCTCGGCGTGCATCTCGCGCATGCAGAATAATTGGGCCGATTGACTTGGTAGCGGATGGACTTGTTTTGGGTTCAGCCTGCGATATCGCGGCGGCGACGCGTTGGCTGGGCCAGTTGGGCAGCCAAATGCAAAGCACTCGCTTGCTCATAACGAGCCTCACTCTTGGTTGGTGCATCGATCCATCGGCCACAAGCGTCCACACCAACGGTTAATCGAGCGCCTGTTCGGCCACCGTTGCATCGAGCTAATTCTAGTTCGAACCACCGAACGTCTTGATGCTGCGTGGCTGGAGCTAATGGTTGTAAACTGCGCGTTGGATCGCAACGAACGAACCATTGCACATCGGCCCAACTTGGTTGCGTTCGGGCTGAGCGTGTGTCTCGCAATAATACTCCCAGTCCACCACCTTGCTCTGCAGCCAATTGCAAACGCCTGGCGACGCGATCCTCTAAATGATCGATCTCAGCAATGACGGCCCCTACGGCTTGGCATCGCAAGGCTTGGTCTATTCCCCAGATTGCATCGGCATGATTGGCTGGCTGCAAAGCGATGACACGTTCCATGGGAATGCCGAGCGATTTCATGGCGGGTGGATAAAACTGCCTCTGTGTATCGACCACAATCAGGAACTTCCCCTCCTCCATCGCTTGTCTCGCGATCATCAATGCAAGCGAGGAGACGCCAGAACCTGTCCCGTGTCGAATCAACTCGACCATGCTGCCGCGAGCGTGTCCACCGTGGGGTAAGTGTCGATCCATCGTGCAACATCCGCTGGGGATGCTTTCTCGGGCTGGCCGACCTGCTGTTTCCATGTCCCGAATCTGACGCGCCAACAACTCCAACGTTTGCAACGGGCTGCAAACAGGTGCAGGCAATTGCGACTGCACGCTAAGGCTTTGCGGCTGCGGTGCCCGCGCCTGCGGCTCGCAAGGCTCCTGGGCAAATAGTGGTAAATAGGGGGTCATGGTCGGCTTCACAAGTTCATCTATCGGCGAAACTAAATGCTAGCATTAGCCATTGCTGGCGTCCATGAACAAAAGATCAGAGGCACGTGACACGAATGGTCACAGCAGGAAGCGTTTGGGGCTTAAGCCTGCCGTTAGGGCGTGTACAGAATGGCGGGGGCACGAATTTTGCAGAAGAGCCTTTTTTAGTTATCCGATCGCCGAAATGCCAACTAAGTGTGACTTTCGTGGTCTAAGATGAGTCATCACGAATGACATCCAAGTATTTTTAAGTGAAACTCCAAAATGTTTTTTTCTTCTGTGGAAGTTTTGGTCGCTTTCGTTTTAATCGGGTTGTTTCTACTCGCTGCATACGTCCTCCCTTTTTTATCCAATCGGCGATGTCCCGATTGCAACAAACGTCTTGCCAGTCAAGCGAAAGCGTGCGGCGCATGTGGTTGGACTAGCCGAGCGGTTGATCCCAACAATGCCTTGAGCATCTGCATTTTCTCGCTCAACGAAGCTTTCAACCGCAAACTGATTGATTCCGAAGCACTCGAACGGGGCAAGCAAGTCGTCGAGAAGCTTCGGGAATCCTTGCGAAATGCCAACCCAAACCCAAACTCAAACTCCGCAATCGACGTTTCGCCCCCCGTTGCCTCGGAGATTGCACCGGTGATTGCTCCGGAAAAAGTAGCATCCAATATCCCAAGCAGTCAGCCATTGACGCCCCCTTTGGCCGATACGTCATCGCCTGCTCCACTCCCTCCTGTCCTTATTCAATCGAATGTTGCGCAGCAAAATTTAAGCAAACAGGTTTCCTCTCGAATTGAAGAGTGTGTCCAAGATTCGTCTGTCAGCCCACCGGTAATCACGGCTCATGCTCTGGATCGAGATTATCATGACGACGAACCGATTGCCAACCTAGCAAAACCGATGCAACCCGTTCGCACGTGGTCGAAATGGCTTAGCGCGTTCATGGAGGAAAAGAACATTCAGTGGGGCGAGTTGATTGGCGGATTGATGATCGTTTGCTGTTCGGCAGCCTTGGTACTCAGTTTCTGGCAACATATCGCGTCGAGACCATGGCTTAAGTTTTCGATCTTCACCGGTATCAATGCAGCCATCCTAGGCCTCGGGCTCAACGCTTGGTATCGGTGGAAGTTGCCAACGACGAGCCATGGTATCCTCATGATCGGCATGATGCTTGTGCCGTTGAACTTCTTGGCATTCGCGATCTTCACCTTGGGGATGGAGTGGGATTCTTGGACCATCATCGGCGAGCTGCTATCTCTCTTTTTCCTGAGTGTACTAACGTGGTTTGCCTCACAAGTCGTGACACCACAAACCGTTGTCTTGACCACGTTGACCGCGTCTGGCTTTGCTCTTTCTAATTTGCTCGTCAGGCGTTTCGTTACCATTGAAACAAGCGGGCTTGGGCTTTATTTGGCTGCTGGCGGGCTCATTTCCTTTTACGTGACACCCATGTTGTTGGGATGGCGGGAGCATCTCAAGTCAACGACCAAAGAATTCGATTCCGCCCTTCGGCTTTTGGCGTTAGGAACTTTCGGCTTCGCTCTCGCTTTTGGCCTTTTGGTTGGATGCTCCGGAAAAGGATGGCAGACAATTCATCTTTTGAGCCCCTTGGCATCCATTATCGCTTTTCCAGTACTGTTTTATGGGCTCAATATCCAAGCGACTTTACGCAAGGGGTCACGCTGGTGGTTGCCAAGTATTCTTATGGCAGCAGGAGCTATTTCGGTTGGCATTCTAAGTTTGCTGTTTGCTTGGCCAACACCTGTTTGGTTGCTACTGTCCTTGATTGGGCTAACGGGTCTTTTGTTTCTGGTTGCAAACCATACCAAGCATGCGTCGATTGCAACCAGTTTGTATGTCATTGCAAGTTGCGCCGTCGTGCTGCTTTTTCATATTGCAAGTGGCCATGTTCGGTATAACCAAGAGGATTGGCGGGTCGTTTGGAACGCCCTTGTCTCGCCCGATTCGGGATTTGCCTTGATTGGTTGTAGCACCGCAATCTTGATCGGTTCCATAGCTTTGAATCGAAGCAATCGATTCGCGCTTGGTCTCGTTTCCTTGCGTTCTGCCTGGTTCATTGGAATTGCAGGCCTCGCCATCATCGGTGTCTTTGGATTGGGACGACATGAGTACGCCACTAGTGTTTCGGCGATCTATTTTCTCTATGCGACCGCGCTGATCGTCGTCGCTGCGTATCGTCGACCCACGTATCACGACATCGTCGCTGGCGTTTTCATCCTGATCGCTTCTCTTCAAGCGATCCGTTTTGGGTGGATGATGGAACAAGGTTGGCTTGCATCGAGCTTTTGGTCGATGATCGTTGCAACGTTTGCATTCGTGGCCGCAGGATCGCTTCGCGGTTACTTGATGCCAACGGGCACAAACCGTGATCACATTCTCGGCGTTTGGATGCAAGTTTCCGCAACCATCGCATCGGTGCTTTGTTGTCTTTGGTTGATCGCAAGCGAATTTGAATCGGTTCGGCAGCAAATGCGTCCGGAATCACAGTTGTTTTCCTATCCAGATGGGATCGTGTTAGCGGTCGCATGGGGGGCGATTGGATGGGTTTTGATGCGACCGAGTTTTTGGACGTTGGCTCAGTCGATTGCCGCGATGTCGGGTGCGATGGCGATCTACGAACACTCAAAGCAACAATCATGGTTCTCGGAAGTTTATTTTGGCTTGTTGCATCCGTATTCCGTTCAATTGGAGATGATGTGGATCGCCTGCTTCGCTTCGGTCGTCATCCTTGTGCGAGCGTGGCTGGATCGCCAGAGTGATTATTCGGGGCAATGGATTTTGACACGCTTGAATGGTGTTCATCAATCCATTCTAGCTACGCCTGCTCTATTGATCCTGGGCGTTGCGACGGTGCTACTGTGTGCATACGGCGCTGCTCCAGGTTCACTCCAAGAGCTTGTGCCTCGCGATTTCTCAAGCCAAAACCAGACCGTCTCCTTTGAACTTAACGGGGTGGCACAGACGCGAGATATACCTGCTATACAACAGTTCTCGATTCCAAGCTTTCCGCATGCCGCGTTCACTTGGTCTGGCGAAGGAGTTGCAAATAGGATTGCGCGAATCCCACGAGTTGTCATTCTTTGGATAGTCGTGTTGGCAAGTTCAGCCTTGTTGTTGGCAACTCAACCAAGTTCGCTTCGATGGGGACTTTTTCTATCCGTATTGATATCCATCGTTTTTCCGATTGCATCGAATTGGGAATCGGATGTTGCTGTTGCGTCTGCACTGAGATGGGAGCTAAGTATTTGCTTCTTGGTCGGGTGCGTGGCGCTACGTCAATGGCATACCGGTTCGCCAATGGTGTGGGGAAGACCGACCAAGGAAATGGAATCGTTCAAGAAAGTGATCCAGTTTGACCGGCTGTTTCAACTGCTTGTTTTCCAAGTCTTGGTTCCCTTATTCGTCGGTGCATGCGTTGTGATTGTAGGTTCATTGAGTCGACGACATCCAACTGGTTTTGATTGGGCGGTTTGGATAGTCGTGGGTGGAATCGGAATGGTTGGTCTCTTGTTAACGTTCCTGAGACTACCCATTCCGACGAAAAACGGCGAGACAAACCGATCAACGCAACCCCTCACGCTTGCGACTTTGATGTCATTCCCATTCGTTGCATGGTTGGTTTTGCAAGTCGTCCTCGCGTTGGTAAACCATCCCTTAACAGGTCCAAACGCAAATAGCGTATTCATGCGAATGGGGCTTGCACCCTCCTATGCCATCCCAATGTTGTTGTTTTCCGTGGGATTGCTCGTGGCAGCCGCGTCACGCCCAAGCCCCTTTCTTTCGTTTGTTTCCTGCCTCGTCTTTCAATGCTCTAGTTTGGCCGCTTACATGCTGACTCTCAAATCGAATGCATTGAAGCCAGCAGCTTGGATCGGTCTGGTTGCCATGCTTTGCATTCTGGGCGGAATCTATGTTTTGTGTTGGCGATGGTACGCTCGCCGCCAAGCTTCGCGCCGCGAGGATACCGAGCTCGCGCCGTCTCAGTTGGCATCGGACAGAGCCTATTGGCAGCAATGCCTGCAACAAATTGCGATCGGTTTCTTGGTCATGGGAATCGCTGGTGGAATCGTGTTGGCATTGGCAAATGGATCAGCCATCCACCACCTTGGGTTGGCTAGTATCGGGTTGACGTTTGCGGGCTTAGTGACGTATGTGGTTGCGAAAACAGGCAAGGACCAAGTGAACGAATGCTGGTGGATTCTGGCGATCGGCGGTTTGGTCGCAATCTACTCAGCTAGTATGTTGAGCGATATCAAGCTGTCGGTTGCGGCAGCGTCGGTAGCACTTCTCTCGACTGCGTTTGTGTTGGTTTGGAGGACGAACCGGGAGCATTTTCAATCACCGCTTCGATGGTGCTTTGATAGTGCTAATGTTTCAGCCGGTTTGTTTGCCTTTCGTGAGCTTTTTGAAATCAACGGCAGTGGGCTCTCGATAGGTTTGCTGAGCATGACTTCGATAGCTGCGATGGCCATGGCGTGGCGAAGCGGGATCGCAGTGTATGTGGTCCGGTCCATGTTGCTGGCACATACGGCAGGGTTCGTGTTTTGTTGGCATCATGTTCCAAAAGCAAACCTAGTCGATCTTGCGATGTCGACGTTACTAACACAGATCGCGATATCGGCGTTCATGTGCATAGTGAGCTCACTCGTAGGATTTGGAACGAAGGTACGACCGGTGCTGCGGTTCGCCATTGGAATGCTGACTTGCCTGAGTTTCGGCTGGTATGCGTTAGCGTTGGTAAGTGGGATTGGCGTTTTTCGAATCGAATTCTACCTTGTTGCAATTTTGCTTTGCTTTGTTGCGAGCTCGGTTGGGTATTGGTATCGACATTGCACCGATGCGGACCTCCTAACCTATCTTTCCACCCTTTGCGGTGTACTCTGTTTTATCCAGGTGCTAGCGCCCAGCTCGACACAGTTGCTGTGGGTTTCAACGCTGCTGTTCGCAGCGTTTTGCCTAGCGAGCAGTTTTGTCTGGCGTGCAAGTGATCGCATACGAGACAGCGTCAACCGACTGAACGTTTTGCCGAAGCTCCCCTTCGCACCGACAGAGTCACCTAACCCATTATTTGAACAACCAACCGATCCAACGCGAACACGCCCTGCATCAACCGCAGTCGTTGTTGCCAATACGATGATGGCTTTGCTGGTCTCTGGACTTGGCTGGAGCGCTCAGTTCCTTTCGGATTCGCAGCCCATTCGATTAGCGACATCACAAGCCATCCTGGCGGTGGCGATCGCGGTCGGTTTTCTGGCGCGTTACAAGGATTTCCGAGCAGACATCTCAGGAGTCCGTGATTCGACCAAGCGAGATTCGATTGGGACGACGGCACTAAGGACGATTTCGTTGCTTTTGGGAGCCATGGCTGGCATTGCGTTTGGCTGGCATTTCTTCGACATCTATCACATTTCATGGATCGATCATATTGCGTCGGCAGGTTTGTCGCTGGCCTTGGTGGGAGCCTTGTATGGGTTTGGTCTTGTTAAGTGGTTCGGCATGAAACAAGCTTGGCAAGAAGCCGCGCTCAAGTGTATGCCTGGACTGGTGGCGACCGCTTCAGGATGCGTGCTGTTTTGCTTGGTCGCTGATTCCGTAACCATGTTTGGGCAAGTTTCCATCGAGACCGGATCGTCTGTTTCGCTCGTTTGTACGATTCTTACCATCCTTATTTCCATGGCACTTTGTTTGGCAGCAGCCTTGCTACCCGGCAGAGATCCGTTGGGTTTATCGGAACGGGGCCGAACAGCCTATGTCTATGCAGCCGAAATTCTTTTGCTTGGTTTAGTCGTTCATGTTCGCTTGAGGCTTCCGTGGTTGTTTTCAGGATGGCTGCAAAGCGTATGGCCGATTGTGATTGTCGGTTTGTCGTTTCTGGGGCTCGGTGCATCGGAATGGGCCAAGCGTCGACGGATTGGCGTTCTTGTCGAACCGCTTTACCGAACAGGAGCCATACTACCGCTCTTGCCGGCCTTGGCTCATTGGATGTTACCTTCAGGTGTCCATTACAGTGTCTCCTTAGGTTGTGCCGCCGCTGCCTATGGGTCGTTTGGTTATCTACGGAAATCGATGTTGTATTGGGCACTTTGTTTATTATTTGCAAACGCCGGACTCTGGTACTTGCTGCACGAGTCCGAATTCTCGTTTGCCAAGCATCCGCAGCTTTGGGTGATTCCACCCGCGATGTGTGTGTTGGTGCTCGTTCAGATTCTTCGCGGAAAGATGCAGCGACGGCAAGTTGCGGCTGCACGTTACCTTGCGACGAGCAGCATTTACGTTGCATCGACCGCTGAGTTATTCATGCGAGGAATCCCCGAGGCACCTTGGATGCCAATTGTTCTCGCGGTTCTCTCCATTGTAGGGATTCTGTTCGGGATTGGAGCGAGGATTCGAGCCATGCTGTGGTTGGGAACCATGTTCTTGTGCGTGGCTTTGTTCAGCATCGTTTGGCATGCCGCAGTCGATTTGCAGCAAACTTGGGTATGGTATGTGACGGGTATTTTCCTGGGGATTATCATCCTCACCATGTTTGCATTGTTTGAGAAGCGACGCGAAGATTTGAAAAAATTGGTTTCGACAATACAAAAATGGGATGACTGACAAACCGCATGATTAGAACAAACCGGTTGACGTTGGTTCCTGGCACAGTAGCCCTCGTCCGAGCAGAGATTCATGATCGCGAGTCATTCGCTCAGCAGTTGGATGCGAGAGTACCGGACAATTGGCCACCAGCCACTTTGGTGGACGCGCTCCCGTTGTTTCTTGGCTGGATGGAGTCCGCACCTCCCGGAAGCGATGGATGGTACGTTTGGTATGCGTTGACACATGCGGACTCGACAAGCCCGCCTGTGCTGATCGGAGGCGGTGGATTTCTCGGACCACCGGATGCTGGCTCCGTTCAGATGGGGTACTCGGTTTTGGATCAGTTCCAACGACAAGGTTATGCGACTGAGATTGTCAGGGCATTATCGGACTGGGCTTTTTCCCATGAAGTCTTAAAACGAATCGCTGCCGAAACAGAATGGGCCAATCCTGCTTCGGTACGCGTTCTCGAGAAGACGGGGTTTGTTTTGGCTGGGGAGGCGACGGAAGAGGGCGGAGCAAGCTTTGAATTGTTACGCTACTAGCTCACGCGTCGGGTTGGGATTAATGCGTGCCCTGAAATGTGGGTAAAGATGAGGCCAGGCAAAAAAATTAAGCTGGAAGAGCTGGAAGAGCTGGAAGCTTAGAGCAAACTCGAAATCCATGAGTTAATTCTCAAACGGAGTTTTTTTCCCAAGACCACACTTCGACCCGTTCGTGGGCTGCAACCAACAGCGAGGCAGCATTGGCATCCCATGTGACGCCATGGATATGTCCCTCGCAGCCATCTTGGTGCAGCATCGCATTGGTGGCCGTATCGAAGAAGGTCAAAAACCCTTTGTTGTCTCCCCCAGCTGCCAATATCCAAGTGGTTTCCGGAATCCAAACGATTTGTTCGACCAATCCTTTTCTTTTTTCTTCCTCGAATTCATGCAGCCGCGTTCCTTTTTGCCAATCAAAAACTTCTAATCTGGATCGTCCTTCCAAATGATCGATGTTGTTAATCTTGCCGGTTCCGCCGACTGCAAGCTGGGAACTATCGGGTGAAAACGCAAGGCTCCTAATACCGCCAATGGAATGCCGCCTCGCTTTCGGATCCCAGGTATACATCACAGGCGCTTCGAGCTCTGCTTTCTTTGCCCATGTCTGCGTGTCCCAAATAGCGACATGGCCAACCCGATCCCCCGTTGCAATCCAGCGGCCGTCGGGCGAGGCGGCTACTGCATATAACATCGAGGGGAAATGATGCGGAGTCATCGCATCATGATCTGTAAAATCGGCGATCCTTTCGCCGCTGACTGCGTCCCAGACTCGACACCGCATATCGTCTGCCACGGAGACCAAGGCGTTTCTACTTGGGACAGACACAATTCGTCGAATCCACTTGTCGTGAGCGTTTATCGTTCGCATCGCTTGACGAGTTTTCAAATCCCACCAAACCAGTTGCCCGTCGTAACCGCAACTAACCGCTTGCGACTCCGTCACCGCGATGCCTGTGACGTAGCTTCGATGGCCTGGGCCAGAGAACTTGATACGATCAGGTTTCTCCGATGTTAGATCCAGTTCATATACGCTCGCATCGGAGCTCCCGAGCAGCACCGACTTGCGATCCGGGCAGTTGGCGATCGCGAACAGGATGTCGGTTGATCGAATCTCACGCGTTCGTTTGAAATTCTTCATATCTCGCGTCAATACATCGGACATAATCATTTCCTTCAATGAGGATCTCAGGATCATTCGATCGATTAGTGGCATAGGCTTCCAGCCTGTGAAGCTGAAAATGACAGGCTGAAAGCCTATTCCGCCTAAGCGAGGATTTCTTGGATGGGTTTGCTGCCGAAATCAGCCAAGGGAATTGGGCGGCTGCCGAGCATGATTTCCTTTTTGGGATCGATACCGAGTGCAGCCAAGATGGTGGCGAATAGATCGCCTGCATTGGTTTCGCCTTCCACAACGGTTTTTCCATCTGCATCCGTCTTGCCGTAGACGGTACCTCCTCGAATCCCGCAGCCGGAGAGGGTGCAACTCCACGCGCTGGCGAAATGATCGCGTCCCAGGCTGCCGTTGATCTGTGGAGTTCGGCCAAATTCGCCAAGAGTAATGACAAGTGTTCGTTCGAGCATGCCGCGCTGCTTGAGATCATCCAATAGGGCCGCCATGACAAAATCGAGATCGGCACATAGCTCCTGGTGCGTTTCAAAGTTCTGGCCGTGGCTATCCCACCAAGCGCGGGCGACTTTGACAAATGGCACGCCGGCTTCTGCAAGGCGGCGCGCGATTAAACACTGTTCTCCAAATTGAGTTGGACCGTAATGGTCGCGCATGGTCCTCGATTCGCGTTCGATGTCGAAGAGATAGTCGCTTGACATGAGTCCGCGCACTCGTTGAAAAGCAGTGTTGTGACTATCGACGATAGGGTTTCGGAGCTTCATGCTAAACTGCTGCGAGAGGGTTCGCTGCAAATCCGCTCGTTCATGATGGTCAACATCTTGAATCGATTCCAAGCGTTTCAAGTTCTCAGGCATCATGCTCTCGGTCAAGAACATGGGGTTGTAGCGAGCGCCCAGATATCCGGCGGCACCTTTGCGCCGCCCTTCGGTTGACGTATACATTTCGACGTAATCCGGTACATCGCTGTGGGTGCTGGCTAGCTCGTGCGCGATGATAGCCCCTAGATGCGGAAACTGCACGCCAGGTTCTCGGATGCGTCCTGTGTCCATGACCTCATACGCTTGACCGTGATCGGCAATCTTGGTGTTCAAGGAACGAATGATCGCCGTTTCATGCAATCTCGAAGACATTTTCGGGAGCAATTCGCTGATTTCAATTCCAGGAATACACGTCTGTATCTTGGCGAACGGGCCGCCAGTTGGACGCCCCGGCTTGGGGTCCCAAGTCTCCAATTGGCTTGCGCCACCTGCGAGCCACAAGAGGATAACACTCTTGTCTGCCTGCTGGAGTTGTTCCGCAAACGCTGGCTGACTGAGCAGCTCTACTTGAGCCATGTTGGCGGCCAAACCAGATGCACCGATTGCGGCCGCGCCAAGCAACTGGCGTCGATTAAGGCAAACGCTTGGGTCAACTTTCATGACGATTCACCTGTCTCAGGAAATTAATGGTTAAAACGAAATTCTGCGGATGTTAACAGGGCCCATACCCATTGTTGTATCGCCTGATCGCGTCGATCACCTCTGGCACCCAAATAAAAACGAACCATGGCTCGTTCCTCTTCTTTTGGATCGCGGGCCAAAACATTGAAAAACGCCGCATCAATGATTCTTGGTTCGTCACCAACAGTTTGGAGATAACCGACTAGTGTATCCGATTGATTCCGCAAGAACTCGCCTTCGATTTGGGGGCTGTTGCTTAATAGCAGGGCCTCTTCGACCGAGACTTGGAAGTGCTCTTCAGGAATCTCAAAGCGTCGGGCAAACTGTTCCGCACGCTGCTCCCATTGCTCGCGGATCTTAGGCCAGTCGGCTGGCTTAACTCGGCCTGGGAGAGAGTCTGGGTTTCTCGAAGCGACCCACAACGAGAGCGAGTACTGAAACGGAGTTAGTGGGCGAGGCGTCCTGACTGCGAACCACTCCGGCGATGGAAGTTGCGACGAATCAGGAAGACGCGAACCTCGCGCATAGGCGTCACTAAGTACGATGCCCCGAATCAAGGCTCGTGTGTCATAATCATGATCCACAAGTTCGGTTGTAAGATGGTCGAGAAGCTGTGGATGACTGGCAGGATTTTCCGAGTGCATTTGGTCGATGGGATGAATCAAACCACGTCCCATCAGCCTTGCCCAAATGCGGTTGGCAGCATTTTGCGCCAACAAATTCGATTTGTTTGAGTCCAAGGCCAAGGAAACCAACTGTTCACGCGGGCTAAACGAAGGGACTGGTGGAGGGTCGGCTTTGTCGTTCGACTCGGCTTGTTTGATTTTCGCACGAATCTCCGTCCATTCCTCGGCGGATCGCGACAATTCTGGTTCTACAATCGATTCCCCATTCAAGAACATGAAGGCCGCACGCTTCTCCTCGCCTAAAGTCGTCGTAAATTTTATGTCACCTTCAAAGCGCTCTGCCATCAACCCACTTCGAGTCGCAAAAGTTCGTTTGAAGAATTTTGCAAATCCAAAGTAATGGTCCTGATGCCAATCTGCTACCAACGGATGGTCATGGCACTTGGCGCAGGCGATATTCACGCCGAAGAGTAATGTACTCGTATCGTTGGTCATGGCATCCAAGTCATTGGCTCGTTGCTTGAGAAAAGCTACGGCTCCTTTGTCGTCAGGACGCATCTTTTCGGGCAATAGAATCTCGCAAAACAAGCGATCCCAAGATCGGTGTTCGCGAATTGCTTGCAACAAATAGGCTCTCCATTCGTTATTCCATTGCAAACGAGCTAGCAGTTGGATATCCAATTCGTTCCGAGCGTGAAATGAATAATCCTCGCTAACCATGAGTTGGTCCACGAGTCGCGCTCGCTTTCCAACATCGATATCTGCAAGGAACTCCTTCAATTCCTTGGGCGTGGGTATTCGACCCGCAAGATCCAAAGTGACTCGTCTCGCGAACTCGGAATCGCTTACAAGAGGGGCTGGAATGACGCCTACTTTCTCAAACGTCTGTTCAAGGCTTTGGTCGATGAAGGCCGACAATGCTAGTTTGTCGTCGGCCACGCACTCCGAGAAGCAAACACACTCCGAGAGGCACAGGAGCAGGGACAACAATCCCAACCATTGGGTCGCTTGAAAGGTCATCATTATCCGAAGCATTCGGCTTATGGGGGGGGGAATTGTCGGTGGGATCAGCATGTCATGGCTGTAGTCGACGAGCTAAGCCGTTGATTGTCATCATTCGTCGGATTGGAATCCATAGTCAAATGGGCATGTTCGGCAAAAGTTACCAAAATATCGACACTAATTGATCGAACGGTCCTCCCCCACAAGTTCATTCGGTCGACTATACTATTCCATCGCGGTCCGACGTGAATTTGCTTGCTGTTGAGATTCTCCGATGATAGCAGCAGCAAAAAACCGAGGGCTGAAGGACTTTAATCACTCTGCTGTGCCTCACCTAGGAGATTTTCGCATGATCATGCATCGACTAGCCTGCTTAGTTCGAATCGCTTGCCTGTATTCCGCGTTCGCTTTCTGCTTAACACCTTCGCCCAGTCCCCTCAATGCACAAGACCCGGCGGAATGGATCTGGCACGACCGTTGGGTAACGCACCTTGCTCCAGCTGGCGATGGCAAACTATTTGCCTCGGTTGCCACAGGGATGCCGTACCGAGAAGGCTTGGTAGTAAAATTTTCGGGCGACAACCCCGATGATGCAAAAGAGCTCTATAAGCAACCGGCAGCCGTGTGGTCAGTGGCTACCAGTCCCGATGGTTCAACGCTCGCATCCACAGACTTTCAAGGAAGCCTAGCAGTCACACCGATTGCAGGTGGCGAGACGAAACACTTCGACAAGATCTTTGCAAAATGGACGCGAGCGATTGCCTTTGCGAACGACTCAAAACACTTGGCCGCAGGCAATGAAGCTGGAACGGTGTTCGCATGGTCCATCGGAGAACAAAAGGCAATCGGAAGCCGAGATTTGGCGAGCGGTCAAATCATGTCGATGGCATTCAGTCCCTCGGGCGAAAAGTTAGCGATCGCGACTGGATCCGGGAAGTTGCACATCGTAAAGTGGCCGTCACTCGAGGCTATCAAAGAAATAGCAATCGGGAGCCAGCCGCTGTGGTCGGTAGCCTTCGGCAGCAACAATGATCTGCTTTGGGTGGGAAGTGCTGATGGATCGGTCAAACGCATTGCTTCGGAAGGCGATCCGGTCGAGATCGCAAAGCTGAATGACTGGGTGACATCACTAACGTCTCTCCCGGGTGGTGGTTTAGTTGCCGTTTCGATGCGAGGCCAAGTAAAAAGATCATCGGAAGCGGATCCCAAGGCGCTAGTGGACTGGGCGGTTGGACCGAAAGGAACTTGGGATGTTATCGCACTTAGTAAAGACCGACTTGTTGTTGCGACTCGAAAACTTGGTCCAGCAATTTTGCAAAGTGTGGGTGAACTTCAGTATGTGGCAAAAGACGCCGCGACGAAGGCTGCGGAGAGGAAAGCTGCTGCTGAGAAAGCCGCTGCGGAGAAAGCCGCCGCTGAGAAAGCCGCTGCTGAGAAGGCCGCTGCTGAGAAAGCCGCTGCTGAGAAGGCCGCTGCCGCGAAAGCCGCTGCTGAGAAGGCCGCTGCTGAGAAGGCCGCTGCCGCGAAAGCCGCTGCCGACAAGGCTGCTGCTGACAAGGCTGCTGCTGACAAGGCTGCTGCTGACAAGGCCGCTGCTGACAAGGCTGCTGCTGACAAGCCCAAAGAATAGTTTCCGCCGCTTGTGAGGCGAAGCCAATGCCCCAACGACCTCGTGTCGTTGGACATGATGGCTTGTGCCGTTCCGCTACCAACCTCGTGCCAAATATTTGATGATTCGACCAAACTATTCATTTTTGATTTGGTGCGTACTTTTGGCGGTCCTTGCCGCAAATTCCTTGGGCGATGTTCCGACCCTGGGCAATGATCCGAATAGAACACCACAGTGCACGGCCGAGCGCGACTTTCATGAAGCATGGATTAAGGTCGTTGAACGTACGTGCCTTAAGTGCCATGTCATCGACGGTGAAGCGTCCGAAAGTAGTTTCAAGCTGCACGACCTTTTGCGAGTCCCGGCCTCCGAAAGAACGCAGACAAACCAGAAGAATTGCGACGCGTTGACGGAAATTGCCGTGATCAACGAGGAGGATGGTCGCTCGCGATTGCTCGCCAAATCCAAGGGTGAGTTGGATCACGGCGGCGGAGAGATACTGAAGCAAGACTCGACTGCATTCCGAGTTCTTCAAGATTTCGTTCGAAGTCGACAGAAAGCAACCCCTTCGAATTCTGAGGAGCTGCCATTTGACGACGACTCACGATCGCTTTTCGAGAATACAAAGATGATCTCGGAACGGCAGTTGCTTCGGAGAATTACCCTTTCGTTGGCAGCCCGGCTGCCGACGATCAGCGAGCTTGAGTCGATCGATTCTCAAGGGATATCCGCCTTCGATTCCATTCTCGCAAAGCTGATGCGAGAGGAAGCATTTTACAATCGTCTTCTGGAAGGGTTCAACGATATCTTCTTGACGCGAGGGTATGACGGCAATGGTGAAGATGTCCTTTCGTACAATCACTTTGAACATACTCGCCACTGGTATCAAAAGCATGATCTCGATCAATTTCCGGAAAAGGAGCGACAAAAGGCACGCTACAAATTGGCCGATCAATATCGCGAAGCATTGCGGCGAGAACCGCTCGAACTGGTGCGTTTCATCGTTGATCAGGATCGCCCTTTCACCGAAATTGTCAACGCAAACTACACCATGGTTTCCCCCTATACGGCTCGGGGCTATGGGGTCTTTGATGTCTTGCGCGACCAGTTCAAGAATCCTGATGATCCGTTCGAATTCATTCCAACTAAACTCAACGCGTTGAAGCATCGCGACGGGAAAACGCAACCAACCGTGGATGGCTTCTATCCACATGCGGGCGTTCTAAGCATGTTTCAGTATTTGCGGCGCTATCCCACGACTGAGACCAATCGAAACCGTTTGCGTGCGAGAATGGTTTATCAACACTTTCTCGGTGTCGACATCATGAACCTTGCGCCGCGTGTTGGCGATGCAGCTGCAATAGACGCCAAGTACAAAATACCAACCATGCAAGCGGCTGAATGTGTTGTATGTCATCGGACCATCGACCCGATCGCAGGACTATTCCAGGACTATTACAACGAGGAGGGACACTACGGACCACGCAAATCAGGTTGGTTTGCCGACATGTTCGGACCGGGGTGTGAAAAAGTTGATCTGCCAGCGACGGACATATTGCGTCCGATCCAGTGGCTGGGACAGCGAATCGAGCAGGATCCGCGTTTCGCCGTTGCCATGGTCGAGCATGTTTACTACATCCTGATGGGCCGCAGAGTTTTGTTGCCTCCCAATGATATCGATGATCCACATTTCGCAGCCAAGAGGCTAGGTTACCTCGCACAGCGTCAAACGATTGAACGCGTGGCGGATCGCTTCCGAAAGCAGAACTTCAATTTAAAGGTTGTGTTTCAAGAATGGGTGCTATCGCCCTTCTATCGAGTCGATGGCTTGAACGAAGTCGAAACGAATCCGGAACGAATGGGCGAACTCGACGATCTCGGTGTTGTCCGTATGCTGAGCCCCGAGCAGCTCGAAAGGAAAATTGTTGCAGTATTTGGAAAGCCATGGGGACGGCTGACGGATAGTTACGCAATCCTTTATGGAGGTATCGATTCGCAGGAGGTAACCGAGCGTTTGACCGAACCCAGTGGCGCGATCGGTGCGATTCAACGGATGATGGCCAATGACGTCGCATGCAAGAACGTTGCAGCCGACTTTGCATTGCCGGCGGACCAGCGCCGACTGTTTCCGGGGATTGAATTGGACGTTGTGCCAACGGCGGATGACCCTGTCGTCGAATCCAAGCTTCGCGCCGCCATCGTGCATTTGCATCGACACGTACTTGGGCGTGACGACAGTCCCAATGGGGTCGATGTTGACCAAACACTACGGCTCTTTGCAGGAATTGTGGCACAGGGAACATCGCGTGGTCGTTTCGAAAACGTGGAAAGCTATTTCTGCAAGAGTAGCGGTCAGGACGGACCTCGCGACTTGGATCCGCATTACACGATGCGAGCTTGGCGTGCCGTTGTGACTTACTTGCTACGACAACACGATTTCCTCTACGAATAACCGGTTCCATATGCGTCGTGATTTCTTGAAATGGTGTGCCTCGGCGGGGATGGGGCTTGCGTCCCCCTCTCTTATCTCGGGCAGCAGTCGAGCCGACGACAAGCGAGAGCTCCCAACCTATGACGGACCGTTCTATGTAGTCTGCAATGCTTCCGGAGGTTGGGACACGACGTACCTGATGGATCCAAAGGGAATTGGCGGCATCAATCGACTTTACGAAAAAGGGGATATCCAAACCGAAGGTAGTATCCTTTTTGCGCCAACCGCGAAACACATTGTTGAGGGAATGAGCAACGAGCAGTTCTTTTCAAAATATGCAGGTGAATTGCTGGTAATCAACGGGCTGGATTACTCAATTAACAATCACTCTCCGTGCAGTCGCTATATGGCCACGGGAAATCTCGACAGTTTGGCATATCCAACCTTTGCAGCCTTGGTAGCAGCTTGCCATGGTCGGACTTGCCCGCTCGCTTTCCTGACGTTCGGAAACTATTCGGCGACTGGTAACCTCGTTCCGATGTCGCGCGTACCCTATATCCCCTCTTTGAAGCTCCTGGCCAATGCGGACGCCGTTCAAGGAATGCAGCAGCACCTCTATCACGAGCCGTTTGTGACCGATCAGATCGAAGCGGCACTAGCTCAACAGAACGAACGTCGAGCTTCGCAAGTCCAACTGCCACGGCGCGAGCGAGCGGAGAACATGTTGTATTCGGCTCAATGGAACTCGCAGGCACTCGCACGCGTCACGCCGCACATTCCCGAGTCGATACCGAAGGATCCTTTATCGCAGCAAGCGGAAATAGCATTGGCATCGTTCAAGGCGGGAGTTTGTGTGTCCGCAAACTTGACCATCGGTCAGTTTGATAGCCATCAAAAAAATGACGAAGACCAAATGAAACTGCTGCCGAAATTTCTTTCGAGTATCGATTATCTGTTGCGTCGCGCCGAAGAGTTGAAAATCAGAGAGAAACTGGTTCTGATCATGCAAAGTGAGATGGGACGAACGCCTTCGTACAACAATGGAAACGGCAAGGACCATTGGTCGATCGGCTCGATTATGTTGTTGGGGCCAGGTATTTACGGGAGCCGAGTCGTGGGTGCGACGGATGAGGGACAGTTCGCCGTTCCTATCCATTCGCAGACACTCGGACTCGACCGCGAAAACGGTTTCCGAGTCCGTCCAGAACATATTCATGTTGCGCTGCGTGAATTAGCCGGCATTGCGGATCATGAATACTCCCGTCAGTTCCCGTTCAAGATAAAGGATGGAGAAAAACTAAAAGACTTGTGGACAGGGGCATAATCACATTGCAATCTCGACGCCAGGCAACACTTTTCTTGCCGTCTCCAGACAGAGAACGTATTGATGCGTTGCGTTCCCGTTTCAATCCTGTTCAATTCGACCTAATAAAAGCTCATGTAACGCTGTGCCGGGAAGACGAAGTGCTTGATTGGAATGCACTGTCATCTCGGCTCTCTGACGTGGGAGCAATCGAAGTTGTATTGACGTTTGGGCGACCTGTACGCGAGCAAAAGTTGGTTTACTTACCAGCCATAGGCTCAGTCGAGCCGTTTGACGCATTGCGGAATTCACTTCTCTCAACCAAGGATTCGCGGCCGCGGAAACACGATCCGCACATTACATTGATTCATCCGCGAAATGGGATTTGCACGGATTCCATATTTGAGGAAATTGCAAGTCAAATGGTATCTTTTTCGACGACGTTTCGGAGTGTTGCGTTGATTGAGCAGTGTGACGGTGGCAAATGGCGAGACGTAGATTTTTAGTCCATTGGAACTATCCCCTGGGATAAACGGGCTGTTGATTTAATGGTACGACGGACTTCCTAGTCCGTCGAATTCCCCATCGACGGACTTGGAAGTCCGTCGTACCGCCCTTACGCAATAACGATTTCACTAAATCAACAGCCCGTAAAGCCAGGGGTATTTCATTCATACAAGTCGCTATGATAAGCGGGTTCAACCGGAAATCGACTCGACAAGGAAAATCAAATGGTAATGTTTCGATCTCGATCACAAACACAACGTCCGCCTCTTGCAAAAAGCACCCTAGGGATTTTTGGAATCATGACGATTTCGCTCGTTGCTTGGTGCGTTGCTCAACAATCGGAACCCAAGAACGACTCGCTCCGTCTGCCGTCGCCGTCCCTCCAACTTCCCTCTGTTCCATCGCTCGAATCACCGCAACCGATGGTTAACGATCCTAAATCCGACCCGTTGTTTCAAGAGATTCAGCGGATGATCTTGCGGGGGAACACGGATCGTTTAGCCCCATCTTCGCCCGCAACGCAGGAAAACAAAACCGGCTCGAACCCGAGCGATGATTTGATCTCCTCGGCTAGGTGGCACGCAGTGGAGTCGATACTTGCCGCTGCCAGGATGCTTGAAGAAGATGTTGCAAGCTCCCTGCGTCGCAGTGATTTGGAACAAGCGAGTAAGACCGGAAATGCCATCAGGGCATTGCGTGGACAAGCTCTTGATTTATTAAGATTGCAGTAACCTCTCGCATTCCGCCATCCTTTGCTACAATTGCAAAATAACTAATTTAAGGTGATCGTCACACCAAAAACTACCACGTAGCACAGGCTGCCAGCCTGTAGTAGTCCAAAAAGCACAGGCTAGCAACCTGTGCTACGTGCCTATAACCCATTCAGTGAGTACCCAATATGAAATCTTCGCAGTACTTCTCCTCCAAGATGATTCTTGGTTTAGTCGTCTTGTTGCATGTGTCGGAGCGATCTGTAGCCGAGGATTGGCCGAACTGGATGGGTCCAAATCGAGACAACGTCTGGAACATCGCCAAACCTCCGCAGAGCCTGCCATCAGGCAGTCTCAAAGCAAAGTGGACGGCACCTGTGGCGGGTGGCTATTCTGGACCAGCGGTTGTCGGCAATCGAATTTATGTCACCGATCTCGTCACGAAAGCCGATGCGAAGGTGGACAATTTCGGACGCAAGTCGTTTGATGGTACTGAGCGCGTTCTATGTTTCGATGCCAACACGGGAAAAGCGATTTGGAAACATGAATATAATGTGACCTACGCGATCTCGTATCCAGCCGGACCAAGATGCACGCCAGTCGTCGATGGAGGCAATGTCTACACTCTTGGCGCGGAAGGGGACCTTTTTTGCTTTGAGGCACAGACGGGCAAAGATATTTGGTCCAGGAAACTAAAGGATGATTACAAGACGAACTCGGCTCTATGGGGATTCGCGGCTCACCCATTGATCGATGGCGATAACTTGATCACTTTAGCTGGTGGTGACGGCTCGCATACAGTTTGCTTAAACAAGAAGACTGGTAAAGAGGTGTGGCGTTTCGGGACCGCACCCGAGCAAGGTTACTCGCCACCGAGCATTATCACGGCGGGTGGCGTCCGCCAACTTATTCTTCCAAATCCAACAGCCATCAATTCGGTCGATCCTGCCACGGGGAAACTGTATTGGACACTTCCATACGACGCCAGCAACGGCTCAGTCATCATGGTACCAATTCAAGTGGGTAAGTACTTGTTCGTTGCCGGCTACTCGGACAAGAACTTGCTGATCGAATTGGATGCGACATCGCCCAAAGCAAAAGAGGTTTGGCGGAATGTTGCCAAGAAAGCTCTCTCGCCTGTCAACGTTCAGCCGATGGCGATCGGGGATGTCGTGTACGGTATGGATCAAAGTGGCGAAATGATCGCTTTCAAAATCGATACCGGTGAACGCTTGTGGGAAACAAGTAAGCCAATCGGTCGTCGTCCAGTGGGCAGCGGAACGGCGTTTCTTGTGCGAAGCGGTGATTTGTTTTATTTGTTCAATGAGCTGGGGGAGTTGGTTGTGGCCAAGATGAATCCACAAGGCTACGAAGAAATCTCTCGCGAAAAAATAATCGAGCAAACGAACAACGCGTTCGGTCGCGAAGTCGTGTGGTGTCCGCCAGCTTTTGCAAACGGATGTATTTACGTTCGCAATGACGAAAAACTGATTTGCGTTCCGCTGACAAACTAATATCCTCTTTCCCCTACAATCCAAATGCAAAACGAAGAAAACCAATCCCAGGACTCAATGTCGAGAAGGACTTTCGGACTCAATGCCGTCGGGACCATCGCTGTTGGTGCTGCTACAACCATTTCTGCAACGAGTGTGACCGGATCACTCCAAGCGTCCGCTCCGATGGATGCCAAAACGGGGCGATTGAAGCAATCTGTCTGCAAGTGGTGTTACTCCAAGCTATCGCTTGAAGCGATGTGCAAGGAAGCAGTCCAGCTTGGGCTCGTCGGTATCGACTTGCTTACGCCAAAAGATTTCCCAACCTTGAAGCAGCATGGGTTAGTTTGCACGATGGTTTCCTCTCATTCGCTGACAAACGGATTGTGCGACGAGAAGTATCACGAGGACTCGTTGAAAGCCATGAACGAAGCCATCGAAGCGAGTTCCTCCGCTGGCTACCGCAACGTTATTTGTTTTTCCGGCAATGCGCGAGGAATCGACCGAAAGGCTGGGCTCAAGAATTGCGTTGCGGCACTTAAGAAGATCATTGGTGTAGCCGAGAAGAAGAAAGTTATTTTGAACATGGAGCTGTTGAACAGTCGCGTTGACCATGCGGATTACATGTGCGACAACTCTGCATGGGGGATCGAACTTGTCAAAGAGGTCGGTTCGGATCACTTCAAATTGCTATTCGATATTTACCACATGCAAATCATGGAGGGAGATATCATTCGGAGCATCCAAAAGAACCATCAGTACTTTGGGCATTACCACACGGGTGGCAATCCGGGGCGCCACGAACTGAATGACCAACAAGAATTGTTTTATCCTGCGATAGCTCGTGCGATTGCAGAAACGGGATTCGACGGCTACTTTGCACATGAGTTTATCCCTGCCGGAGATCCGATCGCAGGTTTGACCGATGCCGTTAAACAGTGCATCGTTTAATGCGAGATCCCTACGGATCGGGTTCCGAGTCGTCGTTTTGTTGGTCGAGACGCTTAAGTTCCTCGATCCAGACGCGAATATCGTTATCATATTCGCTGGCAAGGTCACCCAGCACCAGCTGTCGATGAAACGAGGCCGCTCCCTCTTTGAGCAATTCGGCTGCCTCTGCGCTTGGGAAGCGTTTGGCAGGGTCAGGAGAAATCATGCCTCGACAAAAGTTCATGAGCAAAGCGTTGCAAGAGACCTCTTGCGGAAAGATTTCGTGTAGCCGGTTCGGCAAGGATCGCTTTTGCTCTAGCAATGTTTTGAGTGAATTGGTTTCCGCAAAGCAGGGTTGGCCGGACAAAAGTTCGATCAGGACATAACCCAGCGATGCCAAGTCGCTACGTGGGGAAACCGGAGTGTTTTCGAGAACTTCTGGGGCAGCATAAGCTGGCGTACAAGTAAAAATCTGCGGCTGGTTTCCCATTTCAAAGGCCGATCCAATATCAATCAGTTTCGCGTGTCCACTCCGCTTGATCATAATGTTGGACGTCTTAATATCACCGTGGATAATATTTTCACGATGTAAGGCAGCGAGACCTGCCAAACAGTCCCTTACGATGGCGACCGCAACTCCCGCCTTGAATCGAGCGTGCGCCGGGCCCGCCGTTATGATGACGTTGTTGATATGATCCCAACGGCGCTGCGAAAGTCGCCCTCGGATTTTTGCCATTCGTTCTAATCTGAGGAGGTCGCGGAGGTCAAAACCGTCGATCCACTCCATGATCAGAATACGAATGCGATTGCGATCGATAAAGTCATGAACACTTAACACGCTTTCGTTTTGAATACGAGCCACCGAAGAAGCGACTAGGCCGATTCGAGCCATGGCTTCGTCGTAGCC
>JAIPFP010000080.1 GCA_021736575.1 Pirellula sp. | reverse complement strand
GATTGTCCTCAATCGCTTCGGCCTGGCATTGATGGGTAGAATCGCCCCAGATCGTTCGAACGCAGAAAACGTTAGGCGGACTCGCAGTACCAAACGATTGAGGATAGGTAGTTCTTGGTTCTTAGTTCTTGGTTCTTAGTGGTTCCAAACAGTGTAGAGCGATTGTCCTCAATCGCTTCGGCCTGGCATTGATGGGTAGAATCGCCCCAGATCGTTCGAACGCAGAATATGTTAGTCGGACTCGCAGTACCAAACGATTGAGGATAAGTAGTTCTTGGTTCTTGGTTCTTTGTTCTTGGTGGTTCCAAACAGAGTAGAGCGATTGTCCTCAATCGCTTCGGCCTGGCATTGATTGGTAGAATCGCCCCAGATCGTTCGAACGCAGAATACGTTAGGCGGACTCGCAGTACCAAACGATTGAGGATGAATAGTTCTTGGTTCTTAGTTCTTAGTTCTTAGTTCTTGGTGCTTGGTGCTTGGTGCTTGGTGCACGCGTCCGACGCCCCGAATGGGGCATCCATGTTAAAGCCCAGGGCAAAGCGAAGCGTCGCCCTGGGTTACCTGGAAAACAAGGTTCGTCGCCCTGAAAGGGCAATATGTCCCGTTCATTTTGCCCCTTCAGGGCAACGGGATTTGGGGTGCGCGTACCCAGGGCGGCGCTGCGCTCTGCCCTGGGCTGAGCTGTGAAAGCCCGTTGGGCTAGATCCATTTCTCACTCTTGAAAGAAAGGACATCAACCCACGGCAAAACCGGATGGACCAAAATTTAGCGAGCTCGGATAGAATGCTTCTCATAGCAACGAAGTTGGGATTGGGGATTAGATGAGTAAAAAGAAATCGAAGACGACGGATTTGACTGAGCAATCGCAGGGGCCGAATCAAAGCCTTTTCAACATTCCGGCGCTGCTGGGCGATATTCGAGGCCTGATCGAATCTGCGCGGGAGCAAACCGCTCGTGCTGTCAATTCAACGTTGGTCGTGATGTATTGGCAGATCGGCCAACGTATTCGTACAGATGTGCTTCAAAATGAGCGGGCGGAGTACGGAAAGGAGATTGTGCAGACACTGTCTGCACAATGAACGGAGGAGTACGGTAGGGGATTCGGTCGTCGGAATCTCTTCCAAATGCTGCGGTTTGCCGAGTTCTTTCCGGAGTTGGAGATTGTCGCGACCCTGTCGCGACAATTGAGCTGGAGCCATTTCGTCGAGCTGATTCCATTGGAAGATCGGCTAAAGCGTGAATTCTACGCCGAACTTTGCCGTGTCGAACGCTGGAGCGTGCGCACCCTGCGACACAAGATCGGGCACTTGCTGTTCGAACGGACGGCAATCGCGAAAAAGCCTGACGAGTTGATCGAGCAAGACATCACAGCCCTTCGTGAAGAAGACCGACTAACGCCGGACATGGTCTTCCGCGATCCGTACTTTCTAGATTTCCTGGGGCTATCCGGTCATCACGTCGAGAAGGATGTGGAGCAAGCGATTCTGCGAGAGCTGGAAGCCTTCATCCTGGAAATGGGTACCGACTTTGCATTCGTTGCCCGTCAAAAGCGAATCACCATCGATAACGACGACTACTACATTGACTTGTTGTTCTACCACCGCCGCCTACGCCGCTTAGTCGCCATCGACCTCAAGCTAGGCAAGTTCCAAGCCGTTGATAAAGGCCAAATGGAGCTATATCTGCGTTGGCTAGAAAAGCACGACACGCAACCCGGAGAGGCCCCTCCGCTCGGCCTGATCCTGTGTGCCGACAAATCAAGCGAACACGTCGAGTTGTTGCGTTTGGAAGAAAGCGGAATTCGCGTGGCTCAGTACCTGACGGCACTACCCACCAAGGCGCTGCTAGAAAAGAAACTGCACGAAGCAATTAGGCTCGCGCGAGAAAAATTAGCTCGCGGCCAAACGTGGATTACCGAAGAAATTCCTGAGGAGTAGTGTTACAGCCGCTTTATGTTCGTGTGAACGTATTCGAGCTGCGGATGCCTTTGTCCCCCTCCTAACTTTCAACCCCGCGACGAAGTCCTCGCCCGCCTCCTCGAACTCACCGTGCCACTTGAATTGACTAAAGCCGGTGTCCTGCCTGTCGCTGTACACGATGGTGATTTGGATGAAATCGAAATCTTGTTCGGTGGTTTTCAGCGATCGAATCGCCGAATGACACTTTTTGCGAAGCTGAAGGAGTATGTTACTGCACTTCGCAACTCCGATATTCGTGGCTGGCTGATTGTCGACGGCAGCTTTGTCATGGGTTGCGTCGACGAACCCGAGGATATCGATGTGATATTAATACTGGCGGCGGACTGGGATTTGAAAGAAGATCTGCGGCCATTCCAGTACAATCTTGTTTCGAAACGCGTCCGACGCCCCGAATGGGGCAACAATGTTATAGCCCAGGGCAAAGCGAAGCGTCGCCCTGGGTTACCTGGAATACAAGGTTCGTCGCCCTGAAAGGGCAATACGTCCCGTGCATTTTGCCCCTTCAGGGCAACGGGATTTGGTGTGCGAGTACCCACTGCGGCGATCATGGGAGACGACAGGAAGATTTTACGACAGGAACATAAAGACTTGCGATTGCTTATTTTCCTGTCCTCAAATCTTCCTGTCGTACCTAGATTGCTGTCCATTTGGTTCGGTTAACCGGCGGTGCACATCGAAAACCCTGAATGGTTACAATGGACCAAAGTCGGTGTCCTGCCCGTCACTATGGGTGCGCGAACGGTTCGCAAAAAGGGCTAGGGCTGGAGAAGAGACCAATCCCTAAGTCCTAGCCCGGATCGTTTTGACATCATAAGCTTCATGAAAATGATTGGAACCAGGGCATGACACCATTCGAAGTTCGCTCCCAACTTGTCACTGCACTACAACTGGACTTGGTTGGACCGCACGATGGACTCGGCAATGTTGCTGAGCTCCTTCCCCAACATCCTTCGCGGTGGTACCTGACCGGGTTTCTTGTTCCGTTCGAGGCGGGTGAAAGCCAAGCCAACGACGCGGACGCTGGGGATGACATCGACGGCGCAGGCGAACGCGGTGGCGCCGATGATGATCAAACACCCGAACAAGTCGCCGCCAGCAAAACCCGCTTTCCGTCGTCGATGGGACTGAGTGTGCTGCTCCCAATCAAAACGAATCAATTGCAAGTGAATGTCGACTGGGGGGACTACAGTCCGATCGAACCTACACTAGAACAGCCCAACGCTTGGCAACGAACGCACCAACAGCAAACGCTAGTCATTCCTATTGAGAGCAATGATCGCTGGCGTGTCAACCAACCCATTCCGGGCAGCAATGGCATGCAGATCAGTGTGACCGGTCGCAGGCTGAACGCGACTCGCAATATGGAGTCGTATGATCAACAATGCCAAAGTGTATCCGTGTTTCTCGTCAACCACCGCGTGACGGCTCCCGATGATACTCGCGATACCGCCTTTGCCTTTCAAGCTCAACTGACGGTCACTTGCAGCGAAGGCTTTGTCGCTCGCGCCGATGTGCATGCGATCGAGAGCAACGATCCGGATCTGCGTATCGCGGATTTGCAGTTCCGCGACTGTTTCGAGTTTGCCGTGGGGCACAACATTTCGTCCGCATCGACTGTGGTCGACAGCAAGTGCTTCCGCGTGCGCACTTGCTGGATTCCACAGGCCGAGGTAGAGCGCACGATCGTTCCGAAGATGGAGGACGTGCAACTGGGGATGGAGTCCCTGGCCACTTTGAAGGATGGTGCGGCTGCGTCCATTTCGTTGACGCCTTTCGTGACCCACTATCGGGAGTGGATCGATAAGCAGCAAGTCATTCTTCAGAAGCTGACAGAACGTCGCCTGGAAACGGCAGAAGCACTGCTCCAACGAGCCCGAGTTGCATCGTCCCGAATTGAACGGGGGATCAAGCTGCTAGAAACTCCGCAGGTTCTCGAAGCTTTTCGGTTAGCAAACCAAGCCATGGCGATGCAGGCGAAGAAGCGATTGAGTCTGTCGAGTGGCAAGTCCGAGGCTGAGATTGTTCCAGAATGGCGTCCGTTTCAGTTAGCGTTCTTGCTGATGAATCTCGATGGCATTGTGAATCCGGAATCGTCGGATCGCTCCACCGTGGATCTTTTGTTCTTTCCAACCGGCGGTGGTAAGACGGAAGCCTATCTGGGGCTCGCGGCCTTTACCTTGGTTCTCCGTCGACTTAGAGATCCGGGGATTGGCTCGTGTGGCTTGACGGTGCTGATGCGGTATACCCTGCGGCTGCTTACGCTGGATCAGCTTGGGCGAGCTGCGGCGTTGATCTGTGCGCTGGAACTGATTCGCGAACAAGATGTAGAAAAGCTCGGACGCTGGCCTTTCGAAATCGCACTCTGGGTGGGACGAGCTTCGACTCCGAATTACATGGGGCGAAAAGGGGACAGCGATCCCAATTCTGCCCGAGCGAAAACCATTGCGTTCCAGAATGACAATCGAAAGCCGTCGCCAATTCCCCTCGAAAATTGTCCGTGGTGCAACTCCAAGTTTAACGAGCATTCATTCCGACTGCTTCCCAATAACGACGAACCCACGGATCTGCGCATTTGCTGCATCAGTCGCCATTGCGAATTCTCGGGGGCTAACCAGCGTCGTTTACCGATCGTGGCGGTCGATGAACCTGTCTATCAACGTTTGCCATGCTTTATGATTGCAACGATCGACAAGTTCGCGGCGATGCCTTGGACTGGAGAGGTTAGTGGATTTTTTGGCAAAGTCGATCGATACAACGATTCGGGATTCTATGGCCCCTGCGACACGAATGGCGGAGCGCCAATCCCAGGCGGTCGACTGCCACCACCGGAATTGATCATACAGGACGAACTGCATTTGATCTCGGGACCACTTGGGACCATTGCCGGACTGTATGAAACAGCCCTAGACGAACTTTGTACGAGCGGCGAGGGTAATCATCGTGTTCGCCCAAAGATTGTCGCTTCCACTGCAACAGTGCGTCGGGCCGAAAGCCAGATTCGAGCGCTATTCAATCGTGACCGCGTTGATATCTTCCCACCACCTGGCCCGAACCGACGGGACTCTTTCTTTGCAAGAACCGTATCGCCCAAGGAATCCAATGCCCGAATGTATTTGGGAGTGACCGGTCAGGGGCGAAGTCCGAAGCGAGTCTTTCTCCGTACTTGCCTTGCATTGATGGCGGCGGCACAAAGAATGTACGTCGCCAATAAAAAAGAGGAACACAACCCAGCCGATCCCTACATGACGATGCTCGGTTATTTCAACAGCTTGCGAGAACTGGGAGGTGCCCGCCGCTTGATTGAGGACGAGGTCAGTACGTCGCTCGTAGGCTTCGGGGAACGAATCCGGATCGGAGAGTCCGAAAGCTTGTTCATGAATCGTGGGCCGCTCAAAGAAGTGCTGGAATTGACCAGTCGAGTCAGTACGGACAAAGTGGCCGATACCAAACGTCGACTAGAAAAGGTCTTCGGTGCCAAAGAAAAAGAATCGGTCGACGTTGCTCTTGCGACCAACATGATCTCCGTCGGTCTGGACATCACGCGGTTGGGGCTGATGGTCGTGTACGGGCAGCCCAAGACGAGTTCCGAGTACATTCAGGCGTCGAGCCGGGTTGGTCGTGAACATACCAAGCCTGGCCTTGTGGTAACGATTCTCAATCTGAATCGACCACGTGACCGATCCCACTACGAACGCTTTGACGCTTACCATGAATCGTTTTATCGCCATGTGGAAGCTACGAGTGTGACTCCCTTTAGTCCGCGAGCGATGGATCGGGCGCTAGCGGCGACGGTGGTGACATTGGCGAGACACTCGATTCCACAGATGACGCCGCCCAAGGGAGCGTCTGAGATCATTTCGAAGCGATTGGAGTTAACGTGGATTTCGAATCTGATCGCGGAGAGGGCGGAGGAGCACAACAAAGATCGCAGTGCTGCCGAGCGCAAGTTGCTCAAAGACAATGTTTTCAAGCGATGCCAGGATCTGCTGGATGAATGGGAAATGATCGCTCAGCAGTTTCGAGAGAATGGGACTGCGCTCCAGTATCAGCGCGAGGTCGGATCAGCACAGAGATTAATGTATGAGTTTCTTTCTCCGGAGTTAGACGGGGTTAGTCCACGTTTCAAAAAGTTCCGAGCCAACCGTTCGATGCGAGACGTTGAACCTGAGGTCAATTTATGGCTGAGAAGCCTAGACAATATTTCTCTGGAGGACGACCTAGATGGCTAAGAATCAAGTGAAGAAGGCGCACGGGCAGATTCGCCGAAGCCAGGTTGTTACCACGTTTGGTCCTGGAGCGATGGTCGACTTGCCCGATTATTCCATCCTCGTAAGCGGTTTGGATCAATGGACGGGCGTCAACGAGGAGATCATCGAACCGAGGCTGCTTCTGAAATTAAAGGAGCACCTCAATCTGGATAATCTGCGGTTGTACGCCCCACCCAGGGATGGTAGCGATTCGCATGCACCTATGTCGGGTATCGTTGGTTGGCAGTTCCCCGAGTGGTTCGTTACTCAGGAAGTTAAGCCAAGGACGACGGCAAGCGGCCAACAGATTCGATCTCGGCAACTTGTGCATCGTTCCTCGTTAGCGCGGGGCAAATACATCGGCGATGACAAAAAGCGACAGGGTGTTGTTCCTGTGCGATTTGTACGGGCTTGTCGGCACGGTCACATTGGCGATATCGACTGGTATGCATACGTGCATGTGGAGCGAGGAAACTGCCGCGCGAACTTGTGGATTGACGATCTTGGAACGAGTGGCGATATCACCGAAGTCTTGGTGCGATGCGAATGCGGACAAACTCGTTTACTTAGTGAAGCCGTGGAATCGGGCGGCTACCAAAAAGCCGGAGCATTAGGCCTATGCGATGGTAGCCAACCCTGGCTTGGCCCCTTCGCAAGAGCCCGGTGCGAACAACCAAGTAAGTTCCTCATTCGGACGGCCAGCAATGCGTATTTCCCACAGAAATTGAGCGTTATCTCATTGCCCCCGCGAAACGAGACCGTCACAGAAGCAGTTGACAGGGCTTGGATGTTCTTGGAGGCAGCAGAGTCGATGGATGACGTGCGATATGAACGCAAGAAGGAGCGTGTCGCAAAGATCTTGGAGGGATTGAGCAACGAAGAGATTTGGGAGGAAATTGAACGCAGAAGAAATCCAACGACCGAAACGGCATCCCGGTTGAAGCCAGACGAACTCAGGACTCTTATCGCTTGCGAACAAGAACAAGGGGACGACCGTCCCGACGGAGATTTCTACGCCAGAGTTTTGCCGCGTGCGATTTGGGACGCAGCATGGATGAACAGCATTGAGCAAATCGTTCTTGTCCATCGATTGCGTGAAGTGGTCGCCCAAGCAGGTTTCACACGCTTTGAATCGGCTACTACCAACATTGAGGGCGAATTGGATTATGGAGTATTACCAGCGCTGCTTGCTCGGGAAATCACCTGGGTTCCTGCTATTGAAAACCGTGGAGAGGGAATCTTCATCCAGTTCAAGTCTGAGATGCTGGATGAGTGGGCGACTCGACCGGAGGTCTTGCAATACGGCACCGATCTATACGAGGGTTTCGAAGTTTGGAAAACGGAGCACAGAACGTCGCGTCGGGAATTTCCACCCTTGCAGTATTATTTGCTTCACTCGTTAGCGCATATGCTGATCACGACGATCTCGCTGGAGTGCGGATACCCAGCCAGTTCGATTCGCGAGAGAATTTATGCGTTTTCAGATGTTGGCTACGGCATACTGCTTTACACGGGGTCGCCGGATTCCGAAGGTACCTTGGGTGGTCTGATTCAAGAGGGACGCAGAATCCATGAGCACATGCGCCACGCATTGACCCGTGCCGAACTCTGCTCAAACGATCCCGTCTGCTCGCAACACCAGCCCGATAATCTGCATGAGCGGAGATTCCTTCACGGAGCGGCATGCCACGGCTGTTTGTTGATTGCAGAAACGTCTTGCGAACAGAACAACGATTATCTCGATCGATCCTTGGTTGTTTCGACCGTTGAGGACCGTGGTGTCGAGTTCTTCAAGATGGATACCCCATGAGTTCAGCTTTGACGCAATTAAGTGATCGAAGTCTACAGCGATTGAGGGAAGCGCTTGCGTCAAGCCGATTGACCATGCCAGTGAGTAGCTTGACGTTGGCTCAACTGGTGCCACAGGAGCTATTGCAGCCGATTTTAGAGGAACTGCGTGGGCTTCATCAGGCCGGGATGACGCCTGCTGTGCTTATTTGGATGATCGATATTCTTTTAGAGCAACGCAGAGAGCTTCGTTCCGAGACCGGTCGATTGGAATTGGTGATGACTGGCCCCGAGCCACCGGGATCGATGATTCGCGATACAGCGGTTGTGGTCCGCCAGATGTTTTTGAACGCAAAGCGCTCGATATGCATTTGTGGCTTTGCTGTGTATCAAGGCAAGGATATCTTTGCGGCGCTCGCAAATCGGATGGAAGCTCTTCCTGAACTGAACGTTCGGATGTACCTCAACATCGACCGACCCCATGGGGACAGCTCGCCGTCGGAACTCTTGTTGGCCAAGTTTCAAAAGCGGTTTCGCGAGAACCAGTGGCCAGAGAACATGCGGTTACCAGAAGTATTTTACGACCCACGACCGCTGGCAGACGACGATGCCAGCAAGTCAGCATGTCTCCATGCCAAGTTTGTGATTTCCGATGTGCAGCATGTCTTTTTGTCGTCGGCAAACTTCACAGAAGCCGCCCAGCAACGAAACATCGAGGCCGGAGTACTTCTCGACAGTTCGGTTTTAGCTCGCGACATGGAGTCGCATTTTCAATCGCTGATTGATCACGGGTTTTTGAAACGGCTTCGGTTTCATTAGGTTGTTTGGTTTTTAGTTCTTGGTTCTTGGTTCTTGGTTCTTGGTTGTTGGTTGTTGGTTGTTGGTTGTTGGTTCTTTGGTTGGGGTTGGAGTTGGGGTTGGTGGGATAGGCTTCCAGCCTGTCATGCGCTGTCTGACAGGCTGATAGTCTGGAAGCGCTGGAAGCGCTGGAAGCCTATCCTACTTCTGCTACCCCGTGACGGGCCAGAGTGGTCTAGCGAGCGCTGGTATCCATGTTCTTTCGGTAAGACTTGCTCGCAGGACTTTGCAAAGTAGGATATACTCCGCATCTGTTTCAACATTCGTGACGCTGAACTTAAGAGTTAAAAGAAAATCATGCTCAGACTCGTGCTGCTGATTGTTTTCATTGTCTGCGCTATTATCTGCAAAAACTCTGTTCAGGCGGAAGATAACGTTGTTTATCTAAAACAGGGGTGGAGTGAAGCGGAGCGGTTGCGTTACTACTTCACTTCCCAGGGGTCGGCAGTCATGCCGTACCAGATTTTTGTCAATTTGGAGACCGCGGGGAGTACCGAACTGCTGCGTTCCAGCAGCATAACTAAAAAATATGGCTTGATTCCAGGAGAAGCCCACCCCGAGTTGAACCCCGACTCCCTACCGATTGGCATCTGCCGCACCAGCGTTCCCGAGGGGCGATGGAAGGGTGATTGGGTTGGCGTGTCGTGCGCCGCTTGCCACAACGGCGAACTGTTTTATCGGGGTAAAACTATTCGCATCGATGGTGGAACATCTCATCGTATCGATATGACCGGCTACGTCAAAGAGATTAATGATGCCATGCAGGCCACGCTCTCTGACGAAGCCAAATTCGAGCGTCTTGTACGGGCGGTAGGAATTCAAGACAAAGATAAAATTCAAGAGTTCCGGCTCAAGGTGGGCAAATCTGCCGAAGAGTTATCGAGTTATTATCGACACATTGCAGTGTCTCCTACGGCGTTTGGGCCAGGTCGCATGGATGCCCTGACGATGATTCATAATCAAGCCATGCGAGGCATATTGGGGGTTGCTGAGAATTATGCAGCGAATGCTGCGCCCGCCAAGCCGCCTTTTGTTTGGAATACACCCCAGTCGTCATGGGTACAGTGGTCGGCTGTTGCCAACAACCCGATTTCAAGAAACACTGGCGAGGCGATCGGGGTCTTTGCTCGAATTGATTTGTCGTCCCGGACCGTCGCAGAGGGTCTGTATTCTTCAACGATGGATCTCAAGAAGCAGATTTCAATCGAGAGTTTGCTTCGAACGTTAACACCGCCTCGATGGCCAGAGGAGATTTTGGGAAAGATTGATCGGGAAAAGGCCAAAGTGGGACGAGAGCTCTTCGTGGATAATTGTGCTAGTTGCCACTCTGTCTGGCCGCATCGTTGGAGCAACCCAAAACTGGCGGGCAAGCGTTTTATTGAAAATGGCTTGATACCGGGCGAATATATCGGCACGGATCCGGCCCAATTTAGCACACCAACATTTGATCCGCGTTCGCGATTCTTCACAGGTTCTTTGGCAGCGGAACTCCCGCCACCTTTCAAAAATTCGACGTTTGCACCGGCAGCCGTAATACTGGGTACGATGAACAGTCTGGTTCGCCAGCGCGCCGAGGCGAAGGCCGAATTGACCGAAGCTGAATTGTTAGATGCCAATGGCTACCGTGATCCCAGTGAGGTTGGTCCCAAACAGCCGGTCTACAAAGCTGGTCCGCGCGATGGCATCTGGGCGGTTGGGCCTTATCTCCATAACGGTTCGGTTCCGACTCTCTATGATCTTCTGCTGCCTGCAAGCCAGCGCCCAAAAATGTTCCATGTGGGTGTCGAGTTTGACCCTGTCAAAGTCGGTGTGGATACTCGCGATGCCAGCGGCTTTCTATTGAACACGTCGCTGCCTGGTAATTCCAATGCCGGTCACTCGTTCGAGGATGGGACTCTGGGTAAGGGGATCGTCGGCAAACTGCTGACGGATGCTGAACGCTGGGCCATCATTGAGTACCTGAAATCGATTCCAACGGAAGACAATCAAGTCTCGCCTTATGGTGGACCACCTAATCCAGTCGAGGCATGGAGCGATAAGACTTTTTTTAACAGTCAGAACTCGACTGGCTACAACGTCGACTACACGAAGGCAGCGACACCCCCGGTGCGTAAAAAGCCGCTTACTTTAGGCGAAGAATCGGTGCCATCCGAAGAGCAGCAGTTCATTACACAGATCACTAGCATGACGCTCGATCGCTTGCGCGGACAATACCCTGCCGGAAAACAAGCCCTTCGCGATGCTCATCCGAAGACGCATGGGCTAGTGAGAGCGGAATTTGAAATCGTTCCTGGAATACCTGCGGAACTCCGTCAGGGACTGTTCGCCACTCCCAGTACTTTTCAGGCGCTCATTCGATTTTCCGCAGGGGGTGATAGTGTGCGAGCGGACAATGTGCCGCAAGCCCGTGGCATGGCGATCAAACTACTTGGTGTCGGTGGTGAGAAAATTCTCAAAGACGAACTGAACGCGACAACGCATGACTTCGTGATGATTAACTACCCAACATTTTTTGTATCTAACTTGAAAGATTACGAAGCCTTTCATGAAGCGGGGGCTCGAAGCACCATCGCTGATTTCCTCAAGACGCAACCGAAGGTCGCGTTTGCATTGCAGGGAATGGCTCAGCAACCGTTTTACAATCCGCTTCATTCGCGATATTGGAGCCAAACGCCTTACGCGTTGAATGCTCGAATGGCTGTTAAGTATTCAGCGCGACCGATTCTCTCGCAAACTCAAACGCCCCCCTTGGAAAGCGGTGCTGATTTTCTGCGCGATGCGCTAGTTCAGCAGATTGGCAAGGAGTCCGTCACATTTGAGTTTATGGTGCAGCGGCAACTCGATCCGATTCGGATGCCGATTGAGGATTCGATAGTGGAATGGCCTGAGTCCGATTCTCCTTTTGTCCGCGTAGCGCTTATTCGCATCCCCAAGCAGGATCTATTGTCTGGAGTTGACTTGAAAGTTGCCGAAGATTTGTCGTTCACTCCATGGCATGCCTTGCCGGCTCACCGACCACTCGGTTCTATCAATCGAGCCCGCGGAACCATTTATGAGGCGGTTTCGAAGTTTCGCCATAGTCAAAATGGCCGTCCACGCGCGGAGCCAACCCAAATACCAGACTTAAAATAGACGGATTGACACATGCTCCTACATCGAACCAGAACTCGCGTATTGAATTGCAAGTCTGGAAATCGCAGGAATTCCGTCATTTGCCTAGTCAAGGACTGTGGGCTGGCAAGTTTAGGATAAAACTACTTTCGGGTTTTGCAGGCAAATTTCCTATGGTCGCTTCCATTTGATAATTGCCAGCTTCTCTCCAACGCAGCTCTATCAATTTCCATTCGAATTCATCCCCAGTCAACTTCGACGTGGAAAAGATGTTCTCGACCAGACCGATCTCGCACCCGCGACTCGATGCGTTCCATGATTGGCCCGCTTCGTGAATGTTTAGCTGGGCTTGTACTTTGCGTTTGTTGTGAATTTCTACCAGGAATCGATGTGTGTGATTTTGTGATAGATCTTCCAATTTCAAACAGGGAGTCGCTTCAAACTGCGAGTTCGAATCGATCGTGACTTTGCATAGCACAAATGGTTCGACTGCTCTCCTTAGCTCATCGATATTGGTTGCGTGCATTAACGAACGCATTGCCGGAAGATCATTCACCGTACTCGATGCAAAGGTAGCAAGCATCAGCAGATTATCTGCTTGTTCACTTAGGGAAAGCGATGATTTGTTCCCAGCAGTTCGCCGATGGATCAGTCGCTCATAGCGACGAATGGATTCGTCAACGTATGCGATGGCTTCCTGTCGCTGAGCATCGTTTCCGAACACGCCCTTGGTTTGAATGTCGCGAATATGCATTCGCATGCGAGTGATCCATTCGCGGGCGGCATCCTCGCGAAATACCGGCCGATTGTCTACGTGAACGTAAATCGCACTCGTGTGAGCAACGTCAGGCTGCCAAATAGCATTCCACTGATCGCTTCGCGAGCATCTTGCGACAATCCAACGGCTCTGTTGGGCGGTCAAATTCAACTCGATCGTGGCTACATTTTCATCCGTTTCCATTTCTTTCAAAACCTCTCCATTCGAAAGCAGTTGCAAGCGGCCTATCGGGAAACGCGATTGAGCTTTCACGGTAATGGCAAGCGGCTCGTCCTTGCTCGCACTCAAGACATCGCCAACCTGCTTTGAATTGACCTTTAAGAACAGCAGTGGCCCTGAGGTTGTGAACGTTCGGCCACGGCGGATTCCATCGATCCATTTCTCATACGTAAAATCCCCGTCGATCTTCACGTATGCCCTTGCACAGCCGGCAATCCGTGCTGGATGGTCACTACCATTGGTGAGTGGCAACTGGAAACCGCAATCCAACAAACGATAGTAGTCGTCAGGATCTATTTGGTCGAGCGAATCCGTGAGAGCATGAATTGCATTCAGGGGAAGTTCGTGATTCGCCCCGATACCATGTGCCTCAATACTGATCGCGCCTTGTTCCCGAGCTTGTAGGATCGCTGGCTTATTGATTGGGTAGTCGAGTGAATCGTCGCCAGCGATTTGCGGGCCGGTGCCGATGGGCATAACCAACCATTTTAAGTTGAGAAAACAAAGATGGCCGTACAAATTCTGATTGCGATACTCCTCGGCCATTTCGATATGGTAATCACCGTCACAAAGTCTCTTGATCGGACCGACAGGGGCTTGTGACGGTTTGATAAAAGCATCGACATTGGTTCGATGGAGCAGTGTGAGATTGTTGGCAACTCGCAAATCTTCCGCTCGTTGCACCCTCGCGAGGTCGTCGATTGGTAGGTCAACATTCCAGGCGTTGGTTACCCAGTGGATGTGTGTGTCACCGCTGATCCAGCCCTCTTTCTTCAAATCGACAAAACGACTGGAAGCCAATGTCAGGTCGCGTGTTTCTCCAGGCTTTAAGTCGATAGTTTCTCTCTTAAGCAGATGCTCGAAGCCACGTTCGAGAGTGACGATCGTCGGTCCAGGTGGAACATCGATCTCAAAAGTTCCATCCGCATAGAAGAAAGGTACTCGGTAAGCTCGCGGTACAGTGAAAAGCAGCAATGGCTTTTCCGTAAAGGATCGATTCAACGCGAAAGGGCCAGCATGCCGATACTGATGATCGCTCCCTTCTACCCAAACGCGTGCAGCGGTGGGTAAGTTCAGGTCGCCATCGATGAGTCGCCCGCGAATCCGTGCGGGTTCGAGTTGTTGAATGGGGACTGTAAGCTCATGTGAAACACTGCCCGCTTGTAGTTCAATGCGGGCCGTTGGAGCATCAGCGTACAAAGTAACGAGAAAGAACTGTGAATTGGATGGCAGTACCGTCCATGGCACCGAGTTTTGCCTTTTATCGGCGACGCTCACGGATATGTCAGTAGAAACTTTGTCGCCGTTCTGGATCTCGAGAATGACGCATGTCGAAAGTCCTCGCGCGATGTCGACAGGCGTTATTTCACTCGCGACAACGATTCCCTCGGTACTCCATTTGCATTCGATCACCGTGTGTAACGCTCGTAGCTTCGCATGCAAGTTAGCTCGATTGGCTAGCAACTCATGCAGTGGCAACGCTTGCGGTGTTTGCGTTGCAACATGGAGTTCTGCGAGTGCTTGTTGGGTTACAGTTGGCTGGATTTCTGTGGGGCACTCGAGGGCAAGATCGCTCAAGAATTCGAACTGGAAATAGGCTATTTGTCGGTCAGCCTCATCTGCCACATTCTTGTTGGCAATCCATGTCGTTGTCTTCCTCGCTTTTATCCCTTTCTGATGAAACTCGGGCGGGTGTGAGTGAAGCAATGCCGCATGCGATATCGCCAGCGACAAGAAAACGATCGTATTCAATCCAATCCATAGGATGTTTCGGCTCTTCGTCACTTTTCGTGCACCTTAAACGTAAACAGTACATCGCTGCGGAACCCCAAGTCTTGTGTTCCCTGTCCCGCATTGAAGTTGAGGATAGCTGTCCGAATTCCTGAGTCACGGCTCTTCAACCTTAGAGTGCGGATTTCGTTCCGCAACCCAGTGAGTGCCACGTTGGGTTGGAGCTCGAACTGTAGCCACCGTTCTCGCGAGCTGTCATCATCGGACTGCAAGATCTGCTCGGACTCAACGATTAGTGGAGCTGTGATCCCAGCAGCGTTCTCGATTTCGACTAAGAAATCTTTCCAGACGCCTTGATCAAGCTCCATCGCGATATCCTCGGCAGTCGCCTTAACCCTTGATTCAGGGGAGATGCTTACCGTGATCAACACTGCCGGTTTGGCTTGTTCGACATTGCTGACTTCGGCGGAGGGAATTTGAGTGGATTTTTGCGTCGGTTTGCATCCCGATGCAATGGTAACCGAGAGTAATGCGATGGGAAGCGAGAACTGCTTTATCGTTTTCCGTGGGCGACTTGCGCCGCAGGATTTTCGTGCGATTCGCGATTCGCGACTATTCGGCTGCATCCTTGAGAATCCTTTGATAGTTCTTTCTCGCATGTTCGTAATCCAGACGAGCTTGAGGTTGCTCGCCCGGAGCGTACGTCTTATGCTTCTCGAGCCAACATTGTTCCAGGGCAGCGAGACACCATTTGGCGCTGGCACGGACACTCACAGGCTTGTTGTCTACATTAACCCAAATTGGATTCGTGTGGGCCGAAGGAAAAATGCGTGCAGCCACCCAGCAGCTTCGTTCCGGTTTTGCAATTTCAAAGTGAAGCTCCTGCGTCTTGCCGTGGGCTTTTATCTTTTGAGAGGCCACAGGATATCCATTGACGATCAGTTCAACGTCAACGTCGGCCTTACCAGGTTTATAGGCCGCAGCGGTTAACGAGAACGAACCATCATTCTGTTTTTCGAAGTCCATGAGGTGACTCGTGCCATCGCTAACGTAGCTTTCACCACGGCGAAGTGCTTCGACCCATTGGTCATAATCCAACACACCGCCAAGCTTGACATAAACACGTCCTATTCCCAGGCGTTCCCCAGTCATACATGGGAAGTCGGTCTCGCCGCTAGCAACAACATGACGTCCACAATTAAGCACGTGGTACCAAATGTTCCATTCCGTCTCACGAGGCGTGTTCATGGTCGCGATGAAGTCGAGCGCAGGTTGCTTCATTCCATCGGGTCCGTCTACTTCATGAGTCACCTGCATGATGAACTCATTGGCGCCGATTCCATCAAACGCAGGGATATCAAAATTGGGCAAGCGGTGTGGTCCGTCTTTACCTTCGACGCGACCGACGCTGCGTGTCAGGCCTGAACCGCTGTGAGCTGTTCCGGTTACTGCCCCTTGCTGTTTGGCCCATCGCAATGTGTTCATTCCCAGAGTCGGCCAATGCTGATTCGAGTTTCCCCCTGCGGGAATCTGCTGACGAAGTTTGAGCAAGTTCAAGTGCCCGGACTGATGAGAGCCAAATCCGCTGACTTCGATGTCGTAACGAAGAAGATACGGGTAGCGACTCACGTCGTCCGGCTTGCCCGAAAAGAACTGCTTTTGGAAATCGAAACAAGGCCCCCAAGTGAGACAGCAACCTACCTTGACATCTTCGCCCATGATATGCCTCAGCATGTCTTTGGGTAACACACCCTGCATCGGGTTCTCGTAATGCAAACAACCCGCAGCATGGATATGGTGATCACCGCTCCAGTAACCAAGCTTGGCTGTGTCGATCCATCGCTCGACCTGATAGTTCAGCGTTACCGGATCGTCACCCACATCCAGCGTTTGCATTTGAACGATGCTCTCTGGACCATGCGAACACTTCACCGTGTATTTCCCTCGAGGCAATCGAATGCTCTCGCCCGACTCGCGATAGATCTGAGTTTGAAAGAAGAAATCGGGCGCTTGGCGTTTTGATTGGTATGGATAGACGCGACCCTGATCGTCGCGAATCTCAAAGGCTGCCATGCAGGGCGAACCATCCGCATCGGTGACTGCGAATTTGACTTCGGTGCTTGGAACGGTTTGAATTTCTACATCGGTTCCGCTCCATGTACCATTTTCGCCAGCAGCATATTCAAGATTAATCCAATCGATGCGGAATTTGCCCGGGCCCTGCAGGGGATCGATTCGAACGCCTTTCAAATCACCTTCAACAGGGAACTCGATAGCGTATTCACGATCGCTACCAGGGTCGAGTTGGAATACCATTTGTCGGCCACCATCGGGTTGTGGTAACTGTTCGGTCCACCAAAAGACTTGTCCAACTCCCGGTCCATCAGGGCGGCCCCAGAAGCGAAGTACCATCCGTCCGCCTCGAGCCGTAACTGGTGCAGAAAAGAATGGATCGTCTCCTGTGGCTTCGAGAAAGAGTGACTGATTACGCACCACCATTTTCAAGTCCTTGAGTTCGCCCCATCCATCGGAATCCTTGTCAAACCGCCATTGTCGAATGACCGAGGAATTTGCGGAACCCGCGATGCCAGCGTTAAACTCGAGTCGAGCCTTGCGATTGCCGACGGTGGTTGAAGATAACTGAACGATACGATATTCCAATTCCAGACCGCTGAGATTGGCGTTAAGAGGCCGTCCATCAAACATCGAAAGAGCCAACCAACGATTGTCGATGTCATCTTTTGGACCGTGTGGAATGGGTCTCGCGTTGGGGCTATCCACACGTAGCTTGGATTGGACCCCAGCCCGATTGACGACTTTTACGAGCATGGCTCGCCAACCGTTTTCCGCTAAATCCACCGTCTCACCCGGTGTTACGATCGTCTCGCCGTCGGCTCGAATTTCAATGGAGGCAACGCACACGGGATCTAACATTCGCTGAATACTGGCAGTGATTTTGGCATCATTCGGCTCATTCTTGAGAACGCTAAGCGTATCGATTTGGTTCGCCGTGAAAGGTGCCCCAATCGACTGCATGGCTTCCGCTAGTCGGTTGGTAATTAGCAGCAACGGTTGTGCATCGACACGCTCAACCTTAGGCATTGCACGATTCTGTGCCCATAGAGCGGATTCACTGAAGCCAATGACGAAGAACATTGCGATGGACAGGAAACAACCCATGACGGGCCGAATGCGAGACTTAGTGTTTGTGCGTGTCATGGCGGGGGGATTCAAGAGGATTATGGTGAAGTGAGAGTTGGCGAAACGAGGAAGCGATAGTTAAATCTGGCGTTTGGCGCAGTATCGCCTTGATCAAGAAAATCCATGCCATCGCCACCAGGAGGGATATTGTCGGTCCACTTAAAGTCAAGTTTCAAGGGTTTGTCAGCAGTCAAGCCAAGCGAATGACGATCGATCGCGAGATGAAGCTCGTTTGTGCCCACTTGCAACTTTGCCTTTCCTGCTGCTATCCACGCTTTGCCATCCCAAAGTTCAATGCTTGAGGCACCCGGAGAACTTCGACTGTGATTGAGCCGGTAGTCGTAACCGAGGTATCCAGTCTTGCCATCTTGATCGATGTCGAGCAACAAGATCATCCAATCGACATCGTTTGAGGGGGTGAGCGGCTCACGTGTGGTTACGTGAAAGAAGAGATGAGTGGCATCATAGCCGACGTGCATTGTGTCGAGATCGTTTCGACCCGTCTTGTTGATGTAGCGCCCAGCACCGGGCACGCCTTCGTGATCGCGGTGCCCGGTGTCGTGCTGGTCATCGAGATACACGGGTTTTACATTGTCCCATTGTGCAAAGTCGCCAGGGATCAAAATCGTTTTGGGTGGCGAGGCACCAGGCACTGGTCGTACACCTTTGTATCGACGAATGTTAGCGGCCATCTGCCAGTAGTAGTTGTCACCAAAACCGCCACGCATGGGCTCGATGTCGCGACTGAACTCCTGGTCGTACAAATCAACAAAGAATGATTCTCCGGCTGGCAAGATTCGGCCTTGGAAGGGTTGAGTGCCATCCGAGATGAAACGCTGGGCCACCCATTCATTCCAGCCGGTGATGAAGATGAACTCGGGATCGAGTGGGAGGGCATGCCGCCATTGCTCATCGAAGTACCATCCCTGTTCTGGATGACACTCAGTTGGCGCAGGTTGCCGACTGCCATGGTAACTGCGTCCAATATTGCTGGTCGCGTGTTGACTCACTCCTACTGGGACGCATTCTGCTTTGTTGGGCGCGTCATGCCAGCCTGGCACCTGCGGCGCGAAGTCGAGCCACGGCCACTTATCCTTTCCATCGCCGAACCAAGGTTGACCGCGAGTCCAAGCCCAAGAGGTACGGATGGTAAAAAAGGTTGTCACATCTTCACTCAACCCAGTCGTGGGCGTAAGTAGCAAAGGCTTTCCTTTCCACTCAAACCAGAGTTTCCGATGTTTGCCAGGCTTGTAAAACGTCTCCCACAAATGCTGTACTACCGCGTTGTGACTAGCATTGGCAAACATCGCGATCCTGGGGACGAGATGTCCTTCGGATTGCATTTGTTCTAACACCAAGCACAACGCTTCTCGCTCCGCGTCATAAGTAAGTCCATTGGTAGCGTCAAAAATGAGCACGTCCACGCCAGCATCCTTGAGCATTTGGACTTGTTTCCGGATGACCCATGGATCATCCGGTCTGTAGTAACCAAAGCGAGGCTCGTTCCAGTAGTGCGGGGCTTGTGCAGGCCCCCAAGGTATCGCTGTCGCGTTCGCTTTCAGAATCTTCGAGATGTCATAGACATTCTGGTTTCCGAAAGAGGCTTGCCAATTGAAGTAAAAGATGCCAACGGATCGGTCCAGCTTGGGCTCGTCAACTTCAGAGCTCATCGGCAATACTCGCCCTAAAGCATCCGTGGCAGCCCAAGTATCCGACAGCGTATCTCGCGTTTGAGACAGAGAGGTTGATGCGCAAAACATTAGCGCACTAAACGCAACATAACATCGAATCTTGAAATTGCGTTTGTTCACGCCAACACCTCGCCGCTTGCAAGGTCGTAGCGTTCGACTTTCCCGGAACCATTCATGAGTACCAACATTTCAACGGATTCGACAGCATCGACGCGGCCAAGCGATACTCGAATGCCGCCGCTAGTTGTTCGGTTATTTTGGATCACCGAAGGCCTCGCGATAAAAAGCCCAGTTGGAGTCGCCCAGCGCTTGGAGCGTCTTCATCGGGTTATGTTCCACTCCGGGTAGCACTGTCCAAGTATGCGGGATCTTCAAGCGTTCAAGATGTTCGTGGAAGATCCGGTTTTGGCCAAACGTCTCGTCCTCGTCACCGCAAACTTGGCGAACGAGCGAGCCCTTGATAATCGCCTCGGCGTTTTGCTCCGCGAGTCGGCGTGGACTAACGTTTTTGAAATACTCTTGATCGCCTCCGTAGACCTGCTTCAAGACTTCAGCGGCTCGTTGTCGACCCGCACGTGGTGCCTGAATGAGTTCAGCTTGTAGCGGTCCACCTCCCATGATTGAGATTGCACGAAATAGATCGTGATACTTGAAGCCTAAGCGTGCGGCGCCGTAACCACCCATGCTGTAGCCATCGAGCAATCTCCCTTCGCGTGTTGCGATAGTGCGATACGTTGCATCGATATGCGGTACGAGTTCTTTGACGACAATAGTCTCCATCGGCGCTGAGCCGTCTTTCCAATCGACATACATCCCTTCGACCAGACCATTGACGAAGACTACAAAGCACGGCGGAGTCTTGCCCGTTTCGATGGCAGCATCAAAGTGACCTGCGACTTTCGCGAGACCAGCGAGTCCACCACCTGATCCATGCAGCCAATAAACAACCGGGAATCGTCGTTGCGGTTCGCGATCGTATGCTGCTGGCGTGTAGATGTGATAACTGACTTTGCCCTTGGCGGCGTCGCTATCAAAAGTATGAAACGACACACGAGGAGCTTTTACCTCTGGCGTCACCCACGCTTTTCCCGATTGCGACTCGATTTGCTCCACTGGTGATTGTGCGGTAGAGGACGCAACCCATAGCGAGACAATTACTAAGGATAGTATTCGAGTTGACGGTTTCATGGTTTGGAAGCCTTGGGTACACAAAAGCCAGTAGGTGCCACAAAAGCCAGTAGGTGCCAGGCATATACCGACCGAGGCGTATACCGACCGGCAGACAAAAACGACGCCAAAGGCTAGCTTGTGTTCGCCCCAACCGCCTGGGTCATGATAGACGCCGAAGAACGAAACGGCGAGGCCGGTTATTTTGGTGCTGGCTCACACTTGATTTCAAAGTTGTTCTTCTCGCCAACTTTGACTTCGACCGAGAGAGGAGTTGTACCTTCATCGTAGTATTTGGAATGAATCCGCGGCTTCTTGCCTTTAGAATTATCGATCCACTCTCCACCTTCACCCAATTTGTTGTCTTTGAGTGGCCATGTATCTCTAAGCAGTACCTTCTGTTTTCCAATAATGGCGCCGTCCTTCGAATCCTCTGTATCTAGTTTGAGCCTGAACTTTCCAAGGTCGTCGGTTTTTCCCCAAGATCGCGGGCCGCCTTCGGACCAAAACTCCACGTGGATCAACTCCAATGGCTTTCCGTCATTGAGCGTAATCGTACCGGAGACTTCTGCGACTTTAGGACCGGAGTCACAACCGGTCGCACTTAGCAACAAAACAACGGTGCACCATAGAAAAGGTGTACTTAGACTTTCTCGCATATCAGAGTTTTCGCTTCCATGTTACTTGTTGATTTTATGAAAACAACGGCAGACCTAAAGTTGCAAGGAAAAATCAATCTGGCATTTCGAAGACTTCTCCACCAGCTCTTGAGCCCATCGCATTGAATGTAATGGGAGAAATGCTTTGGCTCAAAAATCTTACCGCGCCGTCGGTCAAAGTAACGTTGCAACCGCCCGTGTGCATGCTACCGAAAGCATTGATTCGATTTTCGTATCGAATCTGATCGCGGTATTCTATGCAGTCTCGAATTCTGAAGTTGATAGGTACTCCGGTTCCCAAAAACGCGTTACCCTCAGCACCAAACCATATCCAACCCCAATTACCAATCTTAGTCGTTGACCAGCCAGTTTCTGGACCACATCGATCGAAGACAGGATCAAAGTACGCGCGCTCCCCCATCAGAATCGTATTGCTGGTCCCATCTGTAGCATCTGCTATCTTGTAAGCAACATTTCGATTGAACATTCCATCTGCGCGGCCGCTTCGCGCGGATCCAGCGCTGCCAGCAGGCCGAGGGTTATCACTGCCGGGACCAAACGGATTCCAGAGGCTTGGTAAAGTCGCGTTAAATCCGGGGAAACCGCGTCTTCCAGCAGACGCCAAATAGTCTCCACGGGCATGGCGTCCGTTGGATGCAGCATCATGACTCTCGTTGAATGGGCTTGCTGGATTCGATGGGCACATGAGCGCAGGAAACGTCTGCCTGACAAACCAATTCCCCTGCCACCGAGCACCATAACCACCTGTTGGCAATCTGTCTAATTCGTTGTTTCCAAAATTCAATTGATCAAACCAATCGTATAACGCTGTTTGTTCCATGAACGGAAGCAATTGGTGAGTCAGCGCGTATCGTCGATTCTGTGTCGGAGTTCCCCACTCTGGGTGCCCCCAGCCAGTTCCGTCTGGACGAAGCATGCCGTAGGGAAAGCGTTTGAACGCGCTTTCAAAGTTATGGTTCGCTAATCCCCATTGCTTCAAATTGTTCGAACACTGCATCCGCCGTGCTGCTTCGCGCGCGGCTTGAACAGCCGGTAGCAACAGCCCTACCAAAATCCCAATGATTGCGATAACGACCAAAAGCTCCACCAACGTAAAACCACGCCGCCTACGTATATTCATGTTAGCCTCACAACAAAGTTCTTGAATCAAACAATGCCTCAGCGTATATTTTGACAAATTCGTTTGGTCGCGTCTTCCGATTTTGTACCATAGACTATTTTGCACATGTTAAGGTGTTAGATGGATTCCCTATCCAAACGTAGCCCGGACGAAATTTGCACCACGGGAGAGCAACTTCAACTGCCAATCCTCGAAAGGTGCGCTCTGGTGCGATCGCAAAAGGCATCGCGAATCACTTGGCACTCGCACGATTGTTTTGAAATCTTGATGGTCCTCGAGGGATCTACGGAATACGAATTTGAAGATGGACGCATGGAGTCGCTCGCAGGGGGGCAGTTTCTTTCTATCGCCCCATGCGTGCAGCATCGCGGGAAACACAATGTAAGGAGTCCAGCCCGGTTGTTGGGAATCCTATTCGATCCAACCGTGAAGAATGCAATTCGCAACACTCCGTTCACCAACAAAGACCTGCGGTGGCTTACTCTCCAAATCCGAATGGGGGCCGGTTACACACATCGAATCAATGCGGACATCCGACGGTACATCAAGGCCCTCTCCCCTTCTCTAGAAAACATCCGATCCGCCAATGCCGCCACGCTCGTGTCTTTTCGACTTGCGATCTGCGCTATTCTTCTAGAAGTGGCCAAACAGTTTTCGTCGTCGGGAGTTCTCGAACCGACGCAAGTCGTCCAATCTGCTATGAACTATATGAAACAAAACCTGCGTTTTGACGACTCCATCGAGTCCGTTGCGAAAGCAGCGAATTGTAGCCGAGCAAGGCTTTTCTCGCTGTTCAAGGAATCGACAGGTATGACCCCCAACGACTACTGGCTCCGCTTGCGGGTGGATCATGCCCAATTGCTGTTACGTAAAACCAACCATACGGTAACCAATATTGCAATGGAAAGCGGCTTTTCATCGAGTCAGTATTTTAGCGTTGTTTTCAAGAAATATTCAGGAACAAGCCCTCGTGACTATCGAGAGTTTCAAAAGGATCGCTGAACCTACCCCTTCCGTTCGGGCCTGCGTTACCGGCAGGTCCGAGGTAGCAAAAGCCAAGACACCTCGGCTCCGAGAGACTTGACGACAGGTACAGTCTTAAGAAAGACGCTTGGAATAACTCGCTCAGACAAAGCATTTGCGAGCCAGCTTCTGGCCCGGTTGGAACATCTTGCCTCCCGAGGCTGCCATCTCACGCATTCGATCGGGCGATCCGGCACCTCGGCTCTTTCCAAAGTACTTTTTGAAATTCCATACCAAGTCGATCCACATTCCAG
>JAIPFP010000079.1 GCA_021736575.1 Pirellula sp. | reverse complement strand
GGCGAAGTAGCTTTGCGGTGTTATCGTTCGCTGCAAGGAACTGCTCTTTGGCAGGATCAAACACGAGAGCCTGTGGCGTGCGAGCGGCGATGTTGCCTAGATGGCAGAGCGAAGTCGAAAGATGGTTGATGGTGATGTCCGCATTGAGTTTCGCTCCGGTGCGGATCGCATCCAAGAAATTCGCGTGATGGGCTGCTAGGTCAGGGCCCGATGTCGACGGGATGTCTTCGATGAGCTTGTTCTTGCGGCCGAAAATCTGCCAACCCTTGGCCTTGCCTCCAATCGCCATGCCGTTTGTGCCGTACCATGCACAGCCATTTTCATGCCCTTCCTGTACATAGGGTGACCAGTCGCGTTGCTCGTAGACGAGTTGTTTGGTCTTGCCGTTCGGAACATCATATTCGAAACCGCAATAGAGCGTATCGGGCCATTCTTGGTCGTCGTCAAAGAACAATTTGCTCCCTTGGCTGATGATACGGTTTGGGTGCTGTTCGACACCGAGCCCCCAACGAGCGATATCGATGTCATGCACTCCGTCGTTGCCAATATCGCCCGCTCCGAAGTGATGAAACCATCGCCAATGAGCCGGATGATAGGTGGTTTTGAACGGAACCTTCGGGACTGGACCAAGCCACAGATCGTAGTCCAATTCCGGTGGTGGCTCGCTGACAGGCTTGTGGCCATGATTCGCACGGAGTTGGCTATTCCATGCCTTGGCAACGAGAATATCACCGATGATTCCTCCGTGAAGCTTTTCCATAATCTGGATGATATGTGCGGTGCTACGGCTTTGTGTACCGACTTGCATGACGACTTTGTTTTTGGCAGCCGCCTCGATCATCAGTCGGCCCTCCCGCAAATTATGCGAGCAGGGCTTCTCAACATACACGTGTTTTCCAGCGTTCGCGGCCAAGATAGCACCAGGTGCATGCCAATGGTCCGGGGTCGCTATAACGACCGCTTGAACGGATTTGTCATCGAGCACGCGACGCATGTCATTGGTTGTTTTGACGGTCTGACCGGTAACGTCCTTGATCGTCTTGGCCGCCACTTCGGCTCGCTTCGAGTCCACGTCGCAGACCCATGAGAAGTTCATGTCGCTACGTTGACAAAACGTCTTAACATGGCTCGAACCCATGCCACCTGGCCCAATGAAAGCCAAGTTGATTTTGTCGGGCGCGTTTGCGGATTTGACGAGAGCGGGTGCCGCGAGCGAGGCGGTTGCCAGCGCGGAACTTTGCACGAAATGTCGGCGGTTAACAGGTTTCATTTCGGTTTTTCCTGGAGAGTGGAATTTGGAGGTGGGTGTGACAAATTGTATTTTACAGTTAGCCACGCTCTGAGGAACGAAGGGCGTGCTCGTCGTCAGAGTCCTTTGCGAAGCGTGTGATTTTATTCTATTCGACTCACCGGAAGGCGTGCGCCGCAACCCTTTTTTACGATTGCGGGAGGTTTTAGACGATAGTGGCGGTGACGCGATTCTCGCGATCCCTCCGGTGATTACCCGTGCATTTTGTCACAGCAACTGGGCGCGCCACCCCTGCTTTCCTTTTGCCAGCGAAGCTAAACTGACGGATTGGTGGAATCCGTCCGAATGCGCTCTTTGCGTGGATCGGCTGCGAAAAATCAATCTAGTATCCCCGCGATAGGGTGAGGCAATCGAAGCGTGAATAAACACATCGAACACATTTCAATAGCGTTCTTTGCTACCGTGCTGCTGGTTTGGTTGGTACCGTCCATGCTCCTAGCGACGGACCCATTACCGCGTCCCAACGTGCTCTTTATCGCGGTCGACGATTTACGGTCCGACTTGGGTGCGCTCGGTATTTTGCACGCGAAAACACCGCAATTGGATGCATTTGCCTCAACCGCACGGCTGTTTCGACGGCATTACGTTCAAGTGCCGACTTGCGGTGCGTCCCGTTGCGCGTTGTGGCGTGGGCAGTATCCTTCGGTCGGATCTCAAGTGAACAACGGCGGCATCGCAAGCACCCAAGCGAACTGGGGGACACGCAGCCTGCCAGCACTCTTTCGCCAAAACGGCTATCAGACGCTTGCGATTGGCAAACTAACGCACCATCCTGGCGGTTTGACCGGAAAGAACTGGGCGGAGGGCCCCGAGGAATTGCCGGGTGCTTGGGACCGGGCTTGGATTCCGGACGGGCCATGGAAATCGCCGGAAGCGATCATGCATGGTTATGCCGATGGTGAAGACCGCAAGCCAGGCAAATCGCCAGCTTGGCAAGCCAAGGACGGACCCGACGATGCGTATCCGGATGCATGGGTTGCCAAGGAAGCTGTCGCGACTTTGACGCAACTGGCGTCACAAACACAACCTTGGTTTTTCGGCGTCGGATTTTTCAAGCCCCATCTGCCCTTCGCTGCGCCAAAGAAATGGCATGACTTGCATTCGTCGAGCGTTCCGAATCTGCCTCCCAACGCAGCAGCGAAACCCAATTGGCCGTCTGGCTGGCATGCCAGCAGCGAATTTCGCAGGAATTACGGACATGAGGCAGGTCGCGACCCAGCTACCGATGTCGCGTACGCGAGGCTGTTGCGCGGAGCCTACGCTGCCAGCGTCAGTTACATGGACGCCCAGGTTGGCCGTGTCCTTGCCGCATTGCAAGATTTACAACTCGACAAGAACACGATTGTCATCGTATGGAGCGATCATGGTTTCCTACTCGGTGAGCATGCGATTTGGGGCAAACACTGTCTATACGAACACGCGCTCCGAACACCGATGTTGATTCGCTATCCGGGAATGCTGTACCCCGGAACGGCCAGCGACACTGTCGTCGAAACCGTGGATTTGTATCCGACGCTGGCTGATCTTTGCTCGCTCCCCGCGCCCAAGGAACTCGACGGTCGCAGTCTTCGCCCGCAATTGATCGACCCATCGGCAAACGAGCACAAGCCTGCAACCAGTTTTTGGACGGACGGCCAGCGCACCGTTCGTACCGACCGATGGCGTCTCATCGCCCAACACGACAAAGATAGGGGAGAGCAGCGACTTGAACTATTCGACTACGAAACGGATTCCGATGAAACGAAGAACTTGGCGGCTAGTCATCCCGAAGTTGTTCGCGAATTGCTTGCGCATCTCCAACGCATGCCAAATCCAACTGCATCGAATGCAAGTAAGAAAGCGAATTAGACGGAAAGCGTAGCATCCCGTGTGTGCGTTACCAAGCAGATCTTGGTAACGAGAGGTAAACCCGCAGGCCCGCCTCCGTAGCCACAAAGCACAACCATCCACAGGTCAAGCCTTTGGTATTCGAACCCCGCAGCCTGTGCTGCGGTTCGTTCGGGTTTTTAGCTTAACCCAAAGGTCGAACCTGTGGCGCTCGAATTACAGCCCCCAGGGAATTCCGAGCAAGTGCCAAGCGGCAAACAAAGCGGTCCAAACTACGAACGTAAGTATCACATACGGAAGCATCATCGAAACAACCGTACCGACACCCGCATTCTTATCGTACTTCTGTGCGAACCCGACGACCAATGCGAAATAAGCGTTCAAAGGTGTTATGGTGTTGATCGGGGAATCGGCCACCCGGTAGGCGGCCAGTACGGCCTCGGGAGCAACCGCCAGGGCCATCAGCAGCGGAACAAAAATGGGAGCAAACAACGCCCATTTCGCAATGGCACCCGTGATCAAAAAGTCAATCAAGGCAACCACAATGATGAAACCGATCAGCAGCAACAACGCGGGAAAATTCGCGGCCGCTAACAACTCGGCCAATTTCAGAGCTAGGATCGTCCCCATGTTCGTGTAATTGAAATAAGCGATGAACTGACTCAAGACCAGGAATAGCAAGATCAAGCCACCCAATCCTGACATGGCTTTTTCCATGGACTTGATGATGTCCGTCAGGCTGTTCATCGTCCTTGCGCCGAAGCCGTAGGCAGCACCGGTTACCAAGAACAAGATCATGATCAAGGCAATCAGCCCATTCATGAAAGGTGAGTTTCCGATCAAAACATCTGTATCGGGATGTCTCAGCGGAGCGCCCGAAGGCAACGTCAACAAGCCAAATATTACCAATGTGGCCAACAGGGCGAGGCCTGCATACAGCAGTCCTCGCGATTCATCGACCGACAAAGCTCCTTGTTCGACATTCGGTGGATTATCTCCCGCGAGGGCTATGTCATACTTGCCCATCCGAGGCTCAATCACCCGCTCCGTGATGACGGCTAAAAGGATGGTTAGTACGATGACCGATGCGATCGAAAACCAAAGGTTGGATGCAAGCCCAATGGTCAAGGTTGGATCCACCAAAGCAATCGCATCGGTGGTGAACTCTACCAGCACTGCGTCCAACGGCTTTATCAGCATGTTGACCGTGAAGGCGCCGGCTACCGCCGCAAAACCCAACGCCAGTCCAGCGATTGGATGCCGACCAATACTTAGAAAGGCAGTCCCTGCAAGCGGTATGAGTACGAGATATCCTGCATCCGCTGCGACACTCGATAAGATGCCGACGAACGAAAGAATGTATATCAGCGCCCACCGTGGCGAAACAATGACAAGCTTGCGGATGAGCGCGTTGACCAAGCCCGAGGCTTCGGCAACGCCCGCGCCGACCATCGCCACGATCATCAAACCTACGGCTGTAAAACTCATGAAGTTAGGAATAAGCGACGAATAAATGAACCGAATTCCTTCGAACGATACGAGACTTCGAACGGATATCGACTGCTTCTCGATCTTATAATGCTTATCCTGAAGCGTGTCGTATTCGACCTTGGTTCCATAATCGTACAACTGCGTGTACTCACCCTTGGCTGCCGATGCATCCGTCCCTTCCGGCACAATGGCCTGGAACGTGTGGTTCACGCCAGCCAGGTACAAGACATGCGACAAGGCAATCACGATCAGGATCAGACTTAGGAAAATCAGCACGGGATGGGGGACCAAATTTCCCGCCTTCTCGACGACATCGAGAATTCGCTGCATTAAACCCTTTGGGGCCTGTTCGGTATCGCTCATGTCTCAATTCCAATGAGTTAAGTAAAAAAACTCTCGCTCGGTCCCGTCGCCCCAAGCGCTGAAGCAATCAGAATCGACTTCAGAAGAATAACTCGTGCCAACGCAACTGGATAGCGGTGCAAAGGATTTTCTCACCCTCGCCCTGTTTCCTCTAATGAGGCGATCGGCAGACTGAAAACTACCAATCATAGCCCGATACGCGAGGGATTGCAGTCGGCACGTCGCTTACGCGTCGGGTTACCACCGCGTGGCACGAGCTCGCTCGTGAATCCATGGGCGAGACGCGAGACGCCTCATCTTTACCCACATTTCGCAGCACGCTGTCTTACTGGGAAACGCCGAGATCTTTCTCTAGCCTGTCCAATCGATTCGACAGCTCGATAACCTTACTCTTCAGATTTTCAATTTCGGTTTCCAACTTGCCAACCAACTCCGAGTTGCTTGTTGAACCCGTTGACGATTGCCGACTGGAGGGTGCGGTGCTGCTTGACTCTTCGCTGCCACCGAATGTGCCTGTTGCCACACTTTTGCGGACTTGTTCGAGTTCCCATTCCGGATACAAGTTGTGTGAAACAATTTGACCGCGGCCTGGCGGACTCAGTTCTACAACCAAGTTTCTTCGCTTCAGTTCTGCGAATAATTCGCTCATGTGCTGAATATCGTTGATGGGCTCCATGCGAGCCGCACGTGTTCTCAACTCGCCAAGGGTTTGTTCGCCTCTCAGTAGCAACTCGGTCATCACGGCCGCTTCCACTTTGCTTAGTCCAAGCCAATTGTAAGCGTAATGCCTCACCTTGGTCACCCTCCCAAGCCCTTGAACGATGGTCAACGCGCCCATCGATCGCAATTCATCGACAATCGTTTCGACTTGCTCCGACGTGTAGTTTGAGATAGGAGTTCGGTTCGATTTTTGATTGCATCCCGTGCACAGCCCGGTGAAAGTCATTGGGTAGGCATCTGGGGTCGTTTTGGATTTTTCCATGAGAGTACCCAATACGCGACGTTGTTTCGCGGTCAACGGCTTCCATTCCGGAGCCGACTGAGGCGACGCGATCTTGGAGTCATTCACTACCTTGCCGTCGTGATCCTCAGCTTCGTCCACTAAACTCAAAATGTCACTTCCTTTTGCGCCGCTTTTTGGAAACCCTTGAACCCGAGTTGGAGAAAAGCATCCCTCGCTCCAACATACCATCGAAATCGAAAACACGAAACGTTGTCATTCCCATCGCGCGTCAGCCCATCTGTAGGCTACGCTTCTGGAATCTTGGATTCGCGCGCGTTGGTCTCGGTTGTTTCCTTCTTTGCGGACAAACCAATCAAAGCATCGAATTCATCGTCCGCAGCGGTCTTTTGTGCATACTCCAAGAACTCCGATTCGGCTTTCTTGGTATCCATTCCGGCCAACTCGCGGGATATTTTTGCGTTGGCGCTCGCTTTCGTCCGCAACTCTCGCAATCGATGCAACTCTTCATTGGTTTTGTCATTGGAGATGCCGTTGACCATATCTGCGATTTGTTTTTCTTCGGTCGCCGAAAGGATGTCGGCCACTGCATCATGTTTCTCTTCCTTGATCTTGTCCAGATCTCGCATCAGGGATTGAATTTGGCTCTTGTGACCATTGACGTTGGTCATCAATTGCTTGAGGTCATCTTCAATCTCCTTGGCTCGCTGTTGCTTTTCCACCAAAGTGCTGGTGAAGTCTTTGTAAGCGGATTGGCACCTGAGATACTCATTGTCGCTTTTGACCAAGTTGATATCGCCATTGTATTTGTCGGCGATTTGCTTAGCGCGGGCTGCGGCACCTGATTTGAGCTTTTCGAGCTTTTGAACGTCTTCCGTCAACGATGAAAGCTTTTCTTTCTTGCTTTCCTCTTGGGCGATCATCGCACTAATCGCATCTTTGTACTCGTTTAGTCTTCGCTTCTTGTCTTCGATAACTTTATCGTAAGTGGCTGAAATGACGGTTGGGTTGTTGCTCATCGAGTCGGCGGCGGTATTCACTTTGCCTGTAAACAAGTACCCGATTGCGCGAAAGAAACGGCCAATAGCTCGAAACATCTAATTCGGACTCCTAAATGAAAGGATTGGTGATTGGAAAAAGGGATTGTACCCGCCGATGGGCGACTCGCCATAGTCCGGGCTCCGACTTGGCTTTTAACAAGGGGATATTTTGAACTTGTTTGCCAAAGGTATATCGGGCGGCCCCGCGACATTGAGGGAGGCGTTTTGCGGGTAGCCAAAAAACCCAACGATCCGCAGGACGAGCCTGCGGGATTCGGTATGAGCGATTCTGGATTTCGGTGACGATCGGCGTAAGAGCTCTTTTTTCCTTGGTTCTGCCCCATTCGGGCCATGCGGGGCGAAAGAAGGTCGAACTCGAACGAGGCCATCGGAGTCTCACCATCGAAAGTGTACGATGGATGGCTTATATTTTCCCGCCTATTTCCTGCGCTAACCGAAAATAACCCCGAATGAAATCCACTGTCCACTCTCGCAAATGGTTGTTCGCTTTCCTGTTTGTCGTTTCGATGAATGCATTCGGAGTCGCTGAAGACAAAAACCGCTACTTAATTATCCACGCCGACGATGCTGGCATGTCGCACTCGGCAAACCTCGCGACGCAGGCGGCTCTAGAATGCGGAATCGTGAGTTCCGCAAGCGTTATGGTTCCTTGCCCATGGTTTACGGAATTCGCGAGATACGCCAAGGCTCATCCTCAGTACGACTACGGAATTCATCTAACATTGAATTCGGAGTGGGATGTTTATCGTTGGGGGCCGGTCGAATCGCTAGACCGAGTCCCGAGTCTCGTGGATCCGGAAGGATTTCTATGGGACAACACCGAGCAAGTTGCCACGCACACCAAGGCAGCTGAGGTCAAACTTGAGCTCAAAGCCCAAATCGATAAGGCGTTGGCTTTTGGTGTACCGCTCAGCCATCTCGATACCCACATGGGAGCATTGGTTTCCCGGCCCGATTTGGTCAGCGTTTATGTTGAGCTCGGACTCGAATACGGACTTCCCATTTTGTTTATGAAGCAAATGGATCCTGCCATGAAAAAGGAGTACCCGGCGATGGCCGAGCGGCACGACGAAGCTGTATCAAGACTCACGGATCGCAAGCTGCCGTTGCTCGACAACCTGCTCCAATTCTACGGCGGGAATATTCCCGATCGACGCGAGCAACTCTATTTCGACGAAATCAGAAAGATCGGGCCCGGCGTAACGCAGTTGATCGTGCATTGCGGATACGACAACGAAGAGCTCCGCGCGATCTCGGATAGCTCCAAGAGACGCGATCAAGATCGCCAAATCTTCACCGATCCGAAAATGAAAAAGTTCATTGACGAACAAGGGATCCAAGTCATCTCCTGGAAGCAGTTTCGCGAGTTAGCATTCCCAATTCCATAGCAAGAAGTAGGGGCCAGAGGCGGTTCGCATACACAGCCGACAAAAGTCAAAGGTGTAGGCACATTCCATGTGCCGTCCACCTAGAATCCCCGCAAAAGCTCGACTGCGAACGGCACGGCGGAGCGTGCCTGCACCTTTTGTCTGCTGTGTCTTTGCATTCTGCCTGGTAATGGGTGGCAAGCCCCGACACATTGATGATGATTCGCAACGCCTTACCGTGTAAACTTGAGGCCGTGATCTTGCCTTGCGAATCAAAAGCGCAACAATGGTTTGTGGCGTTTCTGAGGCTGTCGCGGGTGGAGTTCGTCGCTTAGTTATTAGGAAGATCGTTATGCGAATGGCTTGGTACATTTACGTTGCTGCTTTCATTTGGTTGCTTGGTGCACCCTCGTTGATGGGCCAAGAGTTCTTGAAACAGCTTGAACAAAAACTTTTTCAAAAACAGCAAGAATCGAAATCGAAGGAATCCAAACTCGAACCAGAAGCCACCCCAACCCTCGAATTCCCAAATGTCTTAACGCCCGAGTTATTGACTGATCCGGAGCTAGCTAAACCGAAATCCGCTTCCGAACTTAGTGAAGACACCGTTGAACTCCCGGCACCCATCAAGTCGAAATCCGACGGACCGGTTCCTTCGCCTTTCCCGGCCAAACCTGCACCGACCAAACTTGCGCCGGCCAAACCTGGTCCGGCCAAACCTAGTCCCGCCAAACCTAGTCCCGCCAAACCTAGTCCCGCCAAACCTTTCCCGTCTCCAGCATCGAAGCCTGCCACCTCAAAACCTTTTCCAGCCAATCCTGACAAGCCAGCTGCGGAAGGTGGCGGTTATTTGGGTTTGACGGTTGAGACGGTTCCCGGTGGTGGCTTTGGGTTGACTGTCGTCGAAGTTACGGCGGATTCTCCCGCATGGAAATCGGGCTTTCGTGTGGGCGATCGCGTGATCAGCGTATCGGGCCACGCGGTTGCAACGGTGGATGCGTTTGCGAATCAACTGGCGAAATTCGAGGCTGGTTCGCCCGTGAAATTTCAGGTAGATCGTCGCGGTAAGATTGCCAACCTAGTGGCCGTGTTGCAAGATCGAAGCATAGCCGGTCAGATCCAAGGAAATCTACCAGGTACCACCCTAGGTACAACCGCGGAGCCGTCAGCGAACGGTCTTTCGAATATGGCAAACCGGCCTGCCAAGCCGTTTTTTGGGGTAAACGTCAGCGACATGTCCGATGGATTTCGGCGTCAGTTTGCGATACCTGCCTATCGGGGTGCTTCGGTGACAAGCGTGATCCCGTTTTCGCCTGCACATTCGGCTGGCCTCAAGCCTGGAGATTGCATCGTTGATATTGACGGTGCACCGGTTCAGTCGGCGGAAACGGTTTTGGATGCGGTTCAACGAGGAAAGCCGGGGCAAGTCATGTCGGTGTCCTACTATCGCGGTCGGCTACTGACGACAGCGAGCGTGCCATTGGCGATCGACCACGAATCACCCTCCTACCAAGCTTCTGCAGCCTCGGTTACGCCAGAAATGCTCACTCCGGAATACGTGGCGAGTTTGCAAAGCGAACTGGAGCGAGTGAACAGCGAACTCACGCAAACGCAATCTCGGTTGCAACAATTAGAATCGAGGATGCAAAGCCTCGAAGGCAAACGCTAGATCGTGGCACGGGCGTCTCGCCTCATGTTTACCCACATCTTTTGATCTTGCTCCCCTCGCCCTGGTCTCGGGGAGAGGGGCGGGGGGTGAGGGGTTTACACTGTGTTTTGATTGATTTTTTGATCGTGAATTCAATGTCTAGCTGCGTTTCAGAAGCGTAAACAAACCACTGCACGCGAGGCTACCAAGTCAGTGCCCTACCGCTCTCCCCGAATCGGCAACGCTGTGAAGCATTTTCGTCAATGAAGTCAATGAAATGGAACGCTATTTGAATTTAAGCCTTCCGTTCGGGATTGTCCCGACGGAGGCAACAATTGGTAGCTACAGTCAAAAGCCCTCGGCTCGGGCTCTCCACCGAGTTTACTCGGTGGAAGCAACGTTGGGATCCGAAAAACGCTGCTTCCACCGGTATGAAACCGGTGGAGAGCCATGGCCCGTCTCTGCGGCTAGTAGCCACCAATTATCGCCCCACTGGCATAAAGCCAGTGGTAGCGAATCGCAGGAAAAAATGCTTCACAGCCTTGCCGAAGCGGGGCGAGGGGGAGAAAACGCATGGAGATCACGCAAATATATTGAGCTTCGAGTCTACGTGTTCTGAAATGTGGGTAAACATGAGGCGTCTCGCCCATGGATTCACGAGCGAGACGCTCGTGCCACGCGATGTTTGACGATGCCCCCGTTAGCAAACGGCTCACTTTGCAGGTTGAGCGTTCCAGACTTTGAGGTCGTCGAACAGTCCATCCTTGCCCGCGACGCCAATCTCGATCTTGGACTTGGACGCGTGCGCGATACCCGACGACTTGAGATAGCCGGCGGGTTGACCGTCGAGGGTGACCCGCATTTCATCGCCTACGGTTTCGACGACCAGCGTGTACCATTTCCCGGCTTCGAGTTTCGCTGGATAAGTAACGCTGCGACCCGCGACCATCTTGGCGACTTCGGCTTTTTTCGACGGGTCTTTCTTCATTTCATAGATATCGCTGCGCATCCCACCATCTTTTTCGTCGATGAGGGTCACGCCTGTGAGACGCACTTGTGCGCGGCAGATGTGTCCATAGTGCGCACCGGTGAACTTGCGATCGTCGAACTCGACGTCGATCATGGACGCCCCTTCGAAGCGGATCTTCACCTCGACGACACTGTCCTTGGTGGGGATCTCAAGGCCGTGGACGGCAGCATGGGCCTTGATGATTGGCTTGGTATCGGTTGCGGGAACATCTTTGTCGCGAGTTTGGGTCCCTTTGATGACACCTTTTTCGAACACAAATGTCGGAACGACTTTGTGCCACACTTTGGCGGGTTCGGTACCTTCAAAGTCATCCGAGAAAAGCAGCTCTTTCTTTTCGGCAATCGGCTTGTTAGGGATCGGAGTCAAATCCACGGCAAGGGAATGGGAAGCGGTGAAAAAGAGGGTCGTCGCACAGAGTCGTGAGATCATTGGAAAAGTCATTGGAAACATTTTCTGGTTGGAAACCACGCGGGTGCATAGTCGTATGGAGCGTAAGTCATCTGCTAGACAATTCTAATGCAAAAACAGTGTTGCAGGGGTTGGAATCGATCATAAGGATACAGCTAGTAACCTTTTGATTGTTCGCTTTTAAGTTGCATGTTTGAGTGGCTACCATATTGCCAATACGCCTGTGATCGACACCGCAGTCTTACTAAGCTTAATATTGACTCATAAAAGCGACTTATCTGCCTATTCCAAGCAAAGACAATATGTCCTCTACTGACGACAGATATTGTGCAGCACCATCTACCGAAACCAGGAAACCGTTTTTTCCGTCAAACCTGACAGAAGTACTTTGATTTATCTTGAAAAAAGCTCGTCCAACTGGGTCTTCCTGATCTAGTTTCTTTGGCGACATCGCTTCGATTTGAAAATCAACACCAACAGCGTTCAGTTTTTCGTAGAGCCTCCACTCCGGTTCAGTTTCCAATGCGATCTCACTCAAAAGTCTTGCTCTTTGGATTCCTAGTTTTGTTGACCATCGGGGTGCCAGAATCGACGTCTTGTCACCAGAGTGGTACTTGATCGGCTTGGCTAGTTCTGACAAAGACGAGACGTGATATAGCACCATCTTTTCATCTTCACTAAATCGAGGTGACCACGGCGTTTTGATTTCGCTTCGCTTTACGATTTCCACGTCTCGAACGTCCGCGATATGCGTGATAGCAGAACCATTATGAATGCTTTGTGGCGAATAGATCGCAACTTGTTTTGCAAGAAGTTGGCGTGGCTGGTTTCGCGAAAACGGAATGTAGTAAGAATTTGTCGATTCGATCCATGAAAAATGCTCATGTGGGTTTTGACCTCTTAGCGTTCCTACCAGGACGGGCTCACTCGCTGCGAAGCGCCAGTCGCGTGCACGGCCTTCCGCAATGTGTGGAATTGCACGATCGGCCATCGCCCATCCGCCTTGGCGAAATGCCTGTATCAGCCATTCTCGCATGTAAGACAGATTGCTCGGTAATGCAGGAACAGCGCCAATGCCAAAACGATCAATCGCCTGCCACAAACGACTTGAGTGGAATTCTCGCGGCTGCAATTCAGAATAGGGGAATGCCGCTACCGCTTGAACGACCACGTGCTTTGGTCGCCCATCAGATTTCGTCTCCTTCTCGAATTCGAGAATTGCATCGCGGTACCGATGGAGCACGTTGATCGCATCGCGTGGCGGACCAAACGATCCAAATTGCTCACGATATTCCTCGGATGCATCGATTCGGTACTTGGCATCACAAACGAGTAAAATTTGAGGCCAACCCACCTCCTCGTATCGAATTATGATGTCAGGCTTTTGTGGGATGAGTGTTACATCTTCGGCGTTATATTGAAAGTTGTAAGTGACGCTGATCTTTCGATCCTTTGAATGGATGCAATTGACGCGTTGACGACGCCCCTCCCTTAATCGAACTTGAAGGCTCGATCGATTGATCTTGAAAAGATCGCGAAGATCCGAATTGTTAACGTTGGGCTCGCGAAGCAAATGAACAATCGAAAGAAAAACCCAGTATTCATAGAGAATATTCAGATCCTTGACGGACATTCGAAAAAGTTCACCCTCTAAACGAATTCCAAACTTCAATAGCTTGCAAAGTCCGTATGTCTCGCGATATCCCGGGGCTGAAACTAGTTGCAATGAAGCGATCTCGTTACGGACCGGACCGTTAGCCTTCGCCAATGGCTCAAGCCGTAGCAATTGCGATACTCGATTCTCCATGCTACGAATACTCGATTGGGTCGTTTTACTACGTTCGCTGATTGCGGAGGCGTCTCTTAGCGAGCTGTAGAGTTGGCCAAGTGTCCTGCGAATCTCAGTCAATTGATGACGGATCCAGCGATGTTCCATCGTATCTAAAGTCGGCTCGGACGGAGTTTCTAGCAGACGCTCGCGAACAGGTGCAATCAAAGTCTCCTGTATGACACCGCGACCAGCACCCCGTCGAACCTGGGCCCGCAACGAAGAGTCCGTCCGTCGAATGCGTTCGATTCGATTGAAGCGAAGATTGGGTACAAGTGATCTTCGAGGCTGTTGGGCAATGTAACGCACGGACTTCTCGAGCTCGCCAAGTATATGTTCCAACAGAACCAGCCATTCCAAACGGGATGGTCGACGATTCATATCCAACTTGCCAAGTTGGTGGGTAGAGCGAAGAAATTCGTAGGCCAAGCTTGTTAGGATTTCCTGAACCTGTGAAAGGATCTCCTGGTAATCGGTTTCATAGTCGATCTTTGTCGGGAACACCTCCAGTTCAAAATCAAGTTGAGGCTTGCCGTTGATCTCAACCGTGAATAGGCTTCGACCAATCTGGCCCTGAAAATTGATTACCCCGTATTCAACACGTTTATTCTCTCGCGTACTTAACCGCTGAGTAATTTGTGGGTCGCGATGTTGGATGCTGACTTCGTCGGTGGGATGATGAGCCTTCAGATAAATCTGATAGTCGGTTTGCTCATAAAACGCTGGTCCGACTTCCACCGTCGGGTCCGTACTTATACCCTTTGGCACATCACTTCGCCAATTGTCACCTTTAAATACAAGTGAATTACTACGCGGCGTAAGTACTAATCTTCCCCTGACTTCAGTCCTCTGCGCAAGTACGGGAGGATCGTTCTTCGCTACCCTTTCCCACACAAGAGAAAATAGGCTCGTATTGATGCGGAATAGTTCTTTCATCGATTATAGCCAGTACGAAGTAAAGCCTTCCGTCTCAAGCCGATCCCACATAAGACATAGTCTTGCGGCCGAGCGAGGAAGCTTTGCACCAACGAGCGTAGTTGTTCTGCCGGCTTTGTCCCATTGATCAACTTGCGAATCGACTAGGTCTTCGTTATCAAATGGCTTTCCTTGTATCGCCAGGCCCAAAAGCCCGAGAAGTGTTCTGCGTATTGCATTACTACCGCCAACAATACGAGGCAGAATTTTCATGGACAGAACTAAATCGAGCGGATCAACCACTTCATCATTTCGAGAACGAAATGACGACCGAATTTCTTGGGCGTTTAGCAAAAAGAGGATGATCTCGTCCCGTGTTCGGTATCCTACTTGCAACTGACTGCAGGTGAGGCAGTCGTTGATTCTTTTGAGTAAGTCGATTGAAGATTGAATTATCGCCACTGACGCTGCGTTAAAATTGGAAATTTGACTCAATCGAGTCGCTGCAGAATGCCAAAATGCCACTGGCCACGCCTCACCTATTTTGCTCGGTGGAACTTTTTCGCCTTGGAGCTCGGGATGCCAGTCCAAATCGACCTCTGATAGTTCGATCGTAAATGCTCGGTCGAGTACCTTGCGACTGAAACCATGCGTACTCTCATCCATGTTTACGGTGCCAACGATTGCAAGATTAGCGGGAATCGATTGATGCTGCCAATGTTCGTCGTTTCCATTTAGCTGCAACGAAAGGAGAGAATCGCTTTCGAACCCGCCCGTCTGCGATGGCCTTCGATCCTCGATGCAGCTCAAAATCTCAGCGAAATAGTATTCGACTCTTGCCAGGTTCATCTCGTCGATGATGCAAATGGAATGAGTGTCTGAAGAAAGCGATGCTTTTTTTGTAAGGATCAAGAACGCTCCGGGACGAAACGTACCCTGAAGATCCACATACCCAAGAACTTCGGAGCTATCTGTCCAATCGGGCCGAACGGAAATGCGAGTCGACATACCCCCAGTGTGTTTAGAAACTAAGGATGGAAGTTTTGATTTACCCGTTCCTGACACGCCAGCCAAGATCACAAATGGTTTCGTCCGAATTGCAGTCACGAAGCTTGCGATTTGCCAAGGTTCAAAGGTAAAGCCATCGTCTGCGATATCACGAATAAGCTGTTCCACGGCAGTGGATAGTTTTGGCAAAACTGGATTGACAGGGTCGATATCCACGTGAATATTCCATTTTAACTTGATAGTTGACAGGACGTCGCTTCTGCACTGATGAGATCGGAGCGCTTGCCAATAAGGTTCTTTAAAAACCGCATGTTGAACTCGTTGTCGAATTTGATTTGCGGTTGGTTGGTCAATTGCAAGTGGCTGAGCAACATCCCGATGTGCGAGTAGCCAAAAGTAATCGCCAGCAAGACGCCCGAATCCCTCAGCCAGTTGTTGATCCGAGACCTCTTTGTCGTGCTTTTTGAAAACTGCAATAAATTTCGGTAAAAGCCAATCGAACGAGATTCGATTCTCAGTCAGTTCACCGTTTGCGATTGCTTGTACCACGAGAGCAACGATCATCGGCTTGTAAAGCTGCGGACTTGATATCTCATCAAGGAGTTCAACTAAGTTCTTGGAGACCCTTTCGGATGTATCGAGAAGAACCACTTTCTTCCTCTGCTCAGTCAGGCTCAGTTCTGCACCTTGCAAGTAGCACATCTGACGCGCAACTGTGCCATCTAGAGCAGTACGTTCGCCGATTCCAAAAGTTTCGCGAAGCCAGTCCAGTCGCGATTCGTAGCCATTTAAAGTGACACGTTCGGATTCATTTGCATCAAGACGCTGAACTTCACAACCCGCGTCGTCTACGCTCTTGATGTAGTATCGAGCTTGTCGATTTGAGCTGTAGAAAATGATCTTCTCGGACCAATACCATCGCATGATTTCTACGAATGACTTATGGCTCGAAGGGCTTTCATGAATCTGATCGACCCACGCTTTATATGTTTGGAGCAATCCCGCTAACGATTGCCGAATACTTGGATCGTTGGTTCGCAATTCATCGAGCGTCACAAAGCGTTCGAAGATCATTCCGCGTGTGTAGCCCTCGGCCAGCTTTCCCGATCCGATCGGAATACGTATTCCACTTCCCTGGATCACATCTGTAAAGCCATTACTTTGAAGCAGCTTTACACCTTGCGGTCGAATCTGATCGTAGACCTCGCGAGCTTTGGCTTCAGGATCATCTTTAAACTCGGTTGCAGCGACCGCCAAACCGATTCGAATGCCAACAGGCTCTTCACAAGAGAAATGAACCACAGGGTAAACTCCCATTTGAGCACTGGTTGTCTCTCGTTCATCGAAAATTGCTAACCATGGGACATTCGTCCAGACTCCCTTTCCAACTGAGGCATCCCCTTTCCAGTGAAGATTGGGACAGATTTCATTCGCTTCGCTTTTCGCTGACTCCCTAAGTCGTCGTACCAAGCGGACAGCGTCCGAATCTCCGGACAGCTTTTGTGGTCGTTGAGGATAAATCTCAAGTAGAAGCTGACAAGCACTCCAAAAGTCTATCTCTTTGTTATCTCCCAAACCTAAACTCAATCGCAACCCCGTATGAAAACGTCGAAAACTTGTAATCCGCGTTGATTCTATGCGAATAAACTGTCACTTCCCAGTCTACGCCTAACAGCGTTTTGATTGATCAAATTCGAGTATAACACCAATGATACTGGCTGTCTGCTCGCCGATGGCAGCTGCACATCAATTGAAGGGGACGAACGACTTGGAGTTTCCGGTGGCTATCCGACCGATGGCTCGCGATGAGTCACTGCCTGTTATTCATCAAGCCAATCCATGGCGATCAGGTATCGACAATGTACGCGTCGTGGTCCGACAGCCCTGCGGCGTCGATTCTCTTGGCACTCTCGACCTTCCACGATAAGGGGACACCGATGTGGTCAATTGCATTGCAATAATCCCCGCGATGCAACAGACCAGCCGTCGGTACGTTGAGCCCGAGTTGCTGGATCGCTTCTAGGACATGATGACGTCCTCCCATACTTCCCGCGTGTTCCTTGCCAATTAACGAATGGTTCCAATCGCCTCCCCAAACCAAATCGCTCTGCGGCAATTTGTTAAGCAAAATGTCGATTGCGTGCTTGGTCATTTCGGCATGATTCGAACCTTGCCAGGGAGGTGAGTCGGATTTAACCCCTCGCCATGGAAGTATTGTCGAACAAAACGTGATGCCATTGACGACTGCTGAGGCACTTGCTTCATGTGGGTCCACTTTAGGTTCCAAAGGCGAAACGCTGAGAACAGCCGCCCAGTGTTGCATACGTCCCATTACTCCACTGGAAAGATGGCAATTGAAATGAAAGATCTTGTTTTCTTGATCACCGAACCACTTTCGATTCAATTCAGTGAGAAGCCAGACATCGCACTTCTGATCGAGCAACAACTCGCGATGCTTGTCTGTCATGAGCCGGTTCTCAACATTCCAAGTACCAATTCGCATACTATCATCCGTTCTCAATCAATAAGTTCCTCCGACCGTAGCGGTGCGTAGTGGTGAATCGTGGTTCGTCACGATCGCTTGTCTTGATCGAACCCAAATTTGGCTATTGAACTCTATTTTCGATCCCGGATTGCGGAGCCGGTCGATCTTCCGCTGCTGTCTCGAAAGGTGGAGCGACCCTTGCTGCTGACCTCCGAGCCTATCGATTTGCCTGACGCGTCCCGGAACTGTGTTCGATCGCCTCTTGCGCTCATCGATCCCGACGTCGTTCCGTTGGACGAGCGAAATGTCGTCCCACTCTTGGAGGTTGTCGCTGACTGGACCATCCGTCCGTTGGAATCGCGAAATGTAATGCGACTACCGGCAGTATCCGCTGAGCCAATGGTTCGACCCGAGCTATCACGGTATATCGTCCGGTTCCCTTGCTGGACCGCCGTACCAAGCGATCGACCTGAAGCGTCCCGAAACGTCGTGCGATCGCCGCTCCCACCCCCAACCGTTGTCGACCAAGCTCCATTCAGCCAGTTCGGCCCAAGCGCAGGGGCCGGACGCTGGGCCACCGCCATGCCTCCATGGCATAAGACACACACTACGATCGCAATCCAACTTTTCCGTACGAACATTGGAAACCCCTTGTGCTGAGATCCTTGGAAACGCAATGCTATTCCAGCCATGATACATGGTCGCCCCTCACCCCCCTCTCCCCGGAGTACCGGGGCGAGGAGGAGAATAGACTTCGGGGGGTAACTAATGACCAATGACCAATGACAAAATAGTTTCTTGCTCCCTTCTCCTCGGTACTCCGGGGAGAAGGGCTGAGAGCCTTGGAATCGCCATCGTAACTAACTGTTCAAATGATTTCGTTGACAAAAATGCGTTACCAAGTGTACGCGACATCGGGTGATCGTTCAGGATCGGGAGCATCTCACCAAGATCTACGATCAGCCGTCCTTTACGAACCAGCCTGCCATCTTCGTACTGGAATGAGCGACCGTTTTGATCAAAACCTTGCGAACCATCAAACGACGCTGTGGATTGCGGAGTTGGTGGAAGGTGCTGTTCGGGTGCACGTTTGCCAAACTTTCTCGGAAGAACCGAAAAGCCCTTAGGTAGTTTGTCGTTTGTGGTCAGTGGCTCCCAATGTAGAATGTCGATGATCAAGGTTTGGTTGTCAACGAATTTGGCCCTACCGCCATACGTATCGTCTTGAGGCCATAACGCCAAAGCGGTCAACCACGGCAGTTTGCTAATCGCAGTCCATGCGTAATCAACACCACGGGATTTTGGCCCCACGTATTTGGTCGCGAAATAGGCGAATAACGTCCCGTCTGGTGAGACGCTGCAACGGTCCTCGTAAATTCTCCCATGGAACCAAGAGCCGGGCGTAATCGTGTCGTCTGCGGTATTCCACGCGAGTAATCGCACCCATTTTGATGGTCCCCGACGGACGATGGCCGCCATGCTGGACCCGGACGAGAATTCAATGTGAACTCGAGGAGTCATCTCGAAACCTTTCTACCGCAGAAGCTGCATATTTCTAAAAAACGTTCTTCTTACTGTCACAAATCCATTGTTGCTCGCGATGTTCCGCTACTAAGTGTTGGCCGAGATGCAATTCGAAGCGAGCTGACGTGGATGGTCAGACACGGCTTGTCCAGGCAATGATGTCAGCACCACGCATATCGAATCGCGTTCGGGATCGGCCCAAGCGATCGTCCCCGTGGAACCGGTGTGACCAAACGCTTGCTTTGAGCAACCAGGGCAAGTCGCATCCATCCCAACATCAAACCCAAGTCCGCGAGCCGGAAGGCCTTGGCGGTTGTGATTGAGTAGCATTAGTCGAGCAACGTCGGACCGAAACAATTTCCCGGTGGGATGCATCAACTCCTCGAGCAATAGTCCGACGTCTTTGGCAGATGCATGTGCTCCTCCCCAGGGTGCGCCCAGTTCTCGCCAGTACGAACTATTCCAGTTCCAGTTCTTGGAATCAGGCGATCCTCCGCCCGCTTCCACTGCTCCGAACTCCACTTGGCACGATACGGTGTCCTCGACCCGTAATCGCCCCATCCCCATCGCCGAGTGAGTCATGCCGAGTGGTTGCAGTACCGACCTGTCAACCAATTCCTTGAACTCAATTCCGGACAATCGTTGAGCGATTTCCGACGCAAGCAATATCGCCATACTGGAGTATTCGTACCTCGACCCTGGTTCAAACTTGAGTGGTACGCGGGTCGCACCAGCGACGAAGTCAGATAGCGGTGCATGTTTGGATCGAAGTGTCGAATTCTCAGGTAATTGATCCGGTAGGCCGGATACATGGGTTAAGAGATGACGAATGATGACTCGTTCGCGTGCGTCGCCGCGAAACTCGGGAATGTACTTCGTGACGGGATCATTCAGGTCGAATTTGCCTTGGTCATAGAGCGTCATCAATGCAGTGATCGCGATCGGTTTTGAAATCGAGCCAAGGAGAAATGCGGAATCCACGGACGGAACTTGGCCGAATGCCCGGGTGACGGACGCATTTCCGATTCTCGCATGGAGTACCGATGCGCGTACTAGGCCATCTGCACTTGCTTGCTCTAGAATCCGAGTTGCTTCATCGAATTTCATAGTGTGGTCTATCGCAGTAAGTCGTTCTGCCATGATGCTGCCAAGTGCAAACCCCAGAAAAGTACGTCGATTCGAGCCGATCAAGATGGTCTCCTCAAGTTCATCAAAATACCCATTCGACTGGAAAGTGGCTAGTAGCATGAAGGTAACGAACCCCTGGGATGAACCCAGGGGCATTCAATGCATGCCATCTGGCTTTACGCCAGTGGTAATTGACCTTCTCGCTAGCACGAAGGCAACGAACCCCTGGGATAAACCCAGGGGCATTTTCAATGCATGCCATCTGGCTTTACGCCAGTGGTATTTGACCTTCGCCCTAGCGTGAAGGCAACGAACCCCTGGGATAAACCCAGGGGCATTTTCTGTGCATGCCATCTGGCTTTACGCCAGTGGTAATTGACCTTCGCCCTAGCGTGAAGGCAACGATCCCCTGGGATAAACCCAGGGGCATTTTCAATGCATGCCATCTGGCTTTACGCCAGTGGTAATTGACCTTCTAACGAAAAAAGGTCGCGAAACCACCCTTTTGGGCCTGCGATTTTGACTTTTCTGATGAAAGTCTTCGAAAAATGAGTATTTGTGGAGCGGGTGGATTGCTACTGCTGTTGAATAACCAACGTCAAAGCTAGACAATAGGTTTATGTCAACTCTTGGTTTCGATCTCGCCTTTTCTTTGAGTCGGTCCATGCTTAAGCGTCCCCGCAACACAACTGAAAACAACGCAGACTCCTCGGATTCGAACGAAACGGGTTTGAGTTTGCCTCTGCAACTGGGTGGCGAACAAACGGATCCGTCCGCTGCCGAATACGTAGGACAAGATGACGAGGCGGGCATCCGCAACGAACAGGACAACAACTGCGATAACGAAGAGGATGACGAAGACGACGAAGAAGAAAATGACGTCGAGTCGGTATGGTTGGACGCGGATACCAAATCATTTTTGGTGAGCATGTTGGTGCACGTTTTGGTGGTTGTTGGCCTCGCATCCTACACCGTCGTTTCGCAGCCAGAAATCCTTGCACTCTTCATTGAGTCGCAGCCGATCGTCGAAGAGATTCAGCCTCTCGACATCATCAATGACATTGCTTACTCGGAAACGCCATCGGAAGAAATCGGCGCAAACTCGATCGGTTTGACCGACATGGCCCTTTCGACAGCCCCAGTGCTGGCTGATATTTCGGAGATTCCGACGGTTGATGTTGCACTCGTTGTCCCCGATGGCAATGTTCATGTATCGATTGACATCAAGGAAGCAGTCGGATTGACCGAAGCGAAAAATACCGTGCGAGGAATGACGGGGGTTGGCGTAACAGGAACCGAAGGTGCCGTCGATCGCATCACTTACGAACTGCTGCAAGCGATTGAACAACGTCCGACATTGGTTGTATGGCTATTCGATAGCTCCGTATCGATGGTGAAACGACGCAAGGAAATTCGAGACCGATTTGATCGAATCTATGACCAACTGGGGATCGTACAAGAGGAAAAGCGAAAGCGAAACGGCCCAGGATTTGGCGACGATTCCTTAATCACCTCCATCGTCTCGTTCGGAAACGATGTCCATTTCATGACCAAAAAACCGACCTCGAACTTAAAGGAGATTCGGTCGGCAATCGATGACATTGAAATCGATGAGTCGGGCGTCGAAATGGTTTTTCATGCCGTCAAGGTGGTTGCGGATCGATACAAGTCAATGCGGACGTCCAGGGGGCCAAACGATCCAGAACGCAACGTAATCTTGATCACCATCACGGACGAACGAGGTGACGATATCCAAATGGCCGAAGAGGCAATTGCGGTTTGCAAAAAATTTGGAATTCAATCTCATGTTCTAGGCGTACCAGCACCTTTCGGTCGCGAGTTTACCTATATCAAGTTCGTCGATCCAGATCCCAAATATGACCAAACTCCGGATTGGCGGCAAGTCGACCAAGGGCCTGAAACACTTATGCCGGAACGCGTTCATTTGGGCTATCAAGACAACTATTTTGAAGAGCCCGTCATCGATTCCGGATTTGGACCCTATGCGCTTTCTCGTATGTGCTACGAAACAGGTGGCATCTATTTTTCAATCCATCCGAATCGACAAGTTGGCAAGCGTATTGACGCAAGCCAGATCGAAACATTTGCATCTCGCATGAGTTACTTCTTTTCGCCGGACATCATGGATCGTTATCGGCCTGACTACTTGCCATCCGCCGAGTACCTGTCGCGGATCAAGAAGAGCCCGTTGCGAGAGTCGCTCGTTCAAGCCGCGCAAATAGCCAGGGTAGGCACGCTCGACAAACCCCAACAAGTCTTTATTAAACGAGACGAAGCTCGATTTACCGGCGAACTCACGATCGCACAACAAGAGTCAGCAAGACTTTCGCCAGAGTTAGTCAATTTGTGTACCGTGTTAGCCGAGGGGGAAAAGTCTCGTAGTAAAGAAACGTCTCCTCGTTGGCTAGCTAGTTTCGACTTGTCCTACGGCACTTCGCTGGCAGCCAAGGTTCGAGCAGAGTCCTACAACGCCATGCTGGCAAAGGCGAAGCGTGGCATGAACTTTACGAAGCCCGAAAGCAATACATGGAATCTGAAATCGACGGACAAAATCAGCGTCGATAGCAAGCTGGAAAAAGAAGCCAAGCTTGCAACCGAGTTGTTGCGCAGCGTCTCCGAGAAACACGCAGGTACCCCCTGGGCACTGCTCGCGCAGCGCGAATTAGATCACAAGATGGGTTGGGAATGGAGCGAGTCGTTCACCGATTTAGATCCGCCCAAAAAGGCACCCAATACTCCCCCAACTCCAAACGTGCCTACACCCGCACAGGACGAGAAAGCGAGGATGCTGAAACCACCCCCGCCTAAGCGTCCCGTCACGAAGATCTAGAGTATTCCGAAGTCGATCGGCAGGCCAAAAACCACCACGTAGCACAGGCTGCCAGCCTGTAATAGTCTATAAAGTACAGACTAGCAGCCTCATCTTTACCCACATTTCAGAACACGCTAGACTCGAAATCCTAATGGATTTGCGTGCGTTTTCTCCCCCTCGCCCCGCTTCGGAGAGAGGGCGTCAGGGGGTGAGGCGTAGAGCCCTGACTTGGTAGCCTCCGGTGAAGTGGTTTGTTTGCGCTTCTGAAATGAGGATAGTCATTGAATTCACGATCAAAATACAAATCAAAACACAGTGTAAACCCCTCACCCCCAGCCCCTCTCCCCGAGACCAGGGCGAGGGGAGCAAGATCAAAAGATATGGGTAAAGCACAGGCTAGCAGCCTGTTCTACGGGTTCGATTATCGATAAAGGACCGTTGCGTACCAACCGTTGCTACCTCTTGCAACACCAATGCCGAGAGGCGTTTTCTGACCCCAGTAACAGCACTTGCGAATAGCATCGTCTGAGGAAACCGTTGAGAACCCAACGCCTTCGTAGCGCCCACTTCCCATCGATCCTCCGACATGCCTCATTCGAGATTGCGAAGCTTGCTGTGTTGCTTTTTGCTGGGCAACACAATGATCTCAAGCCTGCGCTACGCGTGTTTGTGTCGCAAGAACGGACAC
>JAIPFP010000078.1 GCA_021736575.1 Pirellula sp. | reverse complement strand
ATTTTCAACTGCATGAAAGCCGATTTCGTCGGTTGCGCCATGCACAACTCCACCTTTGATTCCCCCGCCAGCCATCCACACGCTGAATCCATAAATATGATGGTCTCGACCATCGGAACCCTGCGTCCCTGGCGTTCGGCCAAACTCGCTGGCGAACAAAACGATGGTGGAGTCGAGCAAGCCTCGTCGCTTTAAATCTTGGAGCAATCCTGCGATCGGCTTGTCGACTGCCTTGAAGTTCTTTTCATGATTGGACTTGAGACCGCTATGCGCATCCCATACGCCTGCACCTCCCGCACCATGTTGAACTTGTATGAAGCGAACGCCTCGTTCGATGAATCGTCGCGTCGCAAGCATCTGCATGCCGAAGTCACGCGTGGCCGGGTCGTCGAGGCCATACAGGGCTTCGGTCTCTTTGGTTTCGGAATTTAGATTCAATACTTCAGGGACCGAGGTTTGCATTCGAAAGGCTAGTTCGTAGGCTTTGATTCTTGCTGCCAATGCGGCGTCCTTTGGGTATTCGACCGCCTTCAACCGATTCAACCCTCCTACCAAATCGAATCCAACTTGCTGTTCCTCATCGCTGATGCCACTGGCGGATTTGGCAAAGTCGAGCGGATTGTTTGGATCCACTCGAATAGGGATCGCGTCGTGAGCAGGTCCCAGATAGTGCCCATCTTTTGCATTCCAATACTCGCGATTGCCCATCGAAATGAACTGAGGCAAATTGTCATTGACACTCCCCAGTCCGTAGTTGACCCAAGCACCAAGCGTTGGATATTCGCCATCGAGCATATGACGTCCAGAATGGAACTGAGTCTGGGCTCCGTGATTGTCATCCGTTGTCCACATCGAACGAATGATCGATAGATCGTCTACGCAGGCTCCAACATGTGGCACCCAGTCGCTGAGTTCAATCCCAGCCTGACCGTACTTTTTGTAGCCGACTTGGAGCGGGTAAAGTTTGTTGCGCTGCTGCCCATTGGCATCGTTAACAACCGTAACGCGAGCCAGTTTTAGTTTGTCCGGATTCTGGGAGTCTTTGTAAGGTGTTTCGCCAATCGACATCCCTCCGAATTTGGTGAGCTCGGGTTTGGGATCGAAACTCTCCATGTGCGATACGCCACCGTTCATGAAGAGCCAGACGACGCTCTTGGCTTTGGGTGGAAAGTTCGGCTGACCAGTCGGCGGCAACCATAGCTTCGTCGCGTCCGCACGAACGATCCCGTCCTGCGCCAACATCGCCCCTAACGCTAAACCCGTAAATCCCATGCCCGTGTCGGCGAGAAACGCACGCCGATGAATTCCCCCACTCGACGTGAGACTTTTGTGCTTGCTTGCGTTGTTTGTCATAAGGTTAAAGTCTTAGCGAATCGTGACAAAATCGTTGTGGTTGAGCAGCGCTAGAACCAAACTAGTTCGAGCGTGGGCAGCTGGATTCTCGCGTTTCTTTTGCTGAGCGATGGCTGTCAAACGCGTTAAGCCTTGGCTTGCAAGCAATTGTTCCTCCGAGGATGGTTCGACCGAAAGAACCGTCAGAAACGCAGCTCGAATAAACTCTGAATCCGTGGCATCCGGGAACGCTTTTGAGATGCGTTGTGCGATTTTCTCACCCATCGCAGTAGCCATCTTGCTGTTCTCCAAAGCGAGAGCTTGTTGGGGAACGATGCTCTCCGCTCGGCGGTAGCAGTCCAGAACACTTGCGTCGTCAAACATCGAGAGGAATTTTTGATGTTCGTTGTGCGAGTGAACGAAATAGAGACTTCGCCGCCGCGAGTTCTCGTCGTTCGCAGGAATCGATGGCCCACCTCGCGTTAGGTCTAATTCGCCCGCGAGATGTAGCAAACTGTCGCGAAGACTTTGCGCTTCCATGCGAATGGGATTTGCTCTCCAATAGAATCGGTTTTCCGGATCGCGCGTTTCGTTGTCAACGGATGCTCCAGCATTCGATGATGACATGCGATAGGACTGTGAAGTGACGATGAGCCGATGCAAGTGCTTCATGCTCCACCCATTTTCGATCAACTCGATGGCGAGCCAATCGAGCAATTCGGGATGCGTTGGCGGTGTCCCTTTTAAGCCGAAATCGAATACGGTCGGCACAAGTGGTTTTCCCATGTGTCGCATCCAGATATGATTGACGGCCACGCGAGCCGGCAGCGGATGCTTGGGGTCGGTCATCCATTTTGCCAAGGCGGTGCGGCGGCCCGTGCTCGTCTGAGGGAACGGTTTGCGACGCGACTCCTCCGTCTCCAGGTTGGACTCAAGTGTCTTCAAGGAACCGATCAGCGAAGTGAAGTTCTCTGCAGGCATCTGAACCGATTGCTTCGCGGTATCAACGGCGGCCAACGCGGTGGTTCGTTTTTTCTCGAGCTCATCTTTCTTGTTGTCATCCGCAAGCGCTACATCCAATTCTGCTTGGGCTGCCGCTTGTTCTGCTTTGGCGACTGCCGCGATCCTCTCCAGCTTGACCGCCTCTTGAGCAAGGGATGCTGCATCCCCGATGGATGGCGGTTGGATGCGTGCGTGTTCGGCAGCGGCTCTCGCCGGAATGGTCAGCGATTGAGCAATGGCAAAAGCCAACGCCTTTTCGGCAATCATGACGTTGAGCCGAGCTTGCTTGGAGTCGAATGGTTTGTCTTTGTCGCCTGCCTTAGGCTTTTTCTTTCCCTTTGCCTCGGTTGCGTTGAGATTAGCAGAGGTTTCATTCAATGCAGGCAAAGTGGGTTGATTTGCAGCCGGTTCATCCGCAGCGGCACGCTCTGCTGCTTCAACCTCAACCAGCTTCTTGCGCGCGGTCTCAATTGTCCCCTTGGCTGCTTCAATGGACTTCTCGGCAGCCTTGATATGGCTTTCGACGACAAAGGGTCGCAAGCTAGGTTGATAGGCGTCGGCGGGTAGTGCAATGGGCTCAAGGTGCCAAGATGCGTTGGTCAGAAAGGCCGGAACAGCAGGATCCATCCGTTGACTCTTGTCGGGATTCCGATCGTCGCCTCGAATATGCAAAAACGTTTCCGCATCGAGATTGCAGTCAAAGGCTCTCGGCAGACCATCTCGTTCTGGGTCCACTTCGCCGGGAAGGAAATCGGTTCGGACTTGATAGGGTTCAAAAATCGCTCGCAGCCGATAGTAGTCTGCATGAGCGATCGGATCGTACTTGTGGTCATGACACTTGGCGCAATTCACGGTTAGACCAAGCATGGCTTTGGAAGTATGCTCAACGGTTTCGTCGAGCCAACTGGTTCGGTTGAATTTGAAGTATTGCCTGGCCAGAAACCCGGACGCCCGCAGCCGGTCTATGTCGTTGGGGTAGAGTTCGTCAGCCGCCAACATCTCTCGCAACATTTGATCATAGCCTTTATCGACATTGAGCGACTCGACAATCCAGTCCCGCCAATGCCAGATGTGCTTCTGCGAGTTACGAACTTCGGCCCCGAGTCCCCACCAGTCGCTATAACGCCATACATCCATCCAATGCCGTCCCCAACGTTCGCCGTACTGAGGACTATCGAGCAAGCGGGTGACGACTTTGTCGTGAGCATCGGGAGATGAATCGGCAACAAACGCATCGAGTTCGGCCAACGTCGGTGGCAAGCCGCTCAGATCGAGCGACACCCTTCGCAACCAAACTCGTCTGTCGGCTTCGGGTTGTGGCGCTAGCCCGCGATTGCGATGTTCTTTGGCGATAAAGCGGTCGACAGGGTTATGATTCCAGCGATCCTGTTCAGGGGATGTCGATTCCAGTTTCGGAACAACTGGACGCACCGGAGCCTTAAACGCCCAATGGTCGCGTGGGTCTTGGTCGGGCTTTTCGTCGACCGGACCCGTTGCGTTCTGCGCGATCCAGTTTCGGATGGCTGCAATTTGGTCGGGCTTCAACGGTTCCCCTTCCGGCGGCATGCGGTCCGTTTCCTCTTTTGCCATGACACGCTTGAGCAGTCGACTTGAATCGACCTCTCCGGGAACGAGTGCAGGGCCAGATTCTCCACCTTGGATCGCCAGGGCGACCGTATCGAGCCTCAAGCCACCCTCCTGTTTGAGAGCTCCATGACACGCCAAACACCGCTCGACAAGCACCGGTTTGACTTGTTTTAGGTAGTCGACGTTTGCCTGTTGAGCGAGCGAGGAGTTGTCGATCCAAAGCGCAGCCAACAAAGCAATAAATGGTTTCGAATTCAAAGGCACGGCGAAGTCGACCTAAAGGAGGGGGGAGTCGGTCGGGAGTGGGTGATCGTCAATATTAGTTCAAATTACTTGTTTTCACCGCAAACAACAAGTAACTTGACGCTAATAAACGCAAATCCAGTTCAACTCAACTCCTGCAAGCGTTCCAGCACCCACGACCTTGAATCGTCGGAGAGCAAGTTTGGGGGGCCATGGCCTCTCACTGACCTGGCCCACGCATTTGGCCTACAAGCCTTTGGCCTACAAGCGAGGGGTCGAAACGGTCATGCTTGCAACACCTTTTTGAAGTGTTTGGTAGATAACACAATAGCGCTCCGTCAAGCTGATCAATTTGGCGATCGAGGCGGAGTCTGCATCGGAGTCGATTTGAAAAAAAAGTCGCACGGCTGTCAAGCCGACCGGTGCTGAGCGATCGACACCCAATGTGCCGCGAAAGTCCATATCCGCTTCCGCTAGGATTTGACATTCGCGAATGTCAATGCTCATGCTCGTCGCAACGGCAGAAAAGGTCACGCCCGCGCAAGCCACCAAAGATTCCAGCAACAAGTTGGCCGAACAAGCATCCGCGTCGGTGCCACCCGCCGCCGGATGCAAGCCGGCTCGAATCGTGCCCGCAAAAGACTCAATCCTACAATGTTGGTTTTTGACATCGATTTTGCCTTGAGTGCGAATCGTGACAAGTGCCGATGTAGGTTCGGTTCGGTATCGGTCCTTCAACGGGGTTTGAATGGCTTTGAGCTGTTCGATATTCATAAATGGAGCTTGTCGGAGAATGGGTGTTGAGCAACGCGCCCTATTTTACCGATTTTGGGAGATTGCGGCATGATGCTCAGGGGTTCTAGAAATTAGCCGGCGGACCCGTTATGGTAATGAGCCAACTTCTTCTCCATTGTCAAATTCGTTATTGTCAAATTCGATGCAGGAATGTGCCTTATGCTTCTACGTAGACTGACTTATCCCATTCTCCTTGTGGGCGTGCTTTCCAGCTTTGCTTTGGCGGAACCGCCGATGGGTAGCAAGCGTACGGCGCTCGATGATTACGTTGCCAAAGAGGATTCGACCTACCAGTGGAAGCTTGAAAAGTCGATTGAGAAAGGACCGCTCAAAACCTCGGTGATCCAGTTGAAAACGCAGACATGGTTAACGACGAAAGAGGTCGATCGACCTGTTTGGGAACATTGGCTGGTCGTCACCATGCCAGAGAAAGTCACCACCGATCGCGTGTTTCTTCTGATTGGAGGAGGCAGCCATAATAGCGGTGTGCCAAACGGTCCTGACCCTATCACGGCATCCATCGCGCAAGCAACTGGCAGCATCGTGGCCGAACTCAAGAACATACCCAACCAACCGCTGGTCTTCCACAACGACGGTCAACCTCGCACGGAAGATGACTTGATCGGCTACGCGTGGTCTCAATTCCTTGATTCGGGAGATTCAATGTGGCTCCCCCGTTTGCCCATGGTCAAGAGTGTTGTCCGAGCCATGGACTGCATTACCGAATTCGCAGCGTCCGATGCAGGAGGCAAGCACTCCGTAAAGAAATTCGTTGTCGGGGGTGGTTCGAAGCGAGGCTGGACAACTTGGTTGACCGGTGCAGCCGATGATCGCGTCGAAGCCATGGTTCCGATCGTGATTGATCTTGTGAACGCCCAACCGTCGCTTCGCCATCACGCCGAAGTTTACGGATTTTGGTCCGAAGCGATAGGCAATTACTACCAGCACAAAATTCTGCAACGGTCCGATCACCCGCGGATGAAGGATTTGCACGAGATCGTGGATCCATTCTATTATCAAGGCCGATTGAGGATGCCCAAGTACATTGTCAACGGCAGTGGAGATCAATTCTTTTTGCCAGACTCGTCGCAATTTTACTACGATCAACTCCAAGGTGAGAAGTTGCTACGGTACGTACCTAATGCCGATCACGGTCTTAAGAATACCGACGCGGTACAAAGCATTGCTGCGTTCTACAACATGGTAACGACGAACAAACCACGACCTGAGTACGCTTGGACATTTGAGGACACTGGGACAATTCGTGTTCAGCCAAAGACGAAACCCGCCAAGGTCTTGCTTTGGCAAGCAAACAATCCTAAGGCTCGCGATTTTCGTTTGATGACGATCGGGCCAGCTTATGCAAGCACCGAGCTGCAAGCAGAAAGCGATGGAACGTACGTCGCGCCCAAGCCGGCCGATCAACCCGGTTGGACCGCCAGTTTTGTCGAATTGACGTACGATGTCGGCGGACCGTTTCCCCTCAAAGTCACGACCGCAGTTCGCGTTACGCCAAACGATCTTCCGTTCAAAGGAATCGACTTGACGAAGGTCGGTTACGAACCGGAATTGAACCTAGAAAAGGCTCAAACGGGCAAATAGATTGACGTCGAGCGTCTAACTTCTTGATGGAAACAAGCCGATTTTCGTTTCGAAAGCGGATGGACGGGTGAAGCAGATGCCGGTTGTACCGTTTCGTGCGTATGGAAAAGGACTTAAATTCGCGAGAACTTAACGTCCAGAACGGTGCAGGATGGTTGAGTGATGCTATGAAATAGGTAGTTGCAAAACGCGCATCCCGCGATGAGCTCCATTTGATTGACGGTCGCGTGGAGTTTCGGTAGAGTTCATTAACGGAGCGGATTCACCCCTTTGCGACAATGTGGTTGGTTCACCAACCAATAATCTGGTTTACCGAATGGTTGGTGGACTCGTCGATTCCAAACGACTGGTTATTCGTTCACTCAAAGTCGGTGTGCTTCTATTTACCTTTTCTGTTTTTCCGGAGCGATTGCTGTTATGAGTAGAAGATTACGAAGGACTGGCTTTACCCTCGTCGAATTGCTGGTCGTCATCGCGATCATCGGAATTCTTGTGGGTTTGCTGTTGCCCGCCGTGCAAGCGGCCCGCGAAGCGGCCAGGCGAATGCAGTGTTCGAACAATCTCAAGCAAATGGGATTGGCAATTCACAATTTCGAATCCGCGAACAAGTTTCTTCCTGCGTGCGAGAAAGATATTCCGGCTGCTGCCTACCCCACTCCGTCCAATCCCTATGGTGTGCGTGCCACTTACGGTACGTTGTTCCACCTATTACCCTACTTGGAACAGACACAAATTTATAACCTGATCGATGTAAGGAGATCCTACATCGATCCAGTTAACATGCAGCCGAACTACGGTACGGCAAGCCCATTGGCGGCAACTCCGGTTCAAGCTTTCATTTGCCCTTCGACACCTGGAAACCCTCCATCGGATTACGGTCCCTATTTTGCAAGTATTGGCTTAAATAGAGGGGCATACATTGCTCCGAGAACGGACTACATTCCGATCAAGGGCATTCATGGTTCGTCGTTAGGTTTGTGCGCTGGCAAGCCGAATACGAACACCCGAAACGGATTGTTGGGCACATCGAATCCAGAAACCAAACCGACAATCAAGCTTGCAGAAGTCACCGACGGTCTCTCAAATACGGTTCTCTTTGGTGAGTTGGCAGGTCGTCAAACGAAGTATTTTCGAGGAAAAACACTTCCGGGAAGAACTACATTGGCTGATGGTGGGCTGACGCTTAATTCATACTACGCGGATGCGAACACCGCTCGGGAACTTCGCAGTTATAGTGGAGCCGATATTAACAATCCTGGACAAACGGGCTGTTCGGTTATCAACGTCTACAACGAAAACGGCCTGTACTCATTTCATCCTGGGGGAATTCAGGTTGCCATGGGCGACGGCGCGGTCACATTTCTATCGGAAAGCGTGTCTGCAACCGTATTCGCTGCCTTGGTTACTCGCGATGGTGGCGAGGTAGCGACGATAGAACAATAATAGTGGAATTCACGCATCGCGCGAGTTACACCCGTAGCACAGGCTGCTAGCCTGTGCTTTTGAGACTACTACAGGCTGGCAGCCTGTGCTACGTGGTAGCTTTTGGTCTGCCGATCGCCTTGGGCAAGCATCTCCACCTGTTTTTCGAAAAATAATTGGGACCGCATTCGAATGAAGACCTTAGTCAGTTTTTTGGTAATGATTTGTTTGATGTTGACCGGCTGCTCGCACGTGAAACGGGTTCTTGTTGTCGGTTCGATTACGGTGGGTGGAAAGCCAGCCGAAGGAGCTCAGATTCTGCTTCATCCTCAGGATGAAACAAAACAAGTGGCTTCGGCTGTGGCGGAAGCGGATGGAACATTCAAGCTCGTGTCAGGGGGCGAGCCGGGCATTTTGGTTGGGAGCTATAAAGTGACAGTCATATGGCCAGACGCTTCGAAAAAACCAACCCAAGCTCAGATCATGATGGGTACTGCGGACGTTGGGCCCGATCTGCTCAAGGGCAAATATGCAGTTAAGAGTCAGACTTCGTTGACAGCCGAAGTGACTGCTGCCACGACAACCTTGCCCCCGATCGCATTGTAAGGCGATGGACGGCCGAAACTTCTAACGTCGGTTTCGAGTCGGGGCGTTTCTAATTTTATTTTCTGTCTCAGGTGGGACTTGCGCTAGGCCCATCAATTACTCGTTCCCAGGCTCTGCCTGGGAACGCATTGGTGTGGAGGCTCCTGCCTCCCGAGTTCACAAACTCAGGATGCATTTCGGCGAGGCGAAGCCTCGCATGTATTGAGTTACCAGGCAGAGCCGCAGAGCCTGATAACTAGATTGCACAGTGCACAGTGCAACAAAACGTGCAATCCGTGCTACTAGGGCCATCAACTGGACGAGCGGGTTTGGGGCTCAATCGTGGGTGTCGGGACAATGGGCCGATCTAGACAAGTCCGCTATTGCACACGCAATTTTTCAAAAGTTCCGTTTTTTTTGCAAAAATGTTGCAAGTATTGCGGGAAAGCGATACGATGCGAAACATGAAACAAAGGGCGTTAATGGAGGGTTTGCCTTCTGTGACCCTTTTTTGCGTGACTTTTCTCTACTTTGCAAGAGGTTTTTATGAATCGTCTTTCTCTCCGTCGACGCGGCTTTACGCTTGTCGAGCTTTTGGTTGTTATCGCCATTATTGGAATTCTAGTCGGACTATTGTTGCCAGCAGTGCAAGCGGCCCGCGAGGCGGCCCGGCGAATGCAGTGCACCAACAACTTGAAGAACTTTGGTTTGGCGTTTCACAACTTTCATGACGCCAACAAAAAGTTTCCACTTGGTGGTACTGGGAATTCAGCAGCCACTGCGGTTCCCCGGACGTGGCGTCAAACCTGGGTCATGTATGTTTGGCCGTACATTGAGCAAAGCAATTTGGCAAACGCAAGCAATTACAAAGAGCGGTTTCATGAACCACCCAACACCATCGGTAACACGCTCAATGGTACCACGGGAAGACGAGTTCCAATCTACTTGTGCCCTAGCGATACTGGGACGGTCGACCAGAATATCGGATTCTATCAAAGGACACGCGGCAACTATGTCGTGAATTGGGGCAATGTTTGGTACGGCCAACCCGATAGCGCCCCCGTGCTTTACACACAATCCCCAACCAGCAAAGCTCCCTTCAACAACATCAATGGTGACCGGAGAAGACCTGCTAAGGTCACTTTTGCCAATATTACCGATGGGACCTCGAACACGTTGTTACTGTCCGAGTATTTGATGGCCAAGAGTGCCAATGACAATGACTGGAGAGGTGACATCCATAACGATGATGGTGTATTCCGTTTTCATACGCTGCTTACTCCAAACACTTCCTCGCCGGACATTATTTTAAACGGCTGGTACCAAAACACGGGCGATCGTCTCATGCCAGCTGCCACCGGGACGGCACAACGTAATGCGGCCCGCAGTCGGCATACGGGTGGAGTCAACGCTGCCCGCTGCGATGGCTCGACCGGATTCGTGAGCAACAGTATTTCGTTAGCTATTTGGCAAGCCATGGGCTCAATGGATGGCGGCGAAGTAGCCTCTATCGACGAATGATCTACATCTTTTTTAGGGAGAATTTTCTTGAGTATCGTCAAGTCGGTTTTGTGTGTTTTGGCTGCTTGCACCTTGGGTCTTGCAACCGGTTGTGGTCCGGAATCGAAGGTAGCCCAAATCTCCGGGAGTGTGAGCATTGACGGAAAGCCAGTAGACAAGGGCTCCATTGCATTCGCCCCCGTGGATGGCAAAGGGCCTTCTGGCGGTGGCGAAATTGTTGGAGGAAAGTACAAGTGTGATGCAGCCCTCGGTGAATGCAAAGTCGAAATTCGCGTCCCCAAGTCGGTTGGCCAGAAGAAGCTTTACGATACTCCTGAAAGTCCAATGCAAGAGATTTTTGAGGAAGTCCTTCCACAAAAATACAATGAAGCAACTGAGCTACGTGTTCAAGTCCAGAAAGGTAAGAACGAAAAAAACTGGGACCTCAACACCAAGTAGCTCACGCGGAGGGACTGGATGATTGAGCCTAGTATGCGAAGTCAAGTATTTCTTTTCGCCATAACCCTTTTCCTCACATCCGAATGCTTTGCTGAAAAACGAGCGAAAGACTTTCTCAAACAGCCGGATGCTTGGTTTTCCAGCAGTGAGTGTCTCACTATCGCTGAGAACATCTTTTCGTACCAGTCCAACGAAGGGGGTTGGCCCAAGAACACCGACACGGTGAACAATGCATTTCAAGGAGACCGCAAGAGCCTTCATCCAACATTCGATAACGGTGCCACCACGGATGAACTGCGATTCTTGGCTCGCACTTACGAGGCCACCAGGAGTGAAAAGGTTCGCAAAGCGTTCGACAAAGGACTTGCCTATATCCTTGTCGCCCAATACCCAAATGGCGGCTGGCCGCAAACCTTTCCACTGAGCAACGGCTATAACCGTCACATCACTTTTAATGACAACTCGATGGTTCGCATCATGGAGTTCCTCCGGGAAGTGAGCCTGCAACCGCGTTATGTCTTTGTGGCAGCCAAACAACGCGATGCTTGCCGAACAGCCTTCGAAAATGGCATTGCTTGTATTCTAAAATGCCAGATTGTTGTCGATGGCAAGCCGACCGTTTGGTGCGCGCAACATCATGCAGAAACGCTCTTGCCGGTATCCGCACGCGCCTACGAGTTGCCGTCTTTCAGCGGTTCCGAATCCGTTGGCCTCACTCGACTCCTCATGAGTCTTGACGAACCTATGCCGGAAGTAAAGGGGGCGATTGAGGGAGCGGTGAGGTGGTTTGAGTTGGCAAAACTCACCGGCATTCGAATCGAAGCGGTCGATGCCCCGACAACTCCCAAGGGCAAGGATCGAATCGTCGTGGTAGACGCGAACGCGCCAGCTTGTTGGGCTCGATTTTACGATCTGACGAACGGTAAGCCGATGTTTTGCGACCGCGATGGGATTCCGAAATCGACTATTGCACAAATAGGGTACGAACGTCGCAATGGCTATGCCTGGTACGGGACATGGCCAAATGACCTCATCGAAAGAGATTACCCAGCTTGGTGCAAGCGAGTTAAGTAAACAATTAGGATCGTTCGATCAAATAGTGGGTTAGGCCTCCTTACTTGGTCTCCACGACCCAGATGTTGCGGTAGCGAACGGGGTTGCCGTGGTCTTGTAAGAACAAGGGCCCTGGTTCGGCGCCTGCTTTCATGGGCGCTGACGTCGTGTTGCGTTCGCCGGGCAACTCTCGATCCTTGTGAATGACGACTCCATTGTGAGTCACGGTCGTTTTCGGATTTTTGACAATCTTGCCATCTGCGGCATATTCGCCCGCAGTATATTCAATGTCATACGTCTGCCAAGTCAATGGTGGTAGGCACATGTTGACATCGGGCGGGGAGACAGAATAGATGCCACCGCATTCATTGTCCTTGCCTTCCAATCCGAAGGAATCGAGGACTTGTACTTCATATCGGCCTTGCAGATAAACGCCGCTGTTGCCTCTGCCTTGACCGCGAGCTTCGGGTTGATAGGGGGTACGAAATTCGATGTGCACTTTATGGCTTCCAAACGTCTTCTGGCTAGTGCAGCCCTGCATCAGGAGCCCATCCTCCATTCGCCCCTTGTCGAACGCATCGGCCGACTTGCCGTCGAATAGTACGATCGCACCTTGGGGCGGCTTCGCATCGAGAGTTGGGCTCTTGCGTTCAACCTTTTTCAAATTGGCATGTTCTTGGCCATTATTGGATGTGATCTTCGCGACACCATTCTTGACGGTAACGATGACGTCATCGGTCGCAAAGGCGATTGAGCCTTCCTTTAGCTCGCCATCCGCAGATCGCATCGTACCGCCACGTGTCCAACCATCACCGGGAAGTCCTCCTTCGAATCCGACGGCTCGAAACTTCCCTTTTCCAAGGGCGATGACCTGCAAGCCAACTTTTACTTCCCCATCACTGGTTTTGATCGTACCTGCGTACTCCCCTTGAAAAGGAAAGTCCATGTCGGTCTTTTCGGGATCGGCATGTGTCGAATCGGCTACCGCGACGATGGACGTTAAGAAAACGAACGGGACCATCCAGAAACGATTCAAACTCATGGGAATCTCCTCAAATGTGGTGAACGAAAATGAATGGGCATTATCCAGGCGTTCATGCCGAAATTCAATGCCTGGGGATCAATTAGTGGGATAGGCTTCCAGCCTGTCAAGCTGAAGATGAGAGGCTAGTGGCACCAGTCAGCTCTGGTGTGGTTGACGAAAATGCTTCACAGCGTTGGCTGGTTGAGGTAACATACCATGTTCTTTGAGCGGATAATCCAGAGGGCGAGTTCTAAAGCCCGATCGGGTAGTCCTCAACCACAAAGTCTGAAATGCCAAAAGCAGATACCGCAGTCAAGTCCCCTTTCTCCAACAAGCTGTTTGCATTCTTGCGAGAGCTCAAGAACAACAATGATCGAGAGTGGTTCGCTCAGAACAAGACTCGCTACGAAGAGGATGTACTGACACCGGCCATGGAATTTGTCCGTCAAATGCAGCCTTTGATCGCCAAACAATCGCGTTATCTTTTAGCCGAACCCAAGCGAGTGGGTGGATCGATCATGCGGATCTATCGCGACACCCGATTTTCGAAGAACAAAACACCGTACAAGACCAACGTCGGAATTCACTTCCGGCATTCCATAGGAGGGGATGTTCATGCGCCTGGACTTTATGTGCATTTGGAACCGGGGGCTTGTTTCTTAGCGGCGGGAATTTGGCTACCTCCGACCGAGCCCCTAGCAGCCATTCGTCAATCGATCCTAGAAAACCAATCGGATTGGAAGAGAGTCCGCAACAACAAGAAATTTGCAGCTCGCTACAATCTCGATGGAGATTCCTTGAAAACCGCCCCGCGCGGAATTGATCCAAAGCACCCACTCATCGAAGACCTGCGCCGAAAAAGCTTTGCGGGTGTGACACCGATCCATGAAAAAGACTTTCTCCAAGCCGATGCAATCGATCAAATCGCAACTGCGTTTGCGGATGCCAAACTATGGATGAAGTTTCTTTGCGATGCGTTGCAGCAGCCCTTTTAAGCGAACGGGGCCGAACGAGTGAGTCGCGTTCATGTCGTTCAATCGAACTAGGGTTTGCCAACTTCGCGGCAAGAGCGATAGCGACGAATCAAAGCATTCGTAGAACTATCGTGCTTTAAAGCTAGGTCATTAGGGCTTTCGAGTTCACCGACAATTTTCTGAGCGAGGACTTTGCCAAGCTCAACGCCCCATTGGTCAAATGAATCGATGTTCCACAAAGCCCCTTGAACGAACACGATGTGCTCGTAGAGCGAGATAAACTTGCCTAACATCACCGCATCGAGGCGCCGGGCCAAAAGAGTATTCGACGGGCGATTTCCTTCGAAAACTCGGTGCGGAACAAGCCAGGCGGCTGTTCCGTCGCTTTGCACTTCGGTTTCCGTCTTTCCGAAAGCCAACGCTTCCGATTGTGCGATCGCATTGGCAAGCAGAATGTCGTGATGTCGTCCCAACGGATGTGCTGATTCGACAAACGCGAGGAAGTCGCATGGAATCAACGCTGTGCCTTGGTGTATCAATTGATAGAACGAGTGTTGACCATTCGTTCCTGGTTCACCCCAATACACCGGACAAGTTCTATAGTCGACCTTCTGGCCATCCAAAGTGGTCGACTTGCCATTGCTCTCCATAGTCAGCTGCTGCAAATAGGCGGGGAATCGTTTCAAGTACTGTTCGTACGGCAAAATGGCGATCGATTGCACGTCAAAAAAATTGACGTACCACATCGAGATAAGACCCATCAATACGGGCATGTTTTCTTCAAGAGGTGTAAGTCGAAAGTGCTCATCCATTTGTTGAAAACCATCGAGCAACTGTTGAAAACCTGAGGGGCCAACGGCTAGCATGGTCGACAGCCCGATTGCGGAATCCATCGAATAACGACCGCCGACCCAATCCCAAAACCCGAACATGTTCGCCGTGTCGATACCGAATTCCGATACCTTGGCGGCATTCGTCGAGACGGCAACAAAGTGCTTCGCGACCGCTTCCTTGGAACCGCCCAATCCAGCCAACAACCAGTCGCGTGCAGTTTGCGCGTTGGTCATCGTTTCAAGAGTTGTAAAAGTCTTGGATGATATAATGAAAAGCGTTTCGGCCGGATTCAAATCCCGAACCCCTTCCGCAAAATCACTTCCGTCAATGTTGGAAATGAAGCGGAATGTAAGTGCACGATCGGAATACACCTTTAACGCTTCATAGGCCATTACGGGGCCTAAGTCCGAACCGCCGATGCCGATGTTGACGATACTGCGAATCGACTGACCGGTATGGCCCTTCCATTGGTCGCTTCGAATTCGATCGCAGAAGCTAGTCATTTTCGTCAGAACGGCATGGACTTCGGGAACAACGTTGACCCCATCGACAAGAATCGTGGCATCCGGCTTGGACCGGAGAGCCGTATGCAAAACAGACCGATCCTCTGTAATGTTGATTCGGTCGCCGCGAAACATGGCTGCGATCTTCGACGGCAAATCGCATTCTCGGGCAAGTTCAAAAAGGAGTTTGATCGTCTCATCCGAAATGCGATTCTTCGAATAGTCCAAATAGATTCCCAAGGCGTCGAGGGTCAAGCGTTCGCCCCGTTTCGGATCGGATGCGAAAAGGTCTCGAAGATGCGTCGAACGGATACTTTGGAAGTGGGTTTGCAGTGCTTTGAAGGCGGGAAGCTGAGTGAGCGAGGGAGGTCTGTTATTCATCAATGGGACTTACTTGGCTGGTATCGTGAAACCAAAGTATGGCTAGGAGATCTTGAAGTCGGCATTGTAACTTAGTTGCAATTCATCCGTAAGCGAATCCAAGCAGGTATATGCAGTATTTGACTCGACATCGCTTGGAATCTAAATTAGATAGTTGGATTGTAGGTTTCAGCATTTTGACTACTCCGAATATTGGATTGATGACAATGGTACGTGCATCCGCAATTGCGTTCGAGGATATGCGATGAGTATCGCTAATTCGGTTGAGCAACTTGAATACCCAGAATCGGACGGACTACCCATGGGAGAAACGGATACGCACCGCCGTTGGATGATTCGCATTGATAAGCTTTTGAGCTATCGGCTGCGAGAACAACGAGTGTATGTGGGGAGCAACTTGTTGGTGTATTATGAGCCTGGCAAGCCATCGCGTTTCGTTGTGCCAGACAATTTTGTTGTTTTCGATTGTGACCCCAGCGATAGGCGGACATTCAAGATTTGGGAAGAGGAGCGAGTACCAGATGTGGTTTTCGAAATCACTTCCCAATCCACCAGTCAAGAGGATTTGGTCAAGAAGCCTCTTATCTACGAAGCCATGGGTGTGCGCGAGTACTTTCTTTATGACCCAACCGCGAGTTATCTGAAGCCAGCGCTGCAGGGCTTTCGGCTCGCCGAGGGTCGTTTAGTTCTCATGGAACCTTCAGCCGACGAATTGAGTTGTGAGACGCTTGGTGTCAACCTTCGCCTGAGTGGCTATGACTTGTTGCTCATTGATGCCGTCACTGGCGATCGTTTGTTAACCGAAGCAGAAGCGAATAAAGTGAAGGCGGAGGAGGAAGGGGTTCGGGCAGAGGAGGAAAGATTGCGGGCAGAGGAGGAAAGATTACGGGCTGAGGAGGAAAGATTACGGGCTGACGAGGAAAGATTGCGGGCTGAGGAGGAAAGGTTGCGGGCTGACGAGGAAAGGTTGCGGGCTGACAAGGAAAAAGAACGTGCGGACTTCGAACATAGTCGCGCTGATGCGGAGCAATTCGCACGACTAGCGGCTGAACGGCGTGTTCAGGACCTTGAGAATCAGCTAAAACGACTAGGCGAAATCAATGGGCCAAACTAGTTGTCGCTGACCAATCGATACCACGACCTCGGTCGACTCTTGCGAGGTAGTGGCATGCAGCAAGACGGTACTTGCTTCACGGGCTCGCGTCCCCTGGTGATTGCACCGGAGGGGTCGTCACTGCGAAAGGAGATTTAGGTTCTTGCTGTACGGAGGGATCCACGTGCGCCCAGGGTGATGTCGGTTCCTTGCGGACATACCGAAAGTAATCGGCGATCGTGGCCATCGCATAAAAACGATCCGCCGACTTGAGGAGCAAGGCTCCCATCGCGTCCACGTGTTGTCCAAAGTCACGCGTTGATTTCTGAGGTAGTCGCTTGGCCCTACCGAAAATCGGAAAGACAGCCAGCAGCACCAGCATCCCCATGAATACAGCGTGCAACGTAATGACGTTCAAGGGCCAAATCGTCAGCATCTCGAACCCTTTCTGCTGCTCCCCGCTACTATCTTTTCTCACCGGCGGATCATACGCACCGGCAATAAATCCAACATTCTGACCCGGCAGAATTTCTATCAACTTTTTTGCGATCACGCGGTTCGAAGAATTGACTAGCGAAATATTAGAAAGGAGCGATGCATTTGCGACGAAGATCACTCGCGAGCGTTTCCACTTGTCCGTTGTGATCTCTGCAATCAATGGCTTGCCTTCTTCGGTCGCGAGCAGATTCTCAAGGATTGGCATGTCCTCGTTCGATAAACTCTGAATCGCGGCAAGCATATCTGCATCCGTGGTCCCCCATTGGAAATCAAATTCCGAGTCGCTCTTGGGCTTGCTCGACGTATCCGCGGGCTTTTTGTTGAATTCATCGATGAGCGACTGTTTGGATCCATCCTCAAAACCCTCCACGAAACTACGAAGAAACAATCGCGAACTGTCTGCATCAACATCCTCTGCCCAAGGACCGCTCAAACGCTCGACGCGTTCTTCGCGACTCCGTGAATGGTCACTTACAAACCAGGGTGTCGCAACTTTGGCTCGCGTGCTTGCTCGCAACTTATCAAGATCTCGTTGCTGCTCGGCTAAGCTTTGACGAGCAGGGAGTATCTCATTGCGGGAGCTTTCCTTGCTTGCAAGTTCATCGCATACTTGAGACCAATAGTCTGCCAGGGGCGAAAAGTCGCGGCCAACGTAGACGAGCGTACGGTCTCCTGAAACCAGCCAACGATCAAGCCATTCGTAGGTCGCTGGGCGATGTGTTTCGAATGAGTCCGGCGTCCAGACAATCGCCTCGAGTGTCGTCATTGCACGCGGTGACAACGAACGCACAACCACCGTTTGATGCCCTTCCGACTCGCACATATTACGGAACAGGGAAACCGATGCAGGGCTTTGTCTCGCCTCGAATCCTTCGCTTCCACCGTACTCATTGCTCAATCTGCCAGTGCATCCAGCATTGAGCATCATGGGGCACACAAGTAAAGCGCAAACAACTCGCTCCAGTAAATTCATCTTAGGGCACTTCCTGGAATGGCCGAGAACGATTCCGTCGGCGTGCCCGGCTCAAAGTGTTTCAAATTTTCTTCGAAAACAGGCAGTTGTTGCCAGATCGCTTCAAATGACTCTTGACTCAGTTGATGTTTACCGAAGAACGCGAACTCAAAAGCCTGAACGAGTTGGTTTGTGAAGCTTTTCAGCATCTCTCGACCCCGCAATTCTCGCAAATAGGTACGGTTGGTTTTTCCTCGCGTCAATCGGATACAGCGTGCTCCATCCATTTCGACAAGCACATGGCTAAATAGATAGACAATGGCTTTGGAGTAATCGCCGGCAGCCCGAAGCTTGGCCGCTTGTCCAAGCAAGCCAATTGCGGTTTGCTCGATTTCGAATGGCAAATCCTGAATCTTGGCTTTCTCACGCTCATGCGCGAGCAGATCCTTAGCTTCACGTGAACGAAAAAATCCACCCCCTTTCGAACCATGACGCCACACAAGGAACCCGGCCACCAACGCGAGAAGAACCAAAAAGACACCCAGGATCGTCAGCCACCCTTCGAACAACCAGGAAAAGACAATCGAGAGCGAACCCCAAAGGGAGTCCCACCACGCGGAGTTCGTGCGCGGTTCGGGTGTTGCGACAGACGAATGACGATCGGATACATCAATCTCATTCTTGCGAGCGGCAACAGGCGTAATATTGCCCGTCTTGGCGTCAAACCAAACAGGATGTGTCGATTTCCGAACTAAGTCATTCTCCATTGCGACATTCTTTGCAACGGTTTCGTCTGCCGCAAGCGGACGAACGTTTCCAAAAACCACGAATGCAACGAGAAGGATAACGGGTCGAATCATTTCGCAAACTCCTCCAATCGCTGTGCTTCCGCTTTGAGACGCAACTCGATCTCCCAACCTTCCGTAAGAATCCTGGCATTCATGTAAGTCAAAAAGCGGATCACCGTTCCCCAAGTAGCGACGCCCCATAGAATCAGCGGAAAGAAGAACAAATCCATCCAGAGCCCCCACCGCCAAATACCCGTCAAAACTCCAATCAAGAAAACCAATCCCATCGACATCGAGTAAACCGTAAGGAACTCAACCAATGCGACGCCGAGATGCATGCCAAAGAGTTCCATAGAAAGACTGGAATGCAGCCAGCGAGATCGTTTGCTGTAGGCAAGTTGATCTGGACGCGTCTTGGACGAAAAAACGGGACATCGTTCCAACAAAAGAATCTCTGAGGAAAACGGACGAAAGCCTCGTATCAACACAACCACACCACACAAAAAAAACAAATAGAACGTAATCTCAACCTCGGGCCGAAAGCTAGGGTTACGAAACATAAGCACAACTGGAATGAACGCGACAAGAGACATTCGCAGTATCCCAAGGATCAACAACATTGCCCCGCACCGAGCCCAAATGCACGACATCACTTGTCGAATACTAGGCCGCTCGATGAATACGGCTTGCCCAATAAAATAGGTTACTCCACAAAGCGCTAGCGGTGCTTGGATCAAGATCAACGCGGTGACTATCGATAGATACCGCAGATGAAAAAAACTCACATCGGCAATGTCCCGCGAAGTCATCACCAGCGATTCGTAACGCGTCAACGGCCAAAGCAAAATAAAATCCGCAATCGCGAACGGGACGATGCCGAGAATCGCGATGATGGCGATCGATCGCCAGTACCGTCGCATCACGATAAAGCTCAGGTCGACCAATTCGACACCAGAGCGTTGAGCAATCTCGATGGCTGTTTTATCGAGCTGCATACCCCGCTCCGATCACTCGCCACGGATTGTCTTCACTGGTTGCCAGCTCATGACTGAGTTCTGGGCGGGGGTATCCAAGAACAACAAAGTAGACCATGAGCAATCCGGAGCTAAAAATAGCAAAACTTGCTTTTACAAAATAGGGCAACGGCGAAGGCGACAGAAAACCCTCTGTAAATGCCGCCATAAAAAACAAGATAACCGAAGTCATGATGATAGGCAAAGCTCGCTCGGCATTGAGTTTAAACGACTCGATGCGCTGCAAGCCTCCCGTTGCAAACAAACCAACACCTAATCGCAAACCGGCGGCAGCCGATAACGCGATGGCTGTTAACTCAAAGACTCCATGAGCCGTAACAAACTGGAAGAAGACATCACCCTGCTCAACTTCCGATCGGGTCATATAGCCAAAGGTCGCACCGAGTACGACGCCATTGTAGGCAAGCGCGCAAAGCGACGGCAGAATCAATGGTCCCAAGGCAAAGCACTGCAATCCAATACTTGTGTTATGTTGGATATAAAATCCTGACATCGTGACATACTGATTGAAGTTTCCCTCCAACGGTTTGGCGAAACTCTTCTCCATCCCTTCGATCTGTGCCGCACCAAGAACGCGTTCTGCATATCCTGGAAAAGACCCTTCTGACCAAGCGAGAATGGCCGAAAGAGTGAACAGACCGAAGAACACAACAAAGGCAACTTTGACACACGGGTCGCGAAAAATACTTTGCGGTGCGATCACTCCGATGTAGTGAACCCACTTTTGTGTCGGAAATCGTCTCGAGCGATAGAGTTGACTATGAGCTCGACCAACCAGTCGATGCAAGTACTCGACGGTTGCAGGTGGCAGCTGATATTGTTCTGACATTGCAAGATCGGTGCAAGCCGCGCGATACAGTGCGGAGAATCTTGATACCATGCTCCCATTCTTGTAAAAGGGATACTTGACGGACTGAAGCGAATCGCACATTCGCTCAAGTTCAAGCCATCCTTGTCTCCTCAACTCAACTAAGTCGGCGATTTTCATATTGGTGCTTTGATGGCTGAAACAGATACAACGTCCATGTCGGCGGCATTGGCATTCAAAATGGGTGGAAGAGATGCCGAATCCGATATTGGCTTCCATTCAGTCGGACTTTCGAGCGGTAACCCATTTTGAGATAGCGCCAGCGAATTCGAAACAATCGGAGGTGGCAATGACAACCGCTTTTCGTCCGTGAATGCATCCTTGGAAACAAACTCGCGATAGTATAGGGCACACAAGAGCAAATCGGGACTGGTATCGTCTCGAAAGTCAAACCGCACGAGCAGCGGCTTTGCCAAATGAGCAGCGAGTTCTAAACGACGGAAAACCGGAATTCGACTTCGACGTTCTGCATACAACGCAATCGCCTTGGCAAGCGTTGCATTCATCTGGAAATTAGCCGGAATATGCTCGCTCAGCGATGCGACACGTGGATCCTCAAGTTTAATATTGGGTGGAATCCATGAATGTTCATTGACAACCACCATGGTTCCAGCCGCCAAGTCCCCAAGCCTCTGAAACCGAGGTGTCAAAATCATGCATACCAATGAAACCAGAAAAGTTGGAATCATGTACATGGGTGGAGCATCTGACGAAAACATCTCCAGTGAAAGCATCGGAGCGAAATCCGCTAGCCGAAGAAAATTGCGAACGGTGGCTTGATACGCATTGATGGGTCGCCCATCCACCGAAATGACGCGAATTTTGGTTAGCCATTTGCCTGGTGTTTGCCCATTCCAGTACGTTTCGAAAAACAAACCGTAAAACCAGTCCAACGCAAACCAAGCAATCATCACGGAAAGAAACAGGAAGCCCGCGCCAAGGCCCCGGCCTGTAATGCCAACCAAGGTGATGAAAAACAAAACAGCAAGAAAAACAGCTATCCGCATCCCGAAATCGAGAACCAACGCCGGCAATCGACGAAACGGACCCGCCATGCGATACTCAAACTGAATATTCTCGGGAGTCGTAACGACAGCATTCAAGTCAATCGCGTCTTGTACGTTCACCGTTGAGCCCAGTAAGAAATAGCATTCTCGATGTCAGCACGAGCGTTCCATCCATAAGTTCTCGATTCTAATCTCTATCATCCTACCTTTCATTAGCCCCGAAAAAAAACTGGGGCGGGGGTGCAAGACAAGGTTTGAATCTCCACGAGTGCTTTGTTACAGCTTGATTTTCGGTAGTGCATCTTGTTAAAGATCCTGGATCTGTGGGATCGTTAACAAGATCCACACCATCCAATCCTATTCCTAGCTGTCACCAAGTGCGAGGATGTTTTCAATCGCAATTCTAGCGAAATGTCCTCATTCTGGTATGCAATGTGCACCGAGCTTGTCACATGCAATCCAAGATTAAACAAAGGACTTGTGGACATAGCCCATGATTTACACTGGCACTGCAGCCTTACGGGTGCTGAAGCGGCGTCCGGTGCTTGTGGCACCATCTCGCGATGGATGCGCGAGACCAAGCCTTGTGCTTCCAGCATCGCCGCGTTCTTCGCCGAGGGTTACACGGCGTCGGCCCATACGTCGCTGGCGGTGTTGTCGGCGTCGAGCACCTCATCCAGCCGTGCCCGGCCACAGGCCACTACATAAGTGCCACTCCAGTCGCGGATCAACGGAACGCGACAGGGTCTATTCAGCTTGCCCCCAAAATAGGATGCCATCGCTTTTCCTCAATGAGGTTGGCTGATGGTACCAATCAGGTCTGATGCATGCCAAAATTTAATGTGGGTATCCCGAAAGCGGGTCAGGGTGAGACTTGAACTCACAACCTCCAGGTTAATTGCCCGTTGCGCTAACCAATTGCGCCACCTAACCCATAGTGTCGAAAAGTATAAAAAGCCAATTAGCTTTGTCAAGGCACCGTATCACCTGCTTTCACTCGACGAGCTGCACCACCATCTTTTCGTTTTGCAGATACCGGGGCCGTTTCTGTACCAGTAGTCTGACCATTAACGCCAACAGCAGAATTCTTTGCCATGAATCGCAAGTCCAGTGAACTATGTACTACAAATAGCGCCGTACCAATTTGATTTGGCAATTCGGCTGAAAGCCTCGCTGAGTTTCATAGATGCATGATTGTGCATTCCAATCATGGAATTGTGGAGCTACTTTTTCCAGAAAAACCGACGGTCCCATCTTAAATTGACTGGACCTGCCAATCGGACCTACGGTCAGTCTCGCAATTCGTCGTCTGGATAGGGTGTGCTACTTGCCTAGGTGGCAAACCGTTCGCTCGCTGCGTCGCATCCGTTAACGAGATCGAGTGGCGATTCTAGCGAAATATCCTCATTCTGGTATGCCTGGTATGCAATGTGCACCGAACTTGTCACATAAGCGTATAAGATTGACTCGATGCAATTAACCAAATGACTTGAGGACATAACCCATGATTTACACTGGTATCTGGATAGACCACCGCAAAGCCGTCGTCGCGAGTATCTCGGACGACGTCGAAACGTTGCGCACCATCCTTTCCGATCACGATGCGGCAGGCAACGCGGTGGTACCGTCATCTGCGCCGAACGCTTACACACCCAACGATTTCGTTGCGGAAGACAAGCTTGAACGGAAAGCGGCAGCTCATTCGAATCGTTTTTACGATGAGGTCATCGGAATTGTTCACGATTCTGATTCGATTCATATCATGGGGCCGGGCGAGGCGAAGCTGGAGTTTAAAAAGCGAATCGATGGAGCAAAATTGAAGGGTCACATTGCGCCTTTAGAAACGATGGACAAAATGTCGGAGCGTCAAATTGCAGCGCATGTGCGCCAAATTGTCGCTAAGTCAATCCAGTCGACGTACAGGGCATAACGAGCTAGGGCCAAAAAAGTGTCGACGTTGAGGCGTTGCGGAAGCATTTAGGCAAAAACGCCAAGATCGAACGGGGGGGCTTCGTGAAGTTGCTTGTCAAATCCTATACAATGAGGAGCACGATCCAACCCGTCCACGAGTCCAAAGCGATTTTTAAATTTACACATGTTTTCTATATCACTGCGTTCAACCACTACGACCAAGAAACTGCGATTCATAATCGCTTGCTCCCTTTTTTTGTCTGGACTTTTTTCCCAGCGAACTTGGTCTCAAGATGCTGTTCCTCCTGACGAATCCCGGTTTTTGGGCAAAACACGCCAGTTGACGTTCGACGGCGTTAGGGCTGGCGAGGGGTACTTCAGTCGCGATGGCAAAGCCATGGTCTTCCAAAGCGAACGCGAAAAGGAGAATCCGTTCTACCAAATCTATTGGATGGACCGTGAGACCGGGGACATCGAACGTGTATCTCCTGGATACGGTAAAACCACTTGTGCCTGGATTCATCCAGATGGTGATCGCGTCCTGTTTGCCTCAACCCAG
>JAIPFP010000077.1 GCA_021736575.1 Pirellula sp. | reverse complement strand
GCGATGGTTACCTCGATTCGCGGAGGCCAACTTCTAAGTGCGTTCGCTTTTGGAAAAGTCGCCGGCCAGTTGGTCATCCAATGGTCGATCGCTTCGAGAACAACTTGCGGCCTTATTCGATGAGTCGCTTTCTTACTTGACACCATCGTCCTTCGTCCGCGAAACACCCCGATTCTTGCAAGCGGTAGCCGTCCGACTGGAGCGGTTGAAAACGATTGGGCCCGTCAAAGACTTGGAGATAGATGCAGTTGTGTCTCGATATTGGCAGTGCTACCTAGAGCAGCTTGCAAGAGCACAGCCACCACTAACGGTAATGCAATCCATCCCAACCTCGAATGGGGCGAGACTCGAAGCTAACGGAAAGTTGTTGGAGTATCGATGGTTGATTGAGGAGTTAAGAGTTTCGCTACACGCACAGCAACTAGGTACGCGAGTAAGCGTTTCTCCTAAGCGGCTGGACAAGCTATTAATCGCTTGCGAATCCTCAGTTGAGTTCCTCTGACAACGGTAGATCGTGTAGCGATTCGAGTCCGATAATTTCTAAAAAACGGTCGGTGGTAAAATACTGTGACGTCGAACCCGTGTCGTTGGTCGATTTCTCCACCTTCAACAAGCCTTTTCTGACAAGCAAGCTGAGCATATTTGCGGCTGGCTGATTCCATTGTTTCTCGAGCCCATCCCGGGTGATGCCAGGTTGGTACGCAACCAACGCGAGGCAGTCAATCGCAGCTTGCGTCAGTTGTGTTTCTTTGACTTTGCCATAGAACCGATCTCGAACCAAATGCATTTCAGAGACTAATTGCATCCGAAAACCCCCGAGCTCGCGAACGATCTCGACTACATGTCCATGCTCTCGATAAAGCCTATTCAGTTTATCGATCGACATGTCGAGTTCGGCCGCTGTGACTCCTCGAAACAGTTCCATCAATTTGACAATGGATAGCGGTTGATTGTTGCTCGAACCAAGAAATAGCATGGCTTCAAGGATAGACTCCGGTGTCACGGGAATTCCATCTGACTCATCGACAATTGGGGCGGAAAGCATTTGCTCTAGCGATGGTCTGGTTGGGGCGTCGACCTCCAATTGTCCATTCACATCACTCGAAACAACTTGACTCGATTCCGTTGCTGTGGAGGTCGTTTGCCCAAGGGCATGCGCGTAAGCAGTGCCTAGCTCTTCTAGCGAAAACCCATCTGAATCATCATTGATGTCCTCGTCGAACTCATTGGGTTCAACTCGCTTTACGCCCTTACTTCCAAACATTAAGCTTGAATCCTCGCCGACATGCGTCCAACTCCGAAAGTCTTTACGGACGAATAACTGCTTTTGGAGCAACGACTTCTGGTTTCAGCGTTTCGATGGAGATACCCCCTGGAACGGAAGCTGGTAAGCCAAACGAGTTGGTCGGTGGTGTTGGCCGAGAAGCCTGTACCACGTTGGAGCTGTTCGAAGTCGGCTTTGCGATCGCCGAGTTGAGCATATCTGCGATGGCAGGTGCAGCGATTTTGGCTGGGATGGCGTACGACGACACGCGTCCTGCTCTGGCAATGTTGATACCGATGGCGTTTCCGTAGATATCGATAACGGGTCCACCGCACTGATTCGGAGCAAGGACGGAATCGTGCTGAATCACTTTTTGAAATCCAGTTGCGCGGGCACTGATCTCGCCGTTTACTTCCATTTCGGTTGGATCGAGAAGCGATTGGTTGAGATCCATCATCTGGGCCGTCAAGGATTCGGTGTTTCCTTCGCGTTGGATGCCGACATCCACGCGTTGTCCGGCTGCCAGACCTCCGAGTCGATCCAGAATTTCTTTACGCGTTATGAGCGCATCGCCATTGATTCGGTGAATGACGTCCCCTGTTCGAACTCCGGCTCGATCGGCACCGCTCCCTTCGACGACGCGTTCGACTAACGCACCTTTCCCACTAGCGGGTGGCTCCACCAGGGTAACGCCGAGCACAGCGCGTGCGCGGGGCACGTTTCTGCTCGAAACACTTAAAACCCCAATGGCAACCGGCGAATTTCGATTGTCGGAGCTTATCAACCAACCGCCTACCGGCACATCGGCATTTGTATCCCAAGCGATCACAGGAAGACCGCTTCGTTCGATCTTGATAAGCGCTAAATCCAGGTCACTGCGACGCGTTTTAACCATCCCTTCGGCCTTGGATCCGTCGAACAATCGTACGTCGATCTTGCCATCCGGAACTTCGCTCGATTTGGTAACAATCCAGCCATCTGTTGAAACGGTCGCGCCGAGGGCGATTTGCCGGTTCTTTTCGAGGACATGAACGGTGGACTTCCAGTGATCGCCGACCGATTCACGAAAGGCCTTCAAAGTCGCGGGCTGGTTACGGTGATTCGCTCGATTGCTCCCATCTTGCGATTCTCGACCAAATCGAGGGTTTCCTCGTTGCTGAACCAATCGGGATTTGGTCTCGAATTCCGAGTCGAAGTTCTGCACGGAGAGTTCGTGCGATCTGTCAGACTCATCGTGGTCTCGTGAGGCATCCGCATCTCGTGAGGCATCCGCGAAAGACCAACTTTGTTCGATTGAACGAACCGAATTCAACAGATCTAGAGTTGGATCACCCAAGCTTGCGTAGGTTACAACGCTAGCCGCGACGGTTCCGCCAACAATCCATGAGAGCCAATTCTTCATCTGGGCTTGCCTTCGGTTGCTAAAAAACTATTTGCTGAAGTAGTCATTGTAGTCATATTTGGGCCGACAATGGAAACACTTTGTTTTCTATTCACGGACGCCCACGATAAGCCGTAATGATTTTTTGACTCCGTCCCTTTGCAGTTCGACGACGACTTGCTCGCCAGGCGTAACGGAATCAACCGCTTCCTTGAGATCGTCGAAGTTTTGGACAGTCAAACTATCGAACTTGAGAATGATATCGCCGGCTTGGATTCCCGCTTTGTCCGCAGGCCCACCTGCGTCGACGAGAGCGATTTTGCACATATCGCTGCTTCCTGGGTCTGTCGCCCCGCGAACTCCGATCGCGGGCTTGAAGCCCGGCAAGGTACCCCATGCTTCGTTTTTCACCAGTCGGTCCCAGCTTTCGGCGAAGACGTCGACGGGAACGTGCATGTTGTCATCTACATCGACACCGATCCGACTGTGGATCCCGATTAGTTCACCATTGAGATTAAACAACGGTCCGCCGCTATCGCCACCGATCAAGGCGCAGTCGGTAATGAGCGTGGAGGGTAGGAACTTCAAAAGACGCCCCACACGTAAAACGGCGGGCCGATCCGGTGTCCATCCACCTGGATGCCCAGTTGCTAGGCACCATTGTCCTTTTTTCAAGTCGGATGAGACGCCGATCGTTGCATGGGGCCAAGGGTCAAGCTTGGAGTCGCGCATGGGTTGTGTGATAACAACCAAGCCTGCATCCATGTTCCGATTCACCCCCATCGTCTCCCCTTCGATTCGCGTTCCGTCTTGCAAGATGATATTGATGCGTTGCTTGGGGCGACCCGCCACGTGCGCTGCGGTCAAGATATAGCCATCTCCGGTAATAATCACACCGCTTCCCTGTGTGCTGCCATGCTGCAGATTGACGGTCACGGCGTTGATCTTTTCTGCAACTTTGGCTTGTTGATTTTGAAGCGCGATGAGCTCCAATTTGTTCTTGGGTTCGTTGCCGCGAAGAACACTTTCTAGACCGGGCTCCACGCTTACCGAAGTAAATCCGGAAGCCCGTTCTGATATTTTGAAATCCGAGTTCGGCAACGATGGCTTGAGCATCGAACGTTGGAGCGGCTTGGCCTGCACCGGTGGTTGCCGAAGCTCTTGTGCCGAAACGACCGACATTTGCGAAACCACTTGGAATCCCGTCGCCGCCAACACTAGCCAAAAACTGAGGCGAGAGCGTCGATTCTCAAAGTTGCACCATTCTCTTGGCAAGGTAGACTCCATACAATGTTGGTCGCAATCATTCCAAGGACAATCCGCACAAAACGTCGTGTGGGTGTGATTATTCGCTAACAATCTCAAAAATGAAACCCGTTTGTCTCAAGAAACTTCAGAAAGCAACCGGCCCCGCACTAAAATGCAGGGGTTTTGTAGCGGTGGTGCCGATTTAGACATGGGTGTCGGAATCGGTTTGGGGCAATCCTGATGACAACGAGATTGATCGCGGGCTGCGGCTATGTCGGAATGCAAGTCGCTGCGAAATGGCTTCAATCGGGCGATAAGGTATTTGCGTTTACCCGCGACGGCACTCGATCGGACGAACTTGGCAAGCTAGGTATTCGGCCGATTCGCTGGAACTGGCTATCGGGAAGTCTACCCAACGACCAAGATAACTGGGGCGAATTGCGAAAATGCATGGCAACATCCGAACCCTCGACGCTGCTCGTTGCCGTTTCACACGCTCCACAGCCAGACTTTGTTCCTCACGAGACTCACACTCGCGGTTTAGTTAACCTGAAACACCTACTGCTAGCTGCCGATTCTCGCAACACCGTGGATTGGATTTATCTATCCACAACGGGAGTGTTCGGCAACACTTCCCCAGGCGATTGGGTTGATGAAAAGTCGAAAGTTGGTCCGAATCGTCCAGGCTCGATCGCAGCCTGGGAAGCAGAACAATGGCTCGCCAACAATCTGGAATCCAATCGATATGTGATCTTGCGGCCGGCAGGAATCTACGGTCCCAGTCGCGTTCCACGATGGCAGTCCATCCGTGACCAAATGCCTTTGAGAGCGGATCCGGATAGCTATTTGAACTTGATTCATGTGGCCGATTTGGCGTCGATTGTGGTTTGCGTCTCGAACCGAAAGACGATCGGAAGCCTCTATTGTGTTAGCGATGGCCAGCCTGTTATTCGACGTGAGTATTACGAATTTATCTCGCAGTTAGGAAATTGGCCCCGTCCGGTTTTCGAAACGCTTGAATCGAACTCGACGAGCAACACGACTTCGCGAAGTGATGGCAACAAGCGCATTAGCAATGACCGCATCCAACTTGAGCTGTCCTATCCGTTTCTTTTTCCGTCCTATCGCGAGGGATTGCGATCTCTCCTGGAAGGATTGGGAAAAACTTAGCAAATGGCCCTGAAAATGACAGTGAAACAGATGCCCAAGCGTTGCTCAATTGCAACTGTGCACTCTAAAATCTGCTTGCGATACCATCACAGACCAATTTGACAAACTGCAGAAACAATTAATGCTTCAGCGAAAACCAATCTTTCCAAATGTTATTGAGATCAATGTCCAGGCTGGTCACTTGATCGGCTGTAACGTGTACTTGATTTACGACGCCGATGAATGGGTGCTGATCGACATTGGATACGAAGACTCCGTTGAGGAAGTTATTGATCTAGTGAGAGAACTGGACTTTCCTCTTTCGAAATGCAAATCGCTGATCGCAACGCACGCAGATGTGGATCACAGTCAGGGTTTCGCAAAGGCCAAACAACTTCTCAAAACTTCGATTACGGCGCATCCCAAAGCTGCCGCCCTACTAGAAGCGGGTGACCGCGTTCAAACCTTTGCCGAAATCCATGCCCAGGGAATTAGCGAGTCCATGCCTCCCGTTACAGTCGAAAAGCATGTTAACAATGGAGATGTCATTAAGATTGGCAATATTGAGCTTGAGGTTTGGTCGACTCCTGGGCACGCCGATAGTCAGTTGGCTTTTCGATTAAACAGACTCTTGCTCAGCGGTGACAATATCTATCGAGACGGCGGAGTTGGGGCAATCGATGCCCATCATGGCAGCGATATTCCATCCTTTATCAAGTCGCTTGAACGAATCCGCGATGCAGAAATCGATTGGCTTTTACCGAGTCATGGTCCCTATTTCCGAAAGGACCCGTCCATGATTGACGGGGTTCTAACGCGGTTGCAAAGCTACTTGCATTTGTCCGATTTTGGAACATGCGCGATTGATTGGCCGTTGATACGGCAGTGGGAACAAGAGATTGCCGAGGGGCGGCTGCCCGCGTAATTACGGCTAGTTCATTTGGTTAAGCGAAGGAAGCAAAGTTAGTTGAGTCCAAAAAACTCCGCCAAGAATCGTCTACTCGGCTCCAAGGGAATGATTCTTGCAATTCTTTTCGCGGTCACTGGCTTTCTAGGTTTGCCGCTCTTGTGGATGAGTCCAGCTTTTTCGCGCATCGAAAAAATTGTGTGGTCGGTCATCAATGTCTTGTACACAAGTCTCATGATTGCCGCCTGTGCGGCGATCTGCTGGTGGTCCTACAATCGAATCATTGGAAATTTCTAGCCATCCCATTCTGCCTATTCCCTAAAAACAACCTAGTCTTCTTGAATTAACTTGAGTTTTGGATATCCTCAGAGAGCTATTGTTTTTGCTGCGAGGTAACGCAGTTTAACCCATGGAACCGGAGGAACGTCATGAGAAATACATTGAAATGGTTGTCGGGATCAACGCTCGTTGCGTTGCTTTTTGCAGGTGCGGGCGCGGTCAATGCGGGCCATGGCTCAAGCGGAGGTAGCAGCGGCGGGTACGGTTCAAGCGGAGGTTATTCTGCTGGATATGGTTCAAGCGGCGGCTATTACGGCGGTTCTTCGGGCGGCGGTTCTTCGGGCGGCGGTTCTTCGGGCGGGGGTTCTTCGGGCGGGGGTTCTTCCGGCGGTCACGTTGGACCACTGCGTCGACTTCACGCTAAAATCCATGACCATGTTCATGCGAAAGTGACTGCGCGGTCAGCCTACTATGGTTCATCCGGGGGATCTTCTGGTGGTGGATCTTCTGGTGGCGGATCTTCTGGTGGATACGCCCCAGTTCGTTACTCCTCGAGCTACGGCAGTTCGGGTGGCGGATACTATGGAGGATCATCCGGCGGAGGATCATCCGGCGGAGGATCCTCCGGCGGAGGCTCGTCGGGAGGGAGTGCCTATTACGGCAGTAGTTATTCCTCTGGTGGTTCGTTCGGTAATTCTTACAGCGGCAGCAGTTCCGGCTCATCGCTGTACTATGGCAATATCGAAGGTTCTGCTCCGTCAATTCCGATGGAAAGCGGATTCAGTGGATATAGTCCGATTATGTCGAGCAGGGCTTCTGCAGCCCAATCCTCAAGCAAGCTGGCGTCCGGCGTTACGATTGAGCCAAACGAAGTTCATCTGACGGTGAAATTGCCCGAATCGGCTAAGGTTTTCGTTAACGGAAACTTGACCACAACGACCGGCGATCTACGACACTTTGTCAGCCGTAATCTGAAAGAAAACGAAGCCTATCGATTTGAAGTAAAGGCCGTTTTGACCAACGAAGACGGCTCGGAAGTATTTCAAAACAAGACAGTAGTGGTCAATAGCGGCTACGGGGAAGTGCTGACGTTCGATATGAAGAAGGCAGACGATCCGGTCGAAACGATTTTGACCTTGAACGTCCCAGAAAATGCAAAGGTTGTTTTGGCCCAAAACGCAACAAAGTCGGATGGCTCGTCGCGGGTCTATCGGACCAAACAATTACGCGAAGGCGAAGCATGGGATGACTATAAGATCGAGGTGACATACGAAGGCGTGACCAAGGAAAAGACCATCCGACTGATCGGTGGCGATAAGTTGGAACTAAGTTTCAAATTTGATTCCGAGCACAACGCAAACAAAGTTGCTTCAAACTAGGGTCTCACACGGGCAGGATAGGTTCCATCCCGCGACTGAAGACCATCAAAACTTGAAAACCTCGGCCTATCGGCCGAGGTTTTTTTGAGTTCCGATTTTCATCCAGTACGATTTCAATGGTCAGGTCAACATTACACGGGAATCTCGATTACACAGGAATCTCGCAAATCCAATACCACTTTGACTTGAACAAGCATATGTGCGTTCGTTACACTGTGCCGAGATTACAACGGATCAACTTGGGTTTTTCGTAAACCCAAGCGTTAAGCTCCTCCTTACTATGAGTATTCGAAATTCTAATGGTACGATCAGCGCTCATCACAGGTATTACTGGTCAAGACGGATCGTATTTGGCAGAATTATTGCTCGAAAAGGGCTACTTAGTGCATGGATTAGTTCGTCGATCGAGCAGTTTTTCGACCGGCAGAATTGATCACCTTTATCGCGACATCCACGAAAAGCCTCAATTGTTGCTGCACTATGGAGATTTGACGGATGGCCAAGCTCTCACCAATTTAGTCCAAGAGACTGAACCGGACGAGATCTACAATCTTGGGGCACAAAGTCATGTTCGCGTTTCATTCGACCAGCCTGTTTATACTTTGATGAGCGATGGCGTTGGTTCGCTAAACGTGCTGGAAGCCGCTCGGTTGTTGAACAAGCGAAAACAAGTTCGGGTGTATCAGGCCAGCAGTTCCGAAATGTATGGCATGGTGCTTGAAACCCCGCAAACGGAAAAGACGCCATTTAACCCACAGTCCCCATATGCTTGCGCCAAGGTATACGCGTTTTTCCAAACGATCAACTACCGTCGCAGCTACAACATGTTTGCATGCAACGGCATTCTTTTTAATCACGAATCACCGCGTCGGGGTGAAACATTCGTAACTCGCAAGATTACGCGAGCAGCGACTCGCATCAAGCTAGGACTACAAGAGAAACTTTTTCTTGGGAATTTAGATGCAAAGCGTGATTGGGGTTATGCCAAGGATTACGTGGAGGCGATGTGGATGATGTTGCAGCAAGATGAACCCGACGATTTTGTGATCGCCACGGGTGAAACTCGCACGATTCGGGAATTCTTGGATCTGGTGTTTGGCCAACTCGATCTCGACTGGAGTAAGTACGTTGAAATCGATCCAAGGTACTTCCGACCGGCTGAAGTAGACCTGCTGCTCGGTGATGCAAGTAAGGCAAAACAGAAGTTTGGTTGGACAGCAGCGACCGACGTTCGGGAGCTTGCAAGGATCATGGTTGATCACGACCTCGAACTTGCTCGTCGCGAAAAACACGACCAAAAGTTTGTTAATGCATAGAAGCGTGTCTTGATTCTGGGGAGGGGGATTTGCTAGTCTCCCACGGTATGCATGCTAGCGAATTCAACGCGTCGTGCTTTCATCCCATCTTCGTTTTCATGGTCGAGCAGCTATGTTTCTGCGCACGCTTTTGATAGTAGGAGTGTTTAGTTCCGCCATTGCTGCTTGCATTCAGGTACGCGGGGACGACTTGTCGTCGAAACAGGTTTTCGTGCTGCTCCAGAACGGGAATGTTCTGAAAGGTCAAATTTCGAAACAAGCGGATCGCATTGCTATCATGATCGATGGGAACAGCACGTTGTTGCTCGATCCTAAGCAGATTGAGCATGTTGGTCCTACGCTCGAATCGCTCTATCTTCATCAGCGAGCAGGCGTTCGAACTTGGGGGACGGGGGAACATTGGCATCTTGCCCATTGGTGTATCCAGCAGAATCTAGTCGATCACGCCATCGAACACTTCCAAGCCCTCGAGAAGACGGCATCCGGTTCGCCTCGATTCAAACAGCTTGAACATCTGCTTCGCGAAGCTTTGTTAAAGAATAAAAATGAAAATCAATCCGTTGAGACCAATTCAAGCGAAGTCGTTCAAGCCAGCGCAGAAATGCCGAAGCAATCGCCTCCGCTGCTCGAACGCAATCGCCCCGAGGAATGGACCAATCGTGAAATACCTGGCTACATCCGAAAGACATTTCAGACGTCGGTCCTACCCATCTTGGTAACTCGATGCGGACAATCCGGTTGCCACGGGTTGCTCGGGAAATCCGATTTTCACGTTTATCAGCCGGTGGGTGATCAAGCCTTAACTGTTCTAACGAACGACTTGCATGAAGTGCTTCGGTACATCGATAGCGAACGTGTCCAAGATAGCGCGTTATTGGCGTATGCGACCAAAGCTCATGGAATTCTGAGAAACCCAAGTCTCAATCCAGCCAAAGAGAGCGATCGAGGACATATTGATCGCATCAATCAGTGGGTGAAATCTCTGGCCTTATCCCAACGCATTGAAACGACGATGCCAGCTCAATACCCAAGTGCAGCGATCCCAGCGCAAACCGCTAACGCCTCAACGGTCACACAGGCAATCGCAACGGTACCGGTCGCGCCAAACACACGTCCATCTCGGGCGTCGCTTGGAAAGTCGGACGATTCTCAAAATCGTGATGCGAAACTGTCGAAACCAGCCAAAACAGCTGCGCCTGCGGTTTTTCTGTCCGGATCTGAGATCGCGGACCTTGAGTCGACCATTGAAAAGCTTGAGCAGAAGTTCAATGGAACGGACGCCAGTAAGTCGTCTGCCAATAAAGATCCGTTCGATGTCGATTCTTTCAATCGCAAGTTTCGTTAACCTAATGGGCTGCGGACCGGGCAGGGCTGCCAAAGCCGGACGATTGCGGCGTCGATGGAAGTTTTGCGAAAAGAATCCTTTCTGGTAAACTGTCTGTTTGATTTGACCAACAGACATCGAATTCAGAAAGTTCCAATCATGAGCACGGGAGAAGGATCCTCCATCTCGTTTGAAACCATGCGAGGCCGCAACTACCCAACCATCCGCCAATTCACCGTTTTCCTAGAGAATCGAGTTGGCCAACTTCTGGAAGTCGTGCGGCGGTTCGAAGGTACGGGAATTCGCATCGTGGCCCTTTCGATCAATGATTCCGCAGAATGCGCGTTTGTTCGATTCTTGTTAAGTCACCCCGAACGCGGTCGCGAAATCCTGGAACGTGCCGGGCTGGCGATCATCGAAAGCGATTTGATCGGAGTAGAACTGCCCGATGGGGGACAACCACTGCTGCAAATATGCACTGCCTTGCTGCAAGCTGAAATCAATATCATTCAGGCTTATCCGCTTATCTTTCGACCGCGTGGCGAACCAGCAGTTGCAATCATGGTCGACAATACTGAGCAAGCCCTCGAGACTCTTGCTCACAAGGGCTTCAGAATGATTACCGAAGGGGATTTGCTTGATGAAACTTGCTAGTGCTCCACGCGTTCTTGGAATTGCGGCTGGTCTCTTGGCGGGTACGATTGCGGCCCTCTATTTTCGTGGACCGTTCACAACCATCGACAAAGCAAAACGAGCACGGACGGAAACCAACGTTCTCTCGATGGAAGTCGATGACGATAACCCTTCTGCACGAACACAAATCCCCGACCCAGGCCGCCGCAATGCGATCAAGCAGCTTGTTGAGGGGGCCAAGAAAGAGCAGGGTTGGCTGACCGAGTTTGAGTTAACCGAACGCAGTGGCAAAACGCTCAAGTCCGAAGACCTTCGCGGCGAGCCTTACATCGCATGCTTTTTCTTCTCAACCTGCCCGGGTACTTGCACTCGCCAAAGCAACAAAATGCAATTGTTGCAAAACAAGTTCAAAGGTAAGCCAATCAAGTTCGTGAGCATTTCTGTCGACCCAGAAATGGATACACCGGAAGTGCTCAGCTCGTACGCGGACAAGTTTCAAGCGGACAAAGATAGATGGTTGTTTTTGACCGGGCCAATCGACACAATCGTCCGAGTTGGGACCGAGAAATTTTTCCTGGGTGGAGTTGAGAAGCGGGGTCACCCGGATCGCTTTTGCCTCGTTAACTCCACAGGCGACTTGGTCGGCTCCTACATCTGGTTAGATCAAGAAGAGTTTGAACAGTTACTAGCACATACGAACGAACTGCTGGAACGCAAAAACCCGTAACTTGTAAGCATCGGCGAAATTCTTCCCCCATTCCTCGCATCCTGCTTTTTCATATGCTCGACATCGATATTCACCAACAGCTACAATCCGCACTCGAGTCCTTCAAGGAGCCCGAAAGTGGTCGTGCCATTTCAAAGACAGGCCAAGTCAGCGATTGGACGGTCTCGGAAGGAGTGGTTGGTTGTCGCTTAAGCTTGACCTCTATGATGCAGCCCATCGCAACCGAAATTGCAGACTCTCTCCGCGATCATTTGCTTACAACGGTCACTGGAATCAAGCACGTCAACGTTCAGCTCGATATAACTTATCGCCCTGCCCCGACCATCGGACAGATTGGATTGAAGGCCAAAAGCGTGATCGCGGTGGCTGCTGGTAAAGGGGGCGTTGGCAAGAGCACTCTCGCGGCTTCGATAGCGATTGTGCTCGGCCGAATGGGAGCCAAGGTTGGCTTGATGGATGCAGATGTTTATGGTCCAAGCATTCCGCACTTGTTAGGACTCGATGGCCGTCCTGAAATCGTCGATGGCAAGATTCAGCCGATCAAGTCCGGTGAAATGCCAGTCATGTCGATGGGATTCTTGGTTGGCAAAGATCAAGCTGTTGTCTGGCGTGGTCCAATGTTGCATGGTTCCATTACGCAGTTCCTTCGCGACACGGCTTGGGGTGAACTGGACTATTTGATCATCGATATGCCACCCGGCACGGGTGACGTTGCGTTGACGCTTTCGCAATTGCTCCCGCTCTCTGGGGTCGTCATTGTCTGCACTCCTCAAGAAGTAGCATTGTTGGATGCCGGCAAGGCTATCTCTATGTTTGAAAAGACGAAAGTGCCGGTGCTCGGAGTGGTTGAAAATATGAGCGGCTTTACCGATCCCGAATCAGGTAAAACCTTTGACATTTTTGGCAAAGGTGGCGCGAGGGCGAAAGCAGAAGAACTCGGTGTTCCGTTCCTCGGTGAAGTCCCCATTCAAATTCCATTGCGAAGCGAATCCGACCAAGGTCGCTTAGCGGATGTGCTTCGCGACCCAAACATTGCCAAGCCATTTGAGAATATCTGTCGAGGCGTCGTTAGATCATTGGTAACGCAAATCGCAAACCGGCCAACCTTGTCTGCTCCACTACCCATTCTGTAAGCTCAGGGAAATGCGAATCATGTCCTAGACGCGAGACAATATCGCGATGCCGAGCTCGTCAGCCATTTGAAGGGTTTTTTCGCGGTTGATGAGAATCGTCTTCCCCGCTTCGATGGCGATCACTTTGCCCCCTGCAAGCTTCATCTTTTCGATGGTTTGCGGGCCAATGGTAGGAACATCGAACCGCATGTCTTGCTGCGGTTTGGCAACTTTGACCAACGTAAATCCACCACGCGTACAAATCTGGCCTGTCCGTACAATGCACGCATCGGTGCCTTCGATCGCTTCTACCGCCAGTATCGTGCGGTCTCGAACGGTGACGCTTTGCCCAACGTCCAAGCCACCCATTTGCTTGGCGATGGACCAACCGAACTCAATGTCATCGAGTTCTGATTTGGACGGCTTACGTCGTGTAAGTCCACCAGCCTCAGCGATCAGTTGTGTCGCGAAATCCGTACCCGGAATCGTCTTGATACCATGTCGACTAAACGATGCCACCACTGCGCCGAGCAACGAATCATCGTTCGTATTGACGTGACGAAAGTAAAACATAGGTAGCATCGTCTTAATGCACTCCCAATCTGGAAAATGCTCCATCCATCCCCAACCATGAAACAGGATTCGATCCTTGAACAACTTTCCCGACAGGCAGACGTGCTTTACGCCATGTTGTTGAAAGAACTTCTGCATCCCGCCGAGCTTGCAAACGCCAATCCACTTCACATGATGCGATAATGCCTCGATCTCTTTTGGTGCATGACCATAAACGGCAGCCACGACAACCGTATGCCCTTTTTCTCGCAATGCACGTGCCACGGCTAAAGGATACTCTCCCCAGCCTGCAACGATACCGATCGATTCCGAGGTGCTCATACCGGTGCGGTTTTCGGTTGTTGCAGTTGATCGACTTGCTTGGACAATTGCTTGACAGTCTTTCGAAGCTCCGGAAGTCGGTTCAGTGCTGCGAAAATCAAGGCTTGTTCGTTTCGTGGCATAGCGGGACTACCCAGCAAGACCTTGTCCTCACCCGTATCCGCAACGACACCTGCCTGAGCTCCCACCATGGTTCGAGAACCGATGTGGATATGGTCGCGCACGCCAACTTGGCCTGCCAACACAACGTAGTCGCCGGTACTCGAACTGCCAGCTACGCCGACATGCGAGCAAATCAGATTGTGCTTACCGATGTTGCAGTTGTGAGCAATCATCACCAGGTTATCGATCTTGGTACCGCATCCGATACGGGTTGCCCCGTAAGTGCCGCGGTCCACCGTTGAGTTGGCGCCGATCTCGACATCGCTTTCGATATGAACCCATCCGAGTTGAGCGGTTGGGACATGACATCCGTTTTCCATGCGAAAACCGAAGCCATGTGCACCGAGTACACACCCTGCATGCAAAATGACTCGGTCTTCGAGTACAGTTCCAGGATACAAGACGACTCCAGGAAATAGCTGGCAATTCTTGCCGATACGACACCCTGCCATGACGGTAACGCCTCGGTGCAGATGCGTTCCCTCATCGATCGACGAATCTTCGGCGACGCTTGCAAAGGCTTCCACGAAAGCCCTTTCGCTGACTTGAGCAGACGATGCAACGCTGGCAAGTCGATCGATCCCATACGCCCGCTTTATGAGGTTTTGTGGTCGAAAAAGCTCGCATATCTTGCTAAAGGCTTCGTGCGGATTCGCAACGACAATTTGCGAAATTGAAATTTCTGGAAAGGATCGATTCGTTACGCAGGCGGTCGCCCGCGATTCTTGTAACCGAGGTAAATATTTTTCGTGGTCAATCAGCGTGATCTGTCCTGCTTGGGCGTCCGCCAGCGGAGCTGCACCCGTGATGACATGATCATGATTACGAGCGAACAATTCGCCGTGCACTCGCATTGCAAGCGTTGTGAGATCGATGGAGGTCATTGGCGTGATCCTTTTCAAAACAAGTGCCGCGATGCAACGCACATCGATGGAAGTTTGGGTAATCTACTGGATACAGGACGAACGAATCAATGCTGTTTCGGAAGTGTCCGTTAGCTGCGCTGCCTTTGCACTCGCTTGATCCAATCGATGCATTATGGTGTCGCAAGCTAGGATGACATCCTCGATCTGGATGGAGAGCATTGGAACGCAGTCCGACTTTCGATCGGACATCTTCGATTCAGGCAATCGACTTTTTTGAATTCCGACATTGTTCGCACCATAGGGTCGAACACGTTGGATCGGCATCGGCCCAATCATGCCAACCGTGGGTGTGCCAACCGCTACAGACAAGTGCATTGGTCCAGTGTCCGAACCAATAAACAAACAGGATCGCCTGATTAGGCTTCTTAGTTGCGTTAGGGTTGTGGATGGGGATAGCTGGGCGAACCCACCTGATTGGCCGATGACTTGTTCCGCCGCAGCTCGTTCTTGTTCACCCGACCAGACGACCAAACTTGGTACACCCCAAAGTTGTCCGAGGTGTTTTGCAACGCTAGCATATCTATCCGAAGGCCAAATTTTGGATGGCCAGCCGGCGCCAACATTCACAATGGCGAAGGGACTTTTAAAATGGATGGACTGCAATACTTTGTCGGCGAATTCAGTGTCTTGATTCATTTCCGGCAGATTAAACTCAACGCGTTTGTCACTCACTCCGAGCAATCCAAGCATCTCGAGCCCACGATCTACGATGTGTTCTGCATCTGCTTGAAAAAGTTGGTTATTGAACCAAGTACTTAGTTCCCTGCCATCGAATTGGCCATGATGAAAACCAATACGGTTCTTTGCACCCGAGAGCCAAGCGATCAGCGAACTTTTGGTTAAACCCTGTAAATCGAGCGTTATGTCAGGCTTCCATTGCCTAAGCTGTTTGCCCAATTCCCAAAGATCCCTCGGTTTTTTGAAGGTACTCTTGGACGTGACAAACAATTGATCCAGTGCAGGATGCCCCTGAATCAGTTGGGCCGAAGCGCGTTCGGTCACCCAGCCAATTTCGGCAGTTGGGAAATTGCGGCGAAGCGAAGTCAGAACGGGGACGCTCAAAATAGAATCGCCAATTGCGGAAAGGCGAACAATTAGGATGCGTTTAGCCATCGAGAGTAGACTGCCATGATCGCGCGAACAACAAAGCCCGTAAGAATGCAGGCTAGGGAAAACGTGACAAAAAATCAAGCTCGATTGCAGGCCATGATTTGCAAGATTGCAAGATAAGCCCGTTGGGCTCATTTCAACCGAAACGCGCGAAAGCGAAGATTTACCAAGGCAGGCTAATACCCCTAATACCCCAACGCGACTCCATCATTTCGACTTTCCGTTGCACCTTGCAAGAGATTGCGTTCCCAATCGATCAGGATCCCTTGATAGCCGCCCATCGATCCGCGGCTCGATTGAGTCTTGTGTCCCATTTTTTCGAGCGCACGAACCGCATCCGATGAAATCCCAGATTCGTAATGGACCACGCCACCTTTTGGATCCGCCTCGACTCCGGTTGGCGTCTGGCTTCCTTCGTGGCGAACACGGGCCGCATCGCCGGCCATTTGGATGTTCATACCGAAATCGATCCAATTGACCAGGACTTGCACTTGACCTTGTGGTTGCATGTCGCCACCCATCACACCAAAGACAAACACGGGCTTGTCGTCGCGAGTGACCAGCGACGGGATAATGGTGTGGAACGGACGTTTACCGGGCTCTAATCGATTCGGGTGATTCGCATCGAGCGAGAATAGATTGCCGCGATTTTGCATCGCAAACCCAACGTCACCGGGAACCACTTGGCTTCCAAACCCATGGTAGTTGCTTTGGATCAGCGAACAACAATTTCGATCTTTGTCGACGACGCATAGGTAGACAGTGTCGCCTTGAACGAGTTTCGGGTCTCCTGCATCTACCTGCGTTGCGGCTTTCGTGCGGTCGATCCGTTTCAATTGTTGGCGGGCATACTGTACTGAGTTCAGTGCTTCCACCGGAACATTTTCAAAAGCCATGTCCGCATAGAATCTAGCACGGTCAGCGTATGCAAGTTTTTTTGCTTCTACCAACAGATGAAGGTATTCCGGCGAGCCCCAACCCATCGCGGCTACGTCATGTTCGCTCAACACGTTTAGTATTTGCAAGACCGACAGCCCTTGTCCATTCGGCGGAATCTGCCAAACATCATAGCCTCGGTATTTCGTCGAGATCGGCTTCACCCATTCGTTGCGATGATTTGCGAAATCCTCCAACTCAAAGTATCCACCGTTTAACTTGCTAAATCGAACGATCTCCTCGGCAATCGGGCCTCGATAAAATACCTCTGCGCCACCGTTTGCGACTTTGCGGTAGGACTCGGCCAATCGCGGATTGCGAAACAGATCGCCTGCTCGTGGTGGTCGCTTGCCCTCGAGCAAAAAAGTCCTTTGCGAATCCGACCACTTCGCGAAGTTCTGATCCGCCTTGGACCAAAAGCCTCCGATCACGGGTGAAACAGGGAAACCCTCATCCGCCAATCGAATGGCTGGCGCGAGAATATCGGCAACAGGCAAAATGCCAAATTTGGAATGAAGGTCCAACCAGCCTGAGACGCAACCAGGAACACTCCATGAAAGTGGACCCTGGAGCGGTATCTGTTTCAAGTCGCGAGCAGCAAAGACATCGCGATTGATTTTCATAGGGCTGCGACCGCTGGCGTTGAGTCCGTGAATCTGACCCGTCTTGGCCTCCCAAACAATGGCGTACAGATCACCTCCCATGCCGCAACTCATGGGTTCTACGACACCAAGCACTGCATTAGCCGCTATGGCTGCATCGACCGCACTCCCACCTTTGGACAATACCTGAAGCGCCGCTTGCGTAGCGCGAGGGTCGCTCGTACAAGCCATTGCGTTACTCGCCATAACGACCGAACGACTTTGCCCGATGGGGCCAGAGGGTCTGTCGTAACGCCCGATGGTGGGTGACTTCGATTCGAGGCTGGTTTCTTGAGACATGCTGAATCGCGCGAAAGGGTACATGGCTGAAAAGAGTATCGCCATGGAAAGAGAATTCGAATAAGTACGCACGATGAATGGTTTACTCCGAAGAACTGCGAGGTTATTCCAAGATGAATGCCGTTGGGCTTATGCCTAATGGTAGCTGAAGTTCTCGCCAGCGTTAAGCAACTAAAGCAATCCCCGAATACTTGCTATCTGAAGGAAAAGTTTCTCAAGTTCTTGATAGTAATCCTCCTCAGGCATTTCTTTTTTGCGCTTACGCAGGCCTTCCACTTGCGTTTCCAAGTTGTCGATTTGGCTTCGCTGATTGTCTGTCAAGCGATCGGGTTGTGCGGTTGTCGAAATGATGATTCGACCGGCGAGCAGACCATCGACTTGCAAACCTTCGGCGGGCGCTTTGATGGACCTCGCTCCACGATAGAAGACGGCTGGCGTTCCCTTGGCGTCTCCATTGTCGTCCAATAGTGCTTGTTCGGATGCGAGCCTTTCTTCGTTGGCATAGAACTGAGCCACACGATTGGATGCAGCCAGAAACGCCTCTAAGATCGAAACGCTAAAATCATGATCCAAGTCTGCTTCAGGGTCCGAGATCGACTGGGAAATGTAGTCACCAAAGCGGGCATAGTTTTGCTCTGAACCACTCTTGGTCGCTGTGATCACCACGCGATTCTTGCCCGACAGCGGATTGATAAATGGACCACTGCTCGAAGCGCAGTTGATAATCACCCATCTGGAATCTTGATTACCGATCGCTTTCCCCAACTCTTCCGCCGAAATATCCGGACCTCGCAAATTGAACTTCGTTGCGTCTCGATCGCTCGTGCCGTGTCCGATCAAGACGATCCAGTGCTCTTTCGCTTTGGGGTTTTCCGAAATCCAATCCAAGATGCGATCATGATCTGACTTGGTATTGGCCTCGCTCGGTTTAGTACCATCTATCCATTCCACCTTGCTCGAATTGGAGGTACAGATAGTCCTCCATCGCTCGGCCCATTCGCGAAAGGACTTCGCGTATTCTTCTTCGCCGGGAGCCCCAACGACAATCAAAATGGAGCGAGTGGGGGCGTCCGGTTCGGCGGCAGTGGTTTTCGGGGGCGCGAAGAATCCGTTTGTTGTTACATAGAGCAACGCCATCAGGACCAGTGCCATGGGTCGCTGAAGTGGCACGAAACAATGCGGAAACTTTCTCACCCACGTGACAAGCACGTGGGGGCCGCGACCGCTCCGCGGTACGGTGTTTAGCAGACCAAACTTGCTGTCCAACGACACAAGGTCGTTGGGGCAGTCGCCCGCTCCGCGTGCGATCGTGCACGAGTACGAAACGGGAATAGGGGAGCAAGAACCGTTTATCATTTATGCCAACCCATAGCGGCGGCGTAGCCCCCACTCAAAGCAAATACAAGCAATCGCGAACAAAAGCACCCAACTTTGATGCCACAACGGGAACACGCGTGTTTCCGACACAGGGACCTTCTTCGACGGCAGATCGGACACGAACGCATCAAGGTCATTCCAGCCGACCACACTACCGCCCGTTTCCGAAGCGATCGATTCTAGGACTTTTGTGTTATCCCCGATCTCCTGAAACTCTTGGGCTGATGGATCGTAGACCCAACCCAGTTGGGACGAACCCATGGCGCTCCCATCCAACGCTTTGACCTCCGATGTGGCGGTGTACACTCCTTCTTCCTCAGCGACGAATGTCGATTCGTATTGGCCAGCAACGGCCGACGAACCTTCGGCCTGAGCGGTCGAGGACTTGCCACTGGGGGACACGATCGAAACGGTGACTTGCGCGTTGTCGACCGCTTTAAAATCGGTCCCTTTGACATCCACCAAGATATGCGCCGTTTTCGATGATGACGCGGCGTCATCCTTTAGCTTCATTTGTATGGGCTTTGGCACATCCGCAATCAACCACCGGACCATCTGTCGCCATGATTGGCCGATAGGGGAACTACCCGGACCATCATGATGTAGTCCCCATCGCCACATGTCGCCAATCATAAACGCTGCGGTACGCCCTTTTCCAAAGCGTTGCGTCACAAGCACGGGTACGGTCTCATCGGGCGAAACCGAGGCTTCCGCCAAAACCGACGCGCCTGGCTTGATCCCCTTCGTTCGATTCAATACTTCGAAGGGGGGCATCCGTTGCAGACGCTCTTTCTCTGCGATCTCATTTTCAGCCAACCTTAAAAAGGGTTGCAGCCAACCTTCACGTGTCATCTGATAGCGGACCGACGGCGTATCATCGCCACCTGCAATGTTCCCCGAACTCGTGGCCAATGCTTCTGAGAGTCCTTCATCTCCGTAGACCGGCAGGATTTGGCTCAAAACCGAGTTTCGGAATCCCTTGCCACGCATCGACTCTTGGCCTCCCAGAACCAAAAGACCTCCACCTCGGACTGCGATGAACTGTCGCAATAGCGATTGCTGTTCTAGAGAGAAGAAATCATGTTCGAGATCATCCAAAATGATCGCGCTGTATTCAAAAAGCTCTTCCGCGTCTTTCGGAAAGCCTTTCTTAAGTTGATCGGCCTTAGTCCCGCCAAGCCTCGCAAAGACAGGCTCATCGTACTTCTCTTTCTCTTCCGGAGTCACATCCTCGAATCCGGAAAACAAAGGGTTCGCAGAATCGACCCGCGAATCTCGGAAACTGAACTTCGCCTCTTTTTTCGCAATGCGAATCAACGAAGACAGCTGAATCTCGTCATCCTCCTCAAGGGCTCGTTTCAGAAATTTGTGTTCCCAATTCGGTCGACCAGCTACGTACAGAATTTGATACGGGCCGCGCCCACGGTCTACCACTTGGAAACGACGATTGTTACCAAGCGTCAATTCTTTGGATTGGGCAGTTGGGCCGATGCCGATTCCAGATGCTGTTGCTGCCAATGGATCAGGATCTGGTTTCGCTGAATCCGCTGTCGGCGATGGTGCAACAGGTACTTTTTCAACCACAATCTGATAGCCTTGAACGCCGGATTTCTCTGGTCGAAATCGGAATTCAACGCTCACCGGTTCCGAATCTTTTTTGAGAACCACTGATTGAGATTGGACCGTCTTGAGTCCCGCATCCATCAGGTCCACTTTGACTAGTTGGTTTGCGAATCCGGTGTGCGTGATGCTTGCCTGAATCGTAACGGGAGCTGTCTCAAAATCCGATTGTCGCGTCGTGATCGAGGCGATTCGAATGTCGCGGCTATGGGTCAGTTTGCCGACGCTAACCGGGTAAACCGGGAAACCCAATCGACCAAGCGATCGGGTTTGCGGCCCACTCGTCGACGCATCCACCGCAGGTTGCAGGACGAGGTTGTCCACCCGATCCAATCGATCGGTCGCTTGTCCGTCCGTGACTAACAAGACACCAGCTAACGGTCGCCCTCGAAAGCGTTCGGCGATCGAAGCTAGCGACCCGTAGAGCGCCGACTCTTTCCCACGGTACTCGACCCCTTCGAATGTATCGACGGGCTCCAGCGCAGAATCAAAAGTGTAGCGACGGACACGGAAATCATCGGAGAGCTTTCTTTGCCATTGTGACTCATCGCTGAGCAACGCCTTGATTTTATCGGATTGCGGTGGCAAACGATCTTGGCTCACAACCTCAATGCTATTGCTCGTGTCGACCAAAATAGCAAAAACGTTGGCTTGCGGTTTAGGACGCTCCAACGTTCCCAACGGCTCCAGCAAGCATACCAGCAGAATTCCAATACCGAGACATCGCAACAAGATCCCAAGAGACTTCAGCGTCCAGGGCATCGAGCTACGCCAATACGACAACAGCGTTAGAATCGCCAGCAACGCGCCAGCCAATGCTACCCATATCATCCACCCCGCATTGGCGAATACCAGATCCGTGTAGCTGCTGTCGACTTCGGCGAATAGGCTAACTATCGAAAGACGAATCATCGACTCTTGCCACTCCCGATATTTTCGTAGTACCGATCAAGTTGTTGTTGGTACACACCCGGAACCGGATCGCGATCGATTGGAATCAACGCGTTGCGTTCGGCAGACTGCCGCAACAATTCCTCCTGAACCTTTTCTCGCAGTTGGTTTAACGGCTCTGCAATCAAGCGGCGAACGAGCGGCCACTCCGGTTCCTTGGCGTGCCTCTTGTAGTCGATACGCATCGACCGTGCAGCCTCTCGAATTCGGCCAGCCTCTGCTCGGAGTTCTGGAGAGCGGACTAGCTCTTCCGCATCGCGCAAGGAATCCAGCCACTCCGTAAAATTCTCGCCTGTTAAAGGTGCACTCTCGGACGCTTGGCGTGCGGATTCCTCAGCCAATTGGTCAAGTCTTCCACGCCCAGTATTATTTGCTGGCTGATTGCTCCGTTGTCGCTCACCGCCACGTTGCCCACTTTGAGGTTGACCGTCCTGAGGTTGCCCGCCTTGTGGTTGCCCGTCCTGAGGTTGTCCTCCCTGAGGTTGACCGTCCTGAGGTTGACCGTCCTGAGGTTGACCGTCCTGAGGTTGACCGTCCTGTGGTTGACCGTCCTGTGGTTGCCCGCCCTGAGGTTGTCCGGCTTGTGGCTGTCCGGCTTGAGGTTGTCCGGCTTGAGGTTGTTGTTCACCCTCTTTCCTTTCTCCATCGACTCTTGGGCTGGACTGACCACCACTTGGGTCTTTTCTCGCTATCTCCTCATCGAGTTGGCGTTGGGCACGTTTCAGTTCGCTCAATGCCCGCCGCAATGACTCCTGCTCGCTTCCAATCACGCTTTCAGAAGCTTGCTCGATGTTTTCCTTTAAGTTTCGAATCCCCTTGGAGACTTCGCTTGTCGCCCGAACAGCCGGTTCTTCCAATCCCCGGTCAACAAGACCCGGGATTTGGTCGAGTCGTTGCTCGAGTCCTTGTTGTTTGGCTTCGCGGAATGAGTCGTAGATCTGTTCGGCCAAAAGAGGTTCGCTCGATTCCGCTTCGCTCACGGTCTCTCGCATTTTTTCAAGCAATTCGTTGAGATCTTTCTTCTGTTGTTGGATCGCTTTCTGCAAGGATTCAACTGCTTTTTCATCCCCTTCCGGTCGCAAGGGAGATGCCGACTCATCAGGCAGGTTTCCATCCCTCGGATTCTGCGTTGCGGCAGTTGAACCGGGAGCTGCCTGTGAATCCTCTGCCCGTTTGTCGCGTTCTGAATCTGACTTAGAGTCTTTGGCGGAAGGAATTCTTTCAGCCAGTTTCTGCTGCTGCTGATCGAGTTTGCTCGCATCTCGCATCAAGTCTCGCATCGTTTGTTCAAATTGATTGGACGATTCCTTTCGCATCTGCTCCCTTGTCTCGTCCAGTTGCCGTTCGGCCCGGGTACCGGATGAGAGAGCTTGCGATGTCTCACCCTTACTGAGAGATTGAGACGATTGCTGTAGGTCGCTGCGGGCTTGTTCGGTCTGTTCGCGAGCTTGTTCCATCGCTTGACGGTTCTCCGGTTGGTTCATTCGCTCAAGCAGCTCGTCGGAATCTCTTAAAAGATCCTCTTGGTTGTCTCTCAATCGCTTTAGCTGTTCTTCCAACTCCTGTTTTTTCTCTTCCGTTTTTGCTTCGCGAAGAGCTGTTTCAAGGTTCTTTAGCTGTTCGTTGATATCTTTTTGGCGTCTTGCCAGTTCCTCCAACCGATTCATCACTTGACGCGCCTCACGCTGGGCTGTTGGCTCCGGTGCATCTGCTTGCTTTTCTGATTCGTATTTATTCTCTTCATCTTGCAGCTTCAGTTGCTCAATTTGTTCTTGGCGATTTTTTTGGCTCGAACTTTTGGAAGCGGACTTCGATTGCGGTTGCTGTGATTTGACGATATTGTGCTCACGAGCCCGAAGGCGCAAGAGCCCCTCGTACGCCTTTCTCTCGCTTTGCAAAGCCTCGCGGAGGACTTTCAAGTCGGATGCATCGACAGAGCTTTGCAACGCTTGAATGGCAGATGTCATTGCATCTCGAACATCCTCCAAGTACTCCAACGATTTTTCATCCTTAAGCTTTTCTTCAAGATCGCTCGTCATGTCCATGGCGCTTTGTTGGCTCTCAAGCAACGTTTTGGCATCCTCCACGAAACTCTTGCTGAGCGATGCAGGTTTCTCTCGTCGCAATACATTCCAAGTTGCAGTCACGATCTGCTTTTGCATTTCGGCCAACTCTTCCGCTTGCTTGCCACCCTCGCTCTGTTGTTGTTGCTGTTGCTGCTGTTTTTGTTGCTCTGGCGACATCGACTCCCCTTCGCGGAAGATCTCTTCGAAAGGTCGAACTTCCGCAAAGAACATTTCGCCATCAACTCGTCGCGGATTTCCGTCGCGGTCAAGATCCTCTGCCCAAAAGAAATAGCTAAGCAACTGATCGGGCTGAGCTTGTAGCGATTCCAAATCGACCAAGTGCTTGAGCTCGACCTTGCCTGATTTAGCAGGCATCGATGCTAACGACACTTCCTGAGGTTCAGAATCACCCATCACCAACGTCAAACCGGATCGTTGTATTCCGAAGTCGTCTTTGGCGGTCGCCTGGATCTGCACTTCTTGGAGTGGCGAAACTCTCAGGTCCGAGGCCCGAGCAAGCTTCATTTCAGGAGGCAGATTGGGTAGGACTTTCGCCGACAGATCGTCTTCAAATTTCGCGGCGCGTCCATCTTGGTCAACCAAACGCACACTCCATCGTTTTGATTCCGACATCACAAACGTTGCCTGATAAAGCAATGACCCATCGGCCGAAGCGGTCATGGGCGTTGATAGGCCAGATTCATCCACCAACTCCGCCGTCAACAACGGTTTGTTGACGAAACAAGACCAAGTTAGTTCAGCTCCGTCTG
>JAIPFP010000076.1 GCA_021736575.1 Pirellula sp. | reverse complement strand
CTTCCGGAACGGGTTGCAATCCGTTCGCGACGTGCTTTTCCCCAAGGAATGCATCGATCGACTTGCGACACCATTGAGACGTCGTTGTTGGGATCGGAACATGCTTCCTAGGCAGGAACGACCAATGCTGCTTTGCCTTGGTCCAATCGATCTTTTCAAGCTTCGTTTTTTGCGATGGTCCATCGCGAGGGTCGGGTGCCCCCATTTCAATCCACTTTGAAAACGCCTCCACAACCTCTTTAGGAAGTTTATTCGAAGGAGGCATTTTGAGGTCTTGGTGTCGAAGTGCGTTCAGCAGCAGGCTCTTGCTCGCATTTCCTAAGTCCAATGTTGGCCCAGAATCGCCACCGCTCCTGATTCCCGCTTGGGTGTCGAGCAGTAGTCCTCCTGCGGCTTCCTCTGAGGTAGCGGAGTGACACTCATAGCAATGCTGAACGAGAATCGGTCGAATTCTACTTTCAAAGAACTCTATACCCACATCATCTGCGAAAGAACTGCTTACGATGCCAGTTCGCATTACGAAGGGTACAATCGCCAGGATGGCAGCGGTGTGGAAGAACACCGTCAACCGATTTGCGGAACGCATTGGGTGGGAGCTTGCAATACAAGCGTGGGAAGGGGAGACGGAGGTACGTTACAACCAAATATTATAGTCCTAGGGAAACGGCTTGGCAACCAAACAGGACACAGCCGACAAAAGTCAAAGTAGTAGGCACGTTCCATGTGCCGTCCACCAGGAATCCCGGCAAAAGCTCGACTGCGAACGGCACGGCGGAGCGTTTACACGTTCCCAGGCTCTGCCTGGGAACGCATTGGTGTGGAGGCTCCTGCCTCCCGAGTTCACAAACTAACGATGCATTTCGGCGAGGCGGAGCCTCGCTTGCATTGAGTTACCGGGCAGAGCCTGGTAACTAGATTGCACACGGCTTGTCAACCAATCAGGACATTTTTGCGAGCGGCCTGCCGTTCGACTCCGTATCGAACGCTTACTTCATTTCTTGCCTGACAAAATCCGACCGAGCTCTCGTGTTCAAGGCTTCCCAGGGTTTAGGATAATAGTAGAGAGGGACGCTTGGCCCCCTGTGGTTTGCATAATTGCCGTTGCAGTAGTTGGTTTTCCAAGCCATTGCCTCCTGGCTCGATGGCTCAATCTTGTATGCAACGTAGCCGGGGACATATCGCGGACGATTGTAAACTTGACGATATTCCGGAATCGAATTCCATATGTGATGGGAGAAAATGTCTTGGCGTTGAAGTGCTGGATCCAAATACGTTCCAGAGAGAAAGTCTCCACCCAAGCTGGTTGAGCTATACGCAAATGCCATTGCGCTTACCGAAAGTACCGCTAGGAATCGTCGTATTGCCATTATCACAAACCTCTGGTTGGATGGAAAACAAGTGCACCGAAAGAGTTTTCGAATCCGCGTGGCAATCAATTTCACTTAAGGAAGCAGAATGCAAGGATTTGCGAATGCTGGCGATTGTGCAATGATGATGAGTCAGGTTTTACCGGCAAACAGGTTTGAATCGATTGAAAAAACCCGAATTTCGGCTAACTCAACCTTGGATATCTGGGCGGGATGGGTCCTATGAGGAAGATTTGTTGCTCACTACAATCTTGACGTAAATTGGACACAACCGACAAAAGTCAAAGTAGTAGGCACATTCCATGTGCCGTCCACCGAGAATCCTGGCAAAAGCTTGACGGCGAACGGCACGGCGGAGCGTGCCTGCTACTTTTGTCAGCTGTGTTAAATTGGACTTCCCAGAACATGCCATATCCGGCTTTCGGTAGTTGACTTACTAACCCACAGGTTTCGCTAAGGAAGGTTTGAACATGAACAACAGGATAGATCAAGAATCAGCCCGATTGATTTTTTGTTTAGAACCGGATCGCTCGTCGGCTGGTCGATGCAAGAGCATGGTTTTCTTTGTCGTTTTCACCGTTTCCGTTGGAATGTGGCATGCAGGTTCAAGCTCGGCTCAAGCTCCATTGGAGCAGCCACCCGTAAGTTACGCGATTTACAGTGCACCAGCTTACATTTCCACTTCAAGCGTTTCGGGTCCGAGCACAAGGAATTGGGCCTTGGATGTCGCGAATGCGCAGACGAACCTGAATAGCGATCGACTGCCAGATATCGGAGTTGCACGTCAGAAGCTTGATCAGGCCATGAACGAGCTTGAGAACTTTTTGGCTACGTCACCACAGCATCAGGCGGACTGGCTGGCATTCTTGAACTGGACTGATCTTCGCGAACAAATCAGCAGTCCTGCTCCCGACCCAAAAAGCCTGGTCCAAATCGAAAAGAACTTTCGCCAGAATTATTTCGGGCTTGAGATGAGCAAATTTACGAATGTTCGCGACGCGTTGAAGAGTTACACGCATGCTTTGCGGTTCAGTTCAAACCGTCCACAAACGATCGCAATTTTAAAGGATCGGTTGACGAAATTGTCTGAACAACTGCAGATGCCTCAGTTCTCGCAAGACTTTGCTAACACGCGAGACATCGGTCAAATGATCGCAAATCTATCGCAGTCGAATCAGTCGACCGATTTGGTGAACGCGGTTCGGGGCAACTATTCAAGAGCCAATGCCCGAGTTCTCATTTCTTCCGAATTCTTGACTCAGAAATTCACCAAGCCGGTGTATGAGCCCAATCCTGTAGATGAAGTGATTCTTGGTACACAGCTTATTGGACAGAGCGTGATGCAGGGATTTGTTACTCCGCAATTACTCGACAGTTCCTCCAATGCTGCTCTTCGTTTGAACTTGAGCGGAAACTTTTCAAGCCAGAATATTGGCTACAACCGTTCGGTGAAGTTGCATACGCAGGGTTACGGCACGGTTTCAGCCAGCGAGACGATCGCATTGACCGATCATGGTCTTGTTACACTAAACGACACGAGCGTTGATGCAGGCCTTTCAAGTCAGATTGACAGCATCGAAGCGAAACTACGAATCGTTCGTAAGATTGCAGCGAAGCAAGCCGCGAAACAAAAGCCGGAAGCAGACGCGATCGCGGAGGGACGACTTGAGACACGCTTGCGCGATCAATTTCACAGGCAGCTCAGCCAGCAAGTTTCGCAAGCCAATGAAAAGATTAAGACGCCAGATTTGCCTGTGTTGAGGCGACTTGGGCTCGAACAACCCACGCGAATAACTTGGAGTTCGCCTCAATATCTGGCATTGCTTTGGAAAGTACAGGACGGGCCCCAATTGGCTGCTCCAGTGTCCTGTCCGCTCGTAGTAGAGCCGAACGGAATTACTGTCCAGTTACATGAGTCGGTCATTACCAATATCACCGATCCGATCCTTGCAGGTCGCATTCTTCGCAACACGGAAATGGAATCTTTTGCCGCCCAGTTCGCAGACGTTTTAGGTAGCAAGCCAGTTGTCAAGCCACAAGACGATCAGCCTTGGGCACTTACATTTGAAAACTACCATCCCGTCGAGGTTCAACTGGATGACTCGCTAGTTACGTTCCGAATTCGAACGACCAAACTAGATCGAGGTGACCAAGTCGTAGACCAAGACGCATCCATCGAAGCATCGTATCGAGTTACGTTGATCGACGGCGCCATCCAACTGGATCGACAAGGAGAAGTTAAGATCGACTTTACAGGCAAACAGCAACGTGGCGTTCGCGCGGCTTCGCTTCGAAACTTGCTTAAGAAGCAGTTCGTAGATGTCTTCAAGGAACAATTACTTGACACTCCGTTGCGAGTAACGGATCGTTTGCCGAGCGAATTGCAAGGTTTGCAACTCACATCGGTCCAAGTGGATGACGGATGGATCCAAGCTCACTTGCGATAATGGCAACGTTCTATGAATGGTATGGTCAAGACTGCTCTGTCTGTGAATGTCAACAAAGTTGCGTTGTTGCGAAACACGCGACTCCTTAAAATTCCATCCGTTGTGAGAGCCTCCCGGATATGCTTAGAGGCAGGAGCGCATGGCATTACGGTTCACCCGCGTCCAGATGAACGGCACATACGTTCGACGGACGTCTACGAGATTGCAGAGCTTCTCAAAAACTGGCCCAATGCGGAGTTCAATATCGAGGGCAACCCATTTCATAACTTAATGGAGTTGATTCGCTCTGTCCGGCCAGATCAAGCGACGTTTGTTCCGGATAGCGTTTCGCAAAGTACCTCGGATCATGGCTGGGATCTCGTGGCTGACGCCGATAAACTAAGGCCCCTAATCCAAGAATGCAGAGAGCTTGGCGTTCGAGTCAGTTTGTTCATGGATCCGCTTGCAGATCAGATCTCGCTCGCCAAAGAACTCGGGGCGGATCGCGTAGAGCTCTATACGGAATCCTGGGCCAGGGCTTTTCAGAACAGCGCTCATGTATCAACTCTGAGCAAGTTTGTCGAATCCGCCAAGGTGGCAATCCAATCAGGCGTGGGGGTCAATGCAGGCCATGATTTAAGCCTGGAAAACCTGACGCCATTTCTAAAGGCTGTGCCAGGAGTAAGAGAAGTTTCCATCGGCCATGCCCTCATCAGCGACGCATTGGAGATGGGTTACTCCAACACGGTAAGAGCTTATTTGGACTGCATCGAAGCCGCCGATTTCAAGGATTTTACGTTGTAAGTGTTTTTTTGACCGATATTTAAAGCTAGAATCCGAATGCGACTGCCGATGGTAATTTAGCTTTGATGTCCAAGGGATTCGAAAATCACTTGGAAATTCACCGGGTGGCTCGCGCCGCTCCGTGAAAGGGCGAGCGGCAGACTGAAAAAACAATCATAACCCGAAACGTAAGTGAGGGACCTGCGAAATTGTCCCTCGCTTACGCTTCGGGTTGGGGTAATGCAATCTGCCCCTCGCTTAAGAACACTTGATTGACCCTAAAGTGAGTGCGGTTTGGCTAGCGGACTCCGTTAAAACACTACCAAATGTGGAATTTACCTCTTAAAAACCCGACCCTATTGATTGGCCTTAAATTGGGTCTTGGCGCGGGTTTTTTGTTGTTTTGTTCTAGTTTTGCGGATGCGCAGCCGTCGGGAATCGTGGTCTCGTTAACCGATACTTCGTACTCTGCAACAAGCCCGTCGCTTTGGGGTACGGACACACTTTTTCACCCAGAGCAGGGGCTTCGCGGTGCTGCCTCATGCGCTACCGCAAGCTGCCACAGCGGGCCAAAAGTCGGCGTGTCAAAGGAAACAACATACCGAGGATCCGAATATTCGCTTTGGCTTGAGAATGATCCTCATGCTCAATCATGGCGGACCCTCTGTTCGGACCAGTCTGCAAAGATCATGTCGAAACTTGGGATCTTGCTCGACGGAAAAGTGGTTAAGGCAGACGCCTATCAAAACTGCCTGGCATGCCACAACACAGACCGACAAGTTGCCGCTGACAACATCACTCCTCGGATTGCAGAAGGAGTAGGGTGCGAATCGTGTCACGGCGCATCGGAGCGATGGTACGATCGACACTTTCAAAGCCTCGAAGCCAGGCAGTTGGCGGTCTCAAGCCTCGGCCTTGCAGATACGAATGCACTTGTTCAACGTGCGAAAGTCTGCACGCTTTGCCATGTCGGAGGAAAAGATCGGGATATGAACCACGACTTGATCGCTGCAGGGCATCCGGCATTGTATTTTGACTTGGCGGTGTATTATGAGTCGTATCCTAAGCACTGGCGCGACGCAGAACAAACCGATCCAAACTTTCGTTCGAGGCTTTGGTTGGCTGGCCAAATAGCCATGGCCGATTCTGAGCTTGAATTGCTGCAGGCGCGGGCATTGAAATCGCTCCCAGTCTCAACATGGCCGGAATTGTCGAGCTACCAATGCACTAGTTGCCACGTTTCGCTCAGCGGAATCCCAAAACCAATCCATTCGATCGATCGCGACTTAATTGGTAGTGGCCGGGCTCCGAGCCGAGACTGGAATCTCGGCGGAGTCGAAGCCCTATCCACGTATCTCAATCGGTCCATACCCGAATTGGAGAATCGTGCAGTAGTACTTCGTTCGACCATGGAAGCTCCCAACCCAAGCGGTTCGAAGATTTCCGAACAAGCGACCGGTTTGAGAAATCTAATCCACCAAAGTCTTTACGCGACAGGAGACCTTTCACTTTGTCGCTGGACGAACTCAAGGCAGATGAGCTTTAGCGCATCGCGATTTCAAAATGCAAGTCGCATGAGCAATTGGGAGTATGCCTCCGGCACGTACATATCCGCCTGGGCATCCTCGCAAGCAATGCGTTCTACCGAACTTGATCAGGCGATGCAAACGATTCGCCATGCGCTCGTGTTTCCGTTAGACACACAATCACCGAAATTCCCAAGGCGGGCAGAATCGACAAATCCCCCGAACCTAGAACAGTGGCATTCCGCCTTGAGAAAAGCAAAAATGGAACTCTTAGAAAGCACTGTCAAATGATCCATCGATGGATTGGCGTTCTATTGTGCTTTTGTTTTTGGTTCCAAACTTTGGGGATAACTCGAGCCGACGACCTTTCCCTTGGCAATCTTTCGGAAAGAAAAACGGATGGACTTGGTGAGATCGGCGTAAAAGAATGTGCAGCCTGTCACAGTGCTCCCAGCCCAATCTATGAGCAACTCAAAGTCACTCGCTTTATCAGGTTGGTCGAAGCCAAAGAATGGTTCGAGCGAGACAAGCACGCGTACGCGTATCATTTGGTTCGGCAAGATTTGCCGGAAGCAGACCTCGAACGGCCGGAAAACAAGTCGAACAAACTGTCCGTCGAGATTCGCAAACGATTGAAGTGGCCGGTAGGTCAAGTTGGCGACGCGATGTTTCAAGCCAAATGTTTGACTTGTCATGCAGGAGTCGACTTGAGTTTACCCTCCCCGTCACAAGAAGTCCTCCAAACCAATTTGCAGTTCGGAGTTCAATGCGAGGCGTGTCATGGCCCTGGCTCGGAGTACACCAAGACGGATCAGCATCAACAAGTCTCTTGGAGAGCGAAGACTCCAGCGGAAAAATCAAAGCTAGGAATGTGGGATCTTGCTTCCCCCTCGACGTGCGCCGACGTTTGTTTGAGTTGCCATCTTGGAAGCATTACACAAGGTCGTTTTGTTTCTCACGATATGTATGCAGCAGGGCATCCTCCATTGCCCCCCTTCGATCTGCAAACATTTCTGGATGCAATGCCGCCGCACTGGCAAACCATCCAAAATAAACCTTACCAAGCCGCAACAGACAAGCAACAAACACAAGAGTTTGATTTGCAAAGTGAGTATTACTTGGCACACTATGACCTGCAATCGCTCGGGCCGATGGACAAAATCGAACAAGCCATCAAGTCGAGTTACGATCGAACCCGACGCAGCATGATCGGCGGACTCGTTGCGAACGACAACGGGATCAAGTTGATTCATGCTGCTGCCGCGCAAGCCCAGGTAGAGCCGAACAATTGGGGTGATTTTTCGATGTATGATTGCATGGGATGCCACCAGGAATTGTCGAAGAGCAAAGTTCGATGGCGCCCAGATTCAAGAATTCCAGGTCGTGCGTTCCCTTCGAATTGGCTCTCGCTCGAACACCCATCGCTCCATAAAACCAACGCATCGAACCACGATCGCTTGACGAATGAGATGTTCGCAGCATTCAATTCGGTCCCATTTGGTGATGCAAAGAAACTAGCAGCCCTTTCTAACGATCACCTCGTATCTCTGGCCGATCGATTTCGAGATCGAAATCGAATGGAGCGGCAAATCATGTCGGAGGCAGATGTCAAGCACTGGCTGCAGGTATTGCTTGCCGATCGCGAGGAAAAGCTCACCGACTACTGGATGGCCAAACAGACAGCTTGGATGGTAACCGTCGCAGTCAAGGAACTTGTCGATCATGGTGTACTGTCGAGAAATGCGATTCAGGCAAACCTCGATGAATTGAGCCAATTGCTTTCCCTCAATATACAGATCCCACCCAATGCGAGCGTGCTCGATGCGCAGAAGAGCACACTCGAGATTGCTGGATCGTTTGATGCAGTTCGCTGCAGAACGTTGATTCGCGAGTTGGTCGAGACTGCGTTGTCCACCAAGTGATATCAGCCGACAACACCTGGAATCCTGGCATAAGCTTGACTGCGAACGGTTAAACGACCAAATCAACAAATCCCAAGATTGTGACCCTTTCTTCCAATGAAAAACCAATATGAAACAACCTATGCGTGAGTGGACTGCAGTATTTTTGCTCTTGTCACTTGGTTCAAGTTTGTACGCAACGGATCCGGAGCGTCCGAATATTGTGTTCATCTTTGCCGACGACTGGGGGCGTTGCGCGAGTGCTTATTCCAAACTGGATGGAACAGGTACTTTCAACGACGTAGTTCAAACTCCGAACTTTGATCGAGTGGCGGCCGAAGGTGTCTTGTTCCGGCGGGCTTTTGTCTCGGCCCCGAGCTGCACACCATGTCGAAGCGCATTGTTATCCGGTCAACACTTTTGGCGAACCGGTCGAGGGGCTATTTTGCAAGGTGCTGTTTGGGATAACTCAATCCCAGCTTATCCGATGCTATTGCAAAAGTCGGGATACCACATGGGTGAGACCTACAAAGTGTGGAGCCCTGGAACGCCCGTGGATGCTCCCTACGGTGGAGGAAAGTACGCGTACGAAAAAGGGGGGAGTCGATTCAATCAATTTTCGGAGAACGCAACGAAGATGGTGGCCAACGGAAAGACCATCGAGTCGGCCAAGCAAGACCTGGTTTCCGAAATCAAAACGAACTTCGACGCCTTTCTGAACAATCGAAATGCGTCACAACCCTTCTGCTACTGGTTTGGGCCAACCAATGTCCACCGCAAATGGATTCGAGGATCAGGCAAAGCCCTGTGGAACATCGAGCCGGATTTATTGAAGGGAAAGCTGCCGCCATTCTTTCCGGATGTTCCCGAAGTTCGCGAGGATTTCGCTGACTACCTGGGCGAAGTGCAGGCCTTGGACGCATCGATTGGCATCATGCTGAAAAAGCTGGAAGAGATTGGCGAACTCGATAGCACGTTGATCGTCATCAGTGGCGACCACGGACCACCTGGATTTCCGCATGGCAAATGCAATTTGTATGATTTCGGATCCAGTGTTTCTTTAGCGATGCGATGGGGAAACCGCTCTCGTGGTCGTGTGGTGGACGACTTAGTTAGTCTTACGGACTTGGCCCCAACGTTTCTGGAGTTAGCAGGCGTTGAGATTCCAGCCACGATGACCGGGCGCAGTCTAGTCAAGCAACTAACGTCCGATAAGTCGGGACAAGTCGAGCCCACGCGCACGGAAGTGTTCATCGGACGTGAACGCCATGTGGAAAATGCGCGAGCCGACTTTATGCCCTATCCTCAACGATCTATTAGGACACGGGAATACTCGTACATCCTCAATTTCAAGCCGGATCGTTGGCCATTGGGCGATCCCTATCGGCTCGATAGCGACAACGAGCCGACTGCGGAAGAAATCACGGAGACCACAAGGGTAACGCTGCCAGACGAGGATGCCGGCCCGTCCAAGGCTTGGTTGGTTGAAAATCGCAAAGATCCACAATGGAAGCCTTTCTTTGAACGCGCGTATGCGAAACGACCTCGCGAAGAATTATATGATTTGCGAACGGACCCGCATCAAATGACGAACGTTGCCGGCGACAGCAATTACGCGTCCGTGCGGCAAGAGCTTGAAAGGCGATTGCTTGATGAGTTGACAAAAACGGGTGACCCAAGAATGATCGACGACGGTCGATTCTTCGAAACGCCACCGATGTCAGGCCCTGTCCGGAAGGAAACTCGGTGAAGCATTTTCGTCGATGCGTTAAGCCTACAGGATGGCGAGAGGGTTTCGAGGTTGTTCTAGTGTGCCGCGTGTCACCCCGACGCGATTCTCAGCCTTCAACGATTTCCAGACTGTCGGCCCGTCGATTCTTCCCGCGAGCAAGTCTCGATAGAGCCCAAGTAGCCGCTTTGTTTCGTTCGCTGGGGCGTCTCGCAAGAGTTCGATTCGAAAGTACTTAATTCCCATCCGAATCAGCTTTGGCGTCGCTTCGGCACCACTTTGAGCATGTCCATTGTAAAGCGTGTTGCGACATCCAATATCTGCGTGCAGGACGTGCTCAACTCCCAATCGGTCTTTCAATTTCACTTCATGCCGATCGCAAGGGCGACCGCAATTGGATTTGTTGGTTCCCGGCGACAAAACCGTGCAAAATACGCAGTGCTCCATATGGAACATGGGCATGTGCTGATGTATGACAACCTCTAACCAGGCTTTCGGCAATACAGCGACCAACTCCGTCAGTTGGTCGCGATTCAAATCGTAGGACGAAGTGAGACGGCTCAAACCACGGGACATCAACCACTCGGCCGTCAGCGGATTCGTAATGTTCAATGAGAAATCGCCGATGGTTGGAATGCCGTGTTGCTTCGCATAGTCCAGTGCCGCTAAGTTCCTTACCAACCATCCGTCTGCATTGTGCTTGGCCATCGCCTTGAACAACCCTATTTCACCTGGTTTCTGGATGCGGAGCGTTGCGATATGGATCGTTGCCTCCGCTTCGCGTGCTTCTTGGACCGCTTGTCGATATTCGCGAATGTCGTGAAAGTCCACGTACACCGCTTTTTGCCCATGCGACAGAACTTGACGCAACTGTTCCATCGTTCGGACCAAGACCGATAAACAAACGCTTGCACCATCGCTGACTGGCTCCAACTCTGGGAGCATGCGAGCAGAAATGCCCGATTCATCGATCCGGCGATCGACAACTGCCACCCGAACCTTATCAAGTTGATCGAGCATGATTTTTCGCAGCTCGCCCAAAACGCTCAACGGAACCATAGGCTCACCAAGGATTTCCGCAGTCAAGGATCGCAACTCGTAGGGCGAGTTGCCCAACCGCAAGAATTGCCGTTGAAGGTCTTCTACGGACGTCGGGTGCTTTCGTGCCATTTCCGGCTTATGCAGACTGTGGATTTCCAAAGATTGTTGTTCGCCACTCAGGTCCTTCCAGTTTATCGTTGCGGAAATCGGCGATCCCACCGCCACGCGAAGGACAACATCAATGGGGATTTTCCTTGTAAAATGTTCGGAAGCGAAACTGGCCCGAAGTCTCTTGCTCAGTTGAGGTGAATCGGTCTGCCATAGCGTTTGACCGGATTGCACCTCTGCATTCTTCAACAACCCATTTTGAAAAGCCAGCTCCACGCGACCGCTGGAGGGGTTGTCCGTCGGCATGCCGTTGACGAAGACTTGAAAGATGCGGCCGCCAATCTCAGAGCCTGCAATCCGATCGCCTTGCAGAACAACTCCATCTCCTTTGATCAGTGGCGATTCCAAATCAACGACGAGACGTTCTCCTTTTAACGAGACTACCTTACCGACCAGAACACCTCGTTTTGCGCTGGTGATGCCTGGGACCAATCGTTTGTGATTGCAACCCTCTAGCCATCCTGGGGTAAAGCCTCGCGAGAAACTCATCTCCATTTCGCGTTTGGTTTGCTCGGTCCAGTTCAATCGTCGACCCTCCATCGCGGCATCAATCGCTTTGCGATAGTGACCGACGATGTTGGCAACATATTCAGGTGTTTTGAGTCTCCCCTCGATCTTGAGTGAGCAGACCCCTGCATCGATCAAATCCGGAACCAGCTCGTAACCGGCCAGGTCTTGAGGCGACAACAAATATCGATTGTGCTCCAAGTTGCGTTGTACCCCATCACAAATCAGGTCATAGTTCAAGCGGCAGGCTTGAGCGCATTGCCCTCGATTGGCACTTCGACCACCGAGCGATTCGCTGGTCAAGCACTGCCCGCTATAGGCGACGCACAATGCACCATGAACAAAGGTCTCAACAGGCATCTTCGTCGCGGCTGTAATCTTGCGGATCTCCGAAAGCGAGAGCTCACGAGCGAGCACAACGCGATCGATTCGCAGTGACTCGATGGCGTGAATGGTCTCGGCTGAGGTCATGGTCATTTGTGTGCTTGCGTGTACGCTTAGTTGCGGACATACCTCATGAATCAATCGGACCGCTCCCAGGTCTTGAACCAACACGGCATCAACTCCAGCGGCCGCAAGCTGAGCAACGTGCTTTTCGAATTGTGCGAGTTCGTCGGTGAAGACAAGCGTGTTGAGCGTTACATAGCCAAGAACACCTCGCCGATGCAACAAACGCATAAGCTCAGGAAGCCCCTCAAGCGAAAAATTCACAGCCCGAGCCCGAGCATTGAAGCCAGCGTCCAGACCAAAATATACGGCGTCAGCACCATTTTCGATCGCCGCATGAATGCATTCCCAATTTCCTGCCGGGGCCAACAGCTCGGGCGCTGGCCTCGCGGAGGACATGTCGTCCGTCATTTAAAAAATCTTTCCAAAAATTAATATTTGCATGGATCGGCTTTACATTGAGCCTCTCATTCTATGCTCTTCAGGATCAACAAGAAGGTCAATATTTGAGGCATTTTTGCTCAATGCAACGCTTCGCGTGCCACGGTTCCCAAGTTGCGCGTCGTGTAAGGCGCGCGTCAGACTGAAAACTACCAATGATAACCCGATGCGTAACGGCTTGTTGATTCAATGGTACGACGGACTTCCTAGTCCGTCGAATTCCCCATGGACGGACTTGGAAGTCCGTCGTACCGCCCTTACCCAATAACGACTTCACTAAATCAACAGCCCCGTAAGTGAGGGATCTGCGAAATTGTCTCTCGCGCACGCTTCGGGTTGGGATAATGCAACCTGCCGCTCGACTAATGGCTCGAGTATTTTCAGTTCAAAATCGATTTTCGACCGATCTCAGCAGTCGCAAACCGAAGCATCCCCAACCGCCCCGCTTTGTTGCTATAATCCGCCAAGCGTGGATTTTGCTCCAGCAAAGAGTTCAGATTAAGTTCCGTTTCACTTGACCACATAGGGTTTTTTCAAGATGTTCAAGACAGTTGTATGCTCTCTCTCCTTGTTATTGGCCTTCGCCGTTCCATCTTTTGGGCAAACGCTCAAGTCCGACAAAGATAAATCAAAGATTGAATTCGTTGGCAAGAAGACCGATGGAAAACACGCTGGCGGTTTCAAAGAAATGAAGGCCGAAGCCAAGGTCGATATGGAATCTCCAGAAAAGAGTTCCCTCACCATTGAGATCAAAACCGAGAGTTTATTCTCCGACGATGAAAAGTTAACGACACACCTCAAGAACCCAGACTTCTTTGATGTCAAAAAGTACCCAACGATCAAATTTGAGTCGACGAAAATCGACATGCAGGGCGAAGAAGGAACGATCACTGGCAAGCTCACCTTGCTGGACAAAACCGTTGAAGTGAAAGTGCCGGTAAAGGCCGAAGTTTCCGACTCGTCGGTCAAAGTCATCGCTGATTTCAAGATCGACCGTACCAAGTGGGGCATGAACTATGGCAAAGGCAAGATCGACGATGAAGTCTCGCTCAAAGCCGAACTGGTTTTCGCTCGCTAATTGGTACGAACAGTTCAAGTGAAATAGCTTAGGAACGTTCGATCAGCTATGAACATCGAACCTTATGAGCTCGTCCGCTTTGCAAACCTCCCCGGCGTCCCATGCCCATGTGGAACCGCACGTCGGGCTTTTGCCGATACAGAGGATTTCCCAGGAACCATTCACGTCACCGAAATATCCGCTGACTCGCAGCTCCATTACCATAGGCGGTTGACGGAAACATACTATTTCCTAGAGTGCCAGCCGGAGGCAAAGATGCATCTTAATGAGGAAGTCATCTGCGTTCAACCTGGCGATTGCGTCATGATACGTCCAGGAACGCGGCACCGAGCCATCGGCCGGATGAAAGTGCTGATCATCGTTTATCCGAAATTCGATGAAACGGATGAGTGGTTCGACTGAGCCGTTTCACACTCCCCTAAATGCGACGGCAGTGAGGCTGTGACGTGATCTGGGCGGAGTTGACTTGGATCTGAGTTCATGGATGTCAGGGAGGGTCTGAATGCCTAGCCGCAGAGCAAGCAAGAGTGACGCAGTTTAAGAGTTTCGACGCTCCGCGGCGTGTCAAACCGGAGCGAGTTAGGGCCGTCGACAAGTGCTTGCTTTGGGCGAGTGATTGCAACGAAGGTCCAAAAACGTTAACCTCCGTTTGTCCTAGTCTGCGCCATGACGGCGCCGAGGGGCTAGTCAGCGTAGCATGTCGCGCTAACGGGTGGAACGCAACGGCGGTTGAATCGCCGGAGTTTTCGGCGGCACTGCAGGATCTGACCGGACCGCCAATCGACTTCGCTGCGGGGCGCTTCAGCCTGATTTCCAGCGGCGGCCTGAAAATGGGTCAATTCCCTGGCCGGACCGACAAGTTCGCAGAACGACCCGTCGGCAAGCCATACACACAGAAAAACGGTTAGCCAGCCTGTACTGAGGGATGGGCATCGATTTGGCGACCAATACTTTGCCGGACCATACCGGCCGCCCCATCTCGATGACTGTGAGCTAGTCACCGAACTATTTTGAATTACCTTCCCCACGGTTCATCGAAAGTACACTATGACCAAGCCGCGATTTGTAAATTGCCGTTTGCCATTTCCGCTACTCGCCCTCTACGTCTTCGCGTTGTTCCCAGCTTCGCCGACCGCCGCAGATGATTTGGCAGACTTAGCTAAGCTCGCTCCGGATGTCCTTTCCAAGGAGCAGCAGGGTGAAGCGGCGGGCATGATCGACCGCGAGATTTATCGCCGCACGGCCGAGGTCAACGCTCGCAACCGCGAGCAGTGGTCCCAAATCACATCGCGGGAGCAATGGGAGAAGTTTCGCGACGAGCGGGTGGCCGCGTTGCGGCGTTCGCTAGGAGACTATCCTGCACCTCCCGCTAAGCTCAATGTGCGCACTACGAGCATTCTCACTGGCGAAGGTTTTAAGATTGAGAACACCGTCTATGAAAGTCGCCCGGGTCAATGGGTAACGGGCAACCTCTATGTGCCCGACAAGCCGACTGATTCGATGCCGGGCATACTGATCGCGCACGCTCATCATGGCGGCAAACGCGATAGCGAGCTTCAGGACATGGGCATGACCTGGGCTCGCGCCGGCTGTCTGGTCCTGGTGATTGACCAGGTGGGCTACGGCGAGCGCCGCGCGCATCCGTTCAGCAGCGACGAAGACTATGCGAAGCCGTACCGAACAGGTCGCCAAGACTATTACTTTCGCCAGGACACCGGAGTGCAACTTCAATTGCTCGGCGATAGTCTGATGGGCTGGATGGCCTGGGATCTGATGCGCGGTGTTGATCTACTTCTGGCCCGTGACGGCATTGACGCCAAGAAAATCATTCTTTTGGGTGCTGTCGCGGGTGGCGGCGACCCGGCGGGGGTCACGGCTGCTCTCGATCACCGCATTGCCTGTTGCGTGCCGTTTAACTTTGGCGGTCCACAACCGGAAACTCGCTATCCCCTGCCAGAGGACGCGGAGACTAGCTTCAACTACCTGGGAGGTGCTAACTGGGAATCCACTCGCGGTCTGCGACTCGGCGGCCGTGACGATTTTTTGCACTGGGTCATTACTGGCAGCATCGCGCCGCGCCGGCTGATTCATGCCCACGAATTCTCTTGGGATCAGGAGCGCGATCCAGTCTGGAAACGGTATCAGAAAATTTGGGGCGAGTTCTACAATACGACCGAAAACCTGGGCTTCGCGCATGGCAAAGGCCTGCTCAGCCAGCGTCCACCCGAGGCCTCGCACTGCAACAACATCGGCGTTTTCCACCGGCAGATGATTCATCCACTATTCGAGCGTTGGTTTGGCATCAAGGTCACCGCGAAAGACGAATATAGCGCGCCGCGCACGTCTGCGGAACTAATCTGCCTGAGCGACCAAGCCCGGCAGGAATTAAAGCCTCAGAGCCTGAATCAACTGATGAGTGCCATCGGCCAGGAACGCATCGACGCCGCCCGCAAACGGCTGATCGGAAAGTCGCCAACTGAGCGTCGCGAGCTCCTGCGAGCCGACTGGAGCAAGCTGCTGGGTGAAGTTTCGCTGGCCAAGTCACCCGTGATCAAAGCCACTGTGGTCGATGACCAACATATTGCTGGCGCGAAGGTCGAACGCATCGTCTTGGAAGTGGAACCGGGAATCGTCGTACCTGTGCTGGTCCTCTCGCCGGCCAAGCAGTTTAACAAGGCTCCAGTGGTCATTGGCTTGGCACAGTCCGGCAAGGCTGGATTCCTCAAGGAGCGATCAACGGAGTTGCAAAAGCTCATCCAGTCTGGTGTGATTGTTGTCCTGCCGGACGTGCGCGGTATCGGCGAATCACGCGCGGGCGATACCGACCTGACGACGAACCTGCAGCTGTTCGGCGAGACAATGCTGGGCCAACGGCTCCGTGACCTACGTTCGATCCTGGCTTACCTGCGTGATCGGACAGACGTCAATGATTCGCAGATCGCCCTCTGGGGCGACGCCTTCGTACCGCCCAACCCAGCGAACACCGACTTCAAGGTGCCCCGCAACGTTGACGGATGGCCTCGTGGGCCGGAACCGCTGGGCAGTCAACTGGTATTGTTAGGTGCTCTGTTCGAGGACGACATCCGCGCTGTCTACCTGGCAGGCGGCCTGACCAGCTACCGCGACGTATTGACGAATTTCGCGGTGTTGATTCCACACAGCGCGTCAGTGCCGGGAGCACTAACAGCCGGCGACCTGTGCGACCTGGCCTGCAGCTTGGCGCCCAAACCCCTGCGGATGGAGGCGCTTGTCAATCATTTGAACCGCACTGTTCCGATATTCGAACTGCACGGGGCCTACGCACCGTGTGTGCAAGCCTACACGGCCACTCCGAGCGCCTTCAGTATTTCTGAATTGCGATCATCGCCGGCAAACTGGCTCTTGGAACAACTCCGCTAAAGTCACATCGACAGTAGGGTGGTGACGAGAGGGAAGAGGGCGGTGGTGCCCAACCGGTTTTTATATTTGCCCCGGATAGAACCATCCGGGCCGCCACGTTCGTTCTCGCGGACCAGAGCCTTGTCGTTCAGCAGCCGGTTGCCAGTGGAAGCTTTGGCACCCGAAAATCGACCTTTGAGGAGACGAACGACGGTCAATTTTACCCGTGCGAATCGCGAGCTATAATCAGCCAAGCTAACGCCAAGAAATTGAGCGTCCAAGACGGGGTACGTTTCCACTACATTTGATTTCGAAAAATCGGCGGACTTAACGGACTCAAAATGCGCACTAGACCGAACAAACCTCGGGCTGCATCGCCACAAAAAAATTTCCCAAAATCCAGTTGGGGAAGTTGGGCTAGCACTGCTAAGCCATGATCTCGCGGATCGGCTCGCCGTAATCTATTTCCAGTCGCTTTTGTGATGGGAGCGAGAGTTTTCGCGGGTCGAGGCCGAGCTGATGCAAGACCGTCGCGTGGATGTCAGTTACGTAGTGCCGGTGCTCGACGGCATGGAAGCCTAACTCGTCCGTCTTGCCATGCGTCATGCCACCTTTGATTCCTCCACCAGCGAGCCAAACCGAGAAGCCATAGTTGTGATGGTCGCGGCCATCAGCCCCCTCGGTTCCAGGCGTTCGACCAAACTCGGTCGCCCACACCACCAGTGTCTCGTCGAGCATTCCGCGTTGCTTCAAGTCCTTGAGCAACGCGGCAATCGGTTGATCGACCGCTTTGCTGCGAGTTTCGTGGTTGGAAAGAAGTTTCGAGTGGGCGTCCCAACCGTCGTCGTAAATCTGAACGAAGCGGACCCCTTGCTCGACCAGCCGCCGCGAGGTGAGCGCCATTCGCCCCATGTTTTGACAAGCCGGATCGTTCAAACCGTACGCTTCTTGAGTGGCCGCAGTCTCGCGATTGAGTTGTACGATTTCTGGAACGGCCATCTGCATTCGGAATGCCAACGCGTACGATTCGATGCGTGCTTTCAACGCCGGATCGAGCGCGTAATCGTTGTTCGCCTGGGCGTGCAAGTCGCGGAGTAGGTCGAGTTGAGCACGACGCTCGGCGACAGTGACGAGATTGCCAGGAGTGGCGAACGAAAGCGGATTGCTTGGGTCGACACGCAACGGTACGCCGCTATGCGCCGGGCCAAGATAGCTTCCTTCATGCGCACCCGAACCGCCGCAGCAATCGCCCGGACCACCCCCCATGACGACGAATTGAGGCAAGTTCTCATTCAATGTTCCCAACCCGTAATGAATCCAACTTCCGATCGATGGATAGAAGCCGTCGAAGACGTGTCGACCGGTGTGGAACTGCAATTGCGCAGCGTGGTCGTTGTCCGTGGTCCACATCGATCGAACGATCGCAAGGTCGTCGACGCATCCGCCAACATGGGGCCACCAGTCGCTGACTTCGATGCCGCTTTCGCCACGTTTCTTAAAGCCGATTTGGAGCGGATAGATTTTGGCCATCAAGGCCCGCGGCGTTCCCGCGAAGTCGCGGACCTTCTTGCGATAAAACGGTGAGTCGAGAACATCGCTCTTGTAGGGCGAATCGTCGATCGTCTTGCCAGCGTAGGTCGTCAGCGCGGGCTTCGGGTCAAAGCTCTCCATATGGCTTGTTCCGCCGAGCATGAAAAACCAGATCACGCTTTTTGCCTTCGGTGCGAACATCGGCTGCCCCGTCGGTGCCGTCCACCCATCAACCAATCCGTTGCCTAGCCCATCGCGGGCCAGCATCGACGACATGGCGACCGCAGTTAGCCCCATTTTCGAAAGGGCCGCCCGGCGATCGACTCGTCCACAAGGAAACGACTGGTTCATAAGATCCTCAACTAGAGACGTCTTCAGGCATCGACTACCTCATTGTCACAAACTCGGCGTGACAAAGCAACACATGGACCAACTGCTCGCGGGCGCGCAGAAGGCCGGGCGGACTGGGGGCGATAGCGCTCTCGCCTCCGGCGGCGAAAACGGTAGGAGCCGCGACTGGATCGATAGCCTTGGCGGTTGACAGGAACGTGATGCAACGGGCCTTCTCCCGATCCGTCGGCTGTCGACATAACACAGTCACAAAAGCATCGTTTACGAAGTTCTCGTTTTTTTCTTCGGCATCTCCGACGGCCATCGATAGCTTACGGGCGAGGATTCGCGACTGGTCCTGGGCGAGCCCGCTGTTCATCAACGCCAGCGCCTGCTGAGGTACAACGCTTTCCTTCCTCCGGAAACAAGCGTTGGGATCAGCGACGTCGAACACCTCGAGCATCGCCATTTTCTCGTTGGGTGTGTTGCGGAAGTACATGCTCCGTTTCATGACTTTATTCCCGTCGCTTTCTGGAATCTCGGACTGCCCTGGCGAAATATCGAGCGTACCACCGAGCGCGAGCAAGCTATCTCGAATGACTTCGGCTTCCAGTCGCCGCGGTGTCATCCGCCATAGCATTCGATTCTCCGGATCGATCGCGCGATTGCCTGCTTGTTCCGTCGATTCCGCCGAACTCTGTCGATACGTGGTCGAAAGAACAATTTGTCGGTGGATCGGCTTCATATGCCACTGGTGGGCGATGAGCTCGGCCGCGAGCCACTCGAACAGCTCGGGCATTACTGGCCTTTGCCCGTTGAGACCGAAATTGTTTGGCGTGCTCACGAAGCCCTCGCCAAAATGCCGTAGCCACAAATGGTTCACGGCCACGCGAGAGGTGCGCGGATTTTTCGGATCGGTCAGCCACTTCGCCAACGCCGTCCGCCGCCCAGTGCTTTGGTTGTGAAAACGCTCCCCCACTGGCGGATATTCGTCGCTGACGATCTCGGCTGTGGCCTTAGCCTCGGCGAGTTTCTCTTTCGCTTGTGCAAGTTGTTTTTCAGCCATGGGAATCGCGTAACCGCGCGATTTGTTTTCAACCGGCAACGCTTCGGCGGCCTTTTGCAAAGCCGCCACGTGATGCTCCCAATGCAATACCGATTCGTTCGAAGAAAGTCCCGCCGCTAGCTTAGTCGCTTTCGCTGCGTGTTGCGTCAGCGGCTTCCATTCGGCTTCCCCTTGGCCGCCATATCGCGCGGCATCGGCGTTCAAGCGCGCTTCCAGCGCCGCCAGTTCGGCAACGGCCGCTTCGGTCGCGAGTTTTGCTTTTTGCGATTCAAACAATGCATCGATGGCCGCGAGGGTCAGGGATTCGGAAGACACAGCCAGCGGAGTGATCTCGATTTCGTCGAGCTCCCCCTCGCCATCGTAAATCCAGATGACCAGATTCCCCGCGCGTCGTGCTACCGGGAGCAGGTAATCGAATCGCTTCTCGCCATCGACGCTCACCGAGACCAAGACTCCGCGCACCTCGACCTCCAATGTGATCGGCTCGCCGATCTTGAGCGGCAGCGGGTGAACCCCTTCTGCCGGATAGTGATCCTTCCCGGCAACACGATGAAACGCCTGCACACTTGGCTGTTTCTCGTTGACACTGGTGTAGATTTCGTGCGAGTCTCCTTTCACCGCCTGATCGTAGCTGAAGCCGATCGATCGAAATGGCCCGATCGCAAACGTACGATACTTCATCCTTAAACGGAAATTCATCGGGTGGAGCGTTTTGCTTTCGAGCGACGCGCCGGCTTTGCCTATCAATTTGCTGTCGGCTGCTGCCCACATGCCGGTGACCTTCCACTTGTCGGAGTCGAGCTTGTCGAAGTTATCGGCCAGCCAGGGTTGCTGGTCGCCAGCGTTCGCCGGTGGTTGCGAGACCGCAGCCGTCGCTTGTTCTGCCATTTGTTGTGCTGCGGCAAGGTTCAGGCGAGCTACATCGACCTTCTTATTCGCCTGAGCGAGATGCTCCGCGCGCAGCTTTGGTCGCAATGCCGGATACCACGCAGGCGCTGGCAGCGAAACCGGCGAGACGTTCAACTCGACGCCGAACGCAGCGGGCGTGCCGGGCGACAAAGCCTTGCTTTTATCGGGCGAGCGGTCGTCGCCTCGCACAAACAAATATGTCGGTGAGTCCTCTGCTTGATCGAAGACTCGGGGAATTCCGGCAGCCAGGACTTGTCCGAGCGTGGCGTCCTTTTCCATCGGTGCGTCGAGCGAGAGCCGTTCGGTGCGGACCTGATGGGGCTCGAAGATGGCACGGAAACGGTAGTACTCCTCCTGGGAGATCGGATCGTACTTGTGGTCGTGGCAGCGAGCGCATCGCAACGTCGTGGCCGTGAGCGCTTCGGCCGTTTTCTCGACGGCGTCGAACATCCAAACGTTGCGATCGAACTTGTACCAATTGCGGCCCAAGTAGCCGGTCGCGGCGAGCGCCCCTTCGTCGTCAGGCAAGAGTTCATCCCCCGCGAGCATCATAGAAATCATGCGATCATAGCCATCGTCGCGATTGAGGCTGTCGACAATCCAATTTCGCCAATGCCAGATATGCCGCATCCCGTAACGGACCTCGTTAATGCCACGACTACCGTACCAATCGCTATACCGCCAAACGTCCATCCAATGGCGGCCCCAGCGTTGCCCATAGGTAGGACGGCTTAACAAGTCATCAACAACTCGCTCATAGGCAGCCTCGCTGGAGTCGTCCAAAAACGCTGCGCATTCGGCGGCTGTGGGTGGAAGCCCCGTAAGATCCAGATGGACCCTTCGCAGCCACGTTTCAGGACTGGTCGCCGGAGCAGGCAAAAGGTTCCTACGTTGATGTTCGGCTGCCACGAAGTAATCGATGGGACTTCGCAATGGAAAGTAGGCTGGCACATCGCTTAGGTTAGGAACCATCGGACGTGCCACAGGCCGATACGACCAGAATTCACGAGGATTCTCTTGGGGCGATTCGTTCGTGGGCGAAGGCGCGCCTTGGTCGATCCACTGCCTAAGCATCGCCATTTCCTCTGGCTTTAGTTTTGCCCCTTCCCCTTCCGGTGGCATCGAGAGTTCTTCACTACCGGCGACCGCTTTAAGAATCAAGCTTTCGTGGGGCTTGCCTGGAACAATGGCTGGCCCCGAATCACCGCCCGCCACCATGGAGGCGACAGTATCGAGCCGCAACCCGGCCTTCGACTTAAGGACCCCATGACAAGCGAAACATTTCTCGGCAAGCATCGGCTTGACGCTTTTCAAATAGAGTTCCTCTGCCTCATCGGCAAACGAACTATTCACGAGGGTGGCGGCAAGGAGTGCAACCACCGCGATATGTCTCCAGAACAGTCTGGCCAAGGTAGGAAAAACGGTTAGCATTGCCTCCAGGGTAAAACGCCAAGCCGGGAATGTCAAAGGGAGCAAGCGGCCAGGATCGCAATTAAGTAGATTGCAAACCGCTTCAAGGTCTCCAGCCAGGATATGCGTGAAAATCGCAGGCTTGCTCATAGGGCTCCATCTCTTACAAGGGACTAGTAATTCTCGAACGCGGCGCCGTTAGACACATTCTAAATGTACCCCATCTGGCTGGTTGAATGGGAAGCCGAACTACCTGGTAGAGAAGCTCCGACGCTCCGGCGTGTCAAACCGGTGCGAGTTGGTTGCGTCCCTGTCCCAAGCTTGCTTCCGAAAGAGGAACGGCCTAGTGCGTCCCCGCATTCTGGATGGTTTGGCAGGGTGCTTGCGAAATTCGGCCCCTGTGCCGATTTTGTTCTGTCCGATCTTATCAAACGCGGTTATCAGATTCGCGTCAGGATATTAATCGATCAATAGGAAATGGTACCACATTGTCACGCCGGCGGCAGCAATCGCAATTCCACCCAGCAAGCGACGACCGACAGCACGAGCAAGAACAGCCATTGTGAGTCCAGATACCAATGTCATTGCCGAAGCTAAGAACACATAATCGACGTACACAGTCATTTCGCCGTTGTGATTCCATGGCCCATTGCCCGTATCTTGATAACGTTGCCATGCTGCGAAACTTGGAACTGCGTTAATTCGAAGAGCTGTAGTCCACGTCATTGCGATGATAATTGCGAGCGAAGTTGCAGATGCAACCGTGCAAACAAAAGCAGTGCGCTCAAGTGCTTTGCGATTTTCCGGAGCTACAACCGAATTCTCAATCAAGTTTGGCGTCCGATTTCGATTGTCATTATTGGAGGGCAGAACCAGCAATTCTCTGACGCAGCGCCGGTAAACTCATTCTTACTGTACCCTATCTGGCTGGTTGAATGGGCAGGCGCGCTACATGCTTGTAAATGTTTGGCAGGTTGCCAAGTAAACTCCGAAGCTCCAGCGTGTCAAACCGGTGCGAGTTGGGGGCTAGTTGGACCTAAGGATTCGAGAAAGGATAGGAAGTCAGGGGCCGCAAAATGTAAGTTTGCAAATTCTTGAGGCTTCAAATCTGATTCATCGTACTGTTGCAGGTCGGCCCACGATAAGCCTGATCGCTGCCAGTTTGGATCGTCCCTGAAGTCAGCCCCGCCATCGTGCTCATAAACGTAAATACGTCCATGCAGTCCGTCATCAAGAAACAATAGGATTGGATTACCGAAATCATCGCTTCCAATAGTGATCGCAGTCGGCGCAAGCTCGAGTTCATTGAATTCGCAGTCGGGATTTTGTTCGGCATCGTCGTCGTCCGGGAAACCGTAGAAGAATGCGATGTACGCTCCCGGAAGCGTTTTGCAGTCAATTCCAGCATTGACACTGTATTTCCCGAATCTCGCGAGAAACTGCCGATAGCTACTCGGAAGAGCGCCGCCTATTGATGTTTCAAGCTGTTGCAATCGCGAGTCAGATGGGGCTATTCGTCTCTGCAGCGGAGTCGCGTTGAGACGCTTCATATGTGATTCAATGCTCATTAGCTTTTCTCTTGCGCAAAATACACGTCAATCTCCGGCGCCGGTAAACACACTCTTAATGTACTCCATCTGGCTAGTTGAATGGGCAGGCGAGCTACATGGAGGCGAATGTTTGGCTGGGAGCCGAGTAAACACCGAAGCACCGGCGTGTCAAGACCGGAGAGGGATAGGGAGACTCGCTTCGTTGGCTCCAAAATCGATACTTCGAAGCTCCGCCTCGAAACTCGGCTACCTCTACTGTCGTTGATTAAACTTCGCCCGAGGCGGGCCTAAATCTGGCCACCTTCGTCGAGCCACTGTTCGCGGAGGTCGACCCGACGACTATCGTTCATATTGAGTAGCCGTGCAGTCGCGCGGCCCATGGGAGTTAGCCCAACAATCTTTGCGTCACGAGTTGCAAAATGGTCGTTCCAATTGTCTGTTCGGGGATTGAAGAGGTTGACGATTTCCCCGGAGTTAGGGTCAATGCTCGAAAGGTTCGGGCCTTTGAAGAGGTTGCAACGGTCACATGCAAGAGCCAGTCGTTTCAGGTCGTCCAGGTTATCATCGTCCGGCGTGTGCTGTTTGGCGATCACATGTTCGATATGAAACGTAATGAACGGAGTGGCGTCCTGAGGAAGATGACAATACTCGCAACAATCACCCGCTCTTTGCCTAACCAAGTTTTTGGTCGTCGCATCCATGTCAGGAACTATGACGAGCCAAAAAACGTCGAGCCTTCGATTGGATTATGGATATCACATCGGCCGCTTCGACAAAGTCCCTATACGCAGCTTCCTCCTCGCTCGTCAGTGTACCTTCGTTCGCTCTCTCGCGAAGTCGTTGCACCTCGGCTTCTGTTTCTGGATCGACACGAAGGTCGGCAATGACGCGTGCGACCTCGGGTGTCAATGCATCTGTCATTGGTTCAAGAAATCGATCGAGATAGGTTGTTGTGGCCATGGAATTAGTCTATCGGAGTAGCTGAAGAAAAGCCAGATTAATCACAGCCCCCACTAATTAACAAGTAACAGCCACTTGTGGCTTCTTGCCGCTGCGATGACAAGTCAGGTTAATGCCTTTGGCGTCAGAGTGATCGAAACGGGGTTCGTCAATCTGCACCGGTTACCCAAACCGGTGCGAGTTCACGCACTCCGTC
>JAIPFP010000075.1 GCA_021736575.1 Pirellula sp. | reverse complement strand
CCCGCTTCTTGCTCCCCTCGCCCCTGTACTCAGGGGAGAGGGGCTGGGGGTGAGGGGTTTTGCACATGGCTACCTCTGTCCGAGCACGACCGATCTAACGCCATTTCGCCGAACTGAATCCAGGTCGAAACGATCCAGGTTCATGACTTTGTTCCAAGCCGAAACGAAGTCTTGTACAAACTTCGCCTTGGAGTCGGCACCAGCGTAGATTTCCGCGATGGATCGGAGTTGCGAGTTGGATCCAAACACAAGATCGACCGAAGAGCCCGTCCATTTGATTTGACCGGTCTTGCGATCTCGGCCTTCCAAGAAGTGCTCACAAACGGAAGACTTCTTCCAGTCGGTATTCATGTCCAGCAGGTTGACAAAGAAGTCATTGGTTAACGACTCCGGACGCTTCGTTAAGACACCAAGCTGTGGGAATCCAGCATTGGTGTTCAAGACTCTCATCCCACCGACGAGGACTGTCATCTCGGGCGCAGTTAGGGTCAGCAATTGAGCTCGATCTACCAACAACTCTTCTGCGGGCCGGTCGATTTTGGTATCGAAGAAGTTTCGAAATCCATCCGACTTCGGTTCCAGAACGGCAAAGGACTCAACATCGGTCATCTCCTGCGACGCATCGGTCCGGCCCGGCACAAACGGGACCTTCACATCCTGCCCGGCGTTCTTGGCAGCTTTTTCAATCGCGGCGCATCCACCAAGGACGATCAGATCGGCTAGTGAGACTTTTTTTCCGTTCGAGGCCGTTTGATTGAAGGCCTTTTGGATTTGCTCTAGCTTTTGCAACACTTTGGCGAGTTGTTCTGGCTCGTTAACCGCCCAATCTTTTTGCGGAGCCAAGCGAATGCGAGCTCCATTCGCGCCACCTCGTTTGTCAGAGCCACGAAATGTCGAGGCTGACGCCCAGGCGGTCTCCACCAATTGCGAAATGGATAGCCCGGATGCCAAAATCTTGCTTTTGAGTCCGGCGATATCCTGTTCATTCACCAACGTATGATCCACCGCTGGTACAGGGTCTTGCCATAGCTGTGGCTTGGCAACCAAGGGGCCAAGGCATCGCGAGACGGGTCCCATATCGCGATGTGTCAGCTTGTACCACGCCTTGGCAAAGGCAACCTCGAACTCCTTAGGATTCTCGTGAAACCGCTTGGAGATCTTTTCATAGATCGGGTCCATCTTGAGTGCGATGTCGGTAGTGAACATGATTGGAGTGTGAGACTTCGCGGAGTCGTGCGCATCCGGTACGTTCGCTATCGCTTTCTTATCCTTGGGAGTCCACTGCTGCGCACCGGCCGGACTCTTTGTCAGTTCCCACTCGTATCCAAACAAGTTGTCGAAGTAACCGTTCGACCACTTCGTTGGAGTGGAAGTCCAAGCCCCTTCCAAACCACTGGTGATCGTATCTCCAGCATTTCCCTTACCAAACGCATTCTTCCAACCGAGCCCCTGTTCTTGGAGACCTGCTCCTTCGGGTGCAGGGCCGACATTTCCATCGGGAGTAGCCGCACCATGCGCTTTCCCGAAGGTGTGTCCGCCGGCGATCAATGCCACGGTCTCTTCGTCATTCATCGCCATTCTCGCGAATGTCTCGCGGATGTCTTTGGCCGCCGCGATGGGATCAGGCTTGCCATTCGGGCCTTCCGGGTTGACATAGATCAAGCCCATTTGAACAGCAGCCAAAGGAGTTTCGAGTTTGCGATCACCGCTGTAACGCTTGTCCCCCAGCCACTCCCCTTCTGGTCCCCAATAGATATCTTCCTGTGGTTCCCAAACGTCGGCTCGTCCACCTGCGAACCCAAACGTCTTGAATCCCATTGATTCGAGAGAAACATTGCCCGCAAGCACCATGAGGTCGGCCCATGAAATCTTGCGACCGTACTTTTGTTTGATCGGCCAAAGCAATCGTCGGGCTTTATCCAAGTTGGCATTGTCGGGCCAACTGTTGAGCGGAGCAAAACGCTGCGTGCCGTAGCCAGCCCCTCCGCGCCCGTCGGAGACTCGGTATGTCCCGGCGCTGTGCCAAGCCATCCGAATAAAGAGTGGACCATAATTGCCGTAGTCTGCCGGCCACCAATCTTGTGATGTCGTCAGCAATGCCTTGATGTCACCCCTCAGAGCATTCAGGTCGAGACTCTTAAATTCCTTGGCATAGTCAAAATCTTCTCCCATAGGATTGCTTTTGGCAGAATTCTGATGCAGGATCTGAAGGTTCAATTGATTGGGCCACCAGTCTCGATTCGACGTATGGCCTGCTGCTGTGTGTCGACCGGTCGGATCGGCAATGGTACCCATCACTGGACATTTAGCAGTACTCGTTGCATCTTGGGCCTGGCCAAGCGCGGACGCGGCGAGGCCTAACCACGCAAAACACGTGGCCGTGCGAATCGGTTGCTTTTTCTTAATCATGATCTCTCCTGGGTTTGAGGTTTCGTTTCCATCCGCTCAACGTGGATTGAAAACGTGGGTTTTTGAGTATCGCCGACTTTACGGAATTACTCCAATGCATTTATAGTATAGCTACTATGCAATTAGTGCATGATTTGAGAAACGTTCCCAGTTTGTTTTCTCCCCCTCGCCCCGCTTCGGGGAGAGGGGGCCGGGGGGTGAGGGGTGGAGTTGAATCAGTTTCGCTATTTTCTATCGGTTGCTCGGCAAGCGGGTTTCACTCAGGCTGCGAATGAGTTGGGCGTGTCTCAGCCAGCATTGAGCCGTTCGGTTGCCAAACTGGAGGAGGAGCTTGGCCAACCACTCTTCGAACGTGATTCGCGTCCTTTGGTATTAACCGAGATGGGCAAGTCCTTTCAGCAGCGTTGTATTCAGATTCTTGGGTTGGTCGATCAAGCGGTTGCGGAAGTAACGGACGATGAAACGAAGGGTCAAGTCCGAGTGGGTGCGATTCCTACCATCGCGCCCTATTGGTTGCCGCAAATGGTCTCGCGATTCTCAAAGAGTCTGCCAAATGTTGAAATCCACATCTTTGAAGAAGTCACAACGCGACTCCTTGAGCGAATCCGTCACGGCGAGTTGGATGTTGCGATCATGGCGATGCCCATCGACCGTCATTTTCTTGAGGTTCACAAACTGTTTGAGGAAGAATTGTTCTTGATGCACGGCCGAAACCACGAACTCGCAACGAAAAAGGTGGTTCGAATCCGCGATATCGAATCCTATCCCATGTTGCTATTGGATCAATCGCATTGCCTCTCCGCGCAAGTGGAAGCGTTTTGCAAGCAGCGATCTGTTCAGCCGATCGCACTGGAGAGGGCGGCCCAATTGACCACCGTCCAAGCATTAGTAGCGATCGGGCATGGGATCTCGTTCATTCCTGCCATGGCTCGCCCCCGGGGCGGCGCGGGCGGCATGATGCGTTCGCAGTATCGTTCCCTTGACGGTGTGAAGCCCAAACGGACTGTGATTATGGTTTGGAATCCATATCGATTTCAGAGTCGATTGGTTAAGAACCTTCGACAGTTTATCATCGAAGGAGTGGAAATAGTCGACAGCGAATAAAATCACTCTGGCAGCCTGTATCGGATTATGATTGGTAGTTTTCAGTCTGCCGCTCGCATCAGCCAATACGGACCTGCTTTATTCGCAACGAGTAAGTGAATCGTTGGTACAATGCTCTGACGGTCATCGAACAGATTCGGACCTTCCGCCACTGATCTTCCAACAAAATCTTACTGAGTTTTATCGTGAAAAAATCGACTCTTTTCCGCCTCGCCTTCGCAACTCAATTGGGTTTCTTTATCGGTTTCGCATTCGAAGTTTCGAGTTGTGCTGCCGAGACACTTCCCTCCACGGGCTGGGAGCGTTTTCGCGGTCCCAATGGCCAGGGTGTCCTACAGGAATGCAACGTTCAGATCCCTTGGACACAATCGCAAGTTCAACGCATCGCATTGCCTGGCAGCGGAAATGGATCGCCGGTTATGTCCCAAGGAAAAGCATTTCTCTTGTCTGCCGATCCAAAAGACGCGACCAGAAACGTGATCGCAATCGACCTTGCCAAGAACCAGATCGCGTGGACCAAGAGCTTTCCATCCACCACGTACTCGTTGCACAAGTATAGTTCGTACGCATCATCCACCCCGTGTGTTGACGACAAGTCGGTCTATGTCGCTTGGGCCGATCCAGAGAACGTCGTTGTCAAGGCGTTCTCGCATACCGGTGACGAGCAATGGTCCAGGTCGCTGGGTCGGTACGTATCGCAACACGGATTTGGAACTTCGCCCATCATCGTCGATGGCAAGCTGATACTGCTCAACAGTCAAGATGCTCAAGAGTTACCCCCGGGCGTTGAACCTGGACAAGATAAGATGCTTGCGTTGGATTGCAGCACAGGAAAGACAATGTGGGAAGTCGATATGCCGACAACCCGCGTCTGCTATGGTGTTCCATGCGTACGTAAGATCGGGAATCGCACGGAACTTATCTGTAGCACGACTGGACAAGGAATGTTCGCGATGGACGCGGCGAATGGCAAATTGCTTTGGTCGCACGATTGTTTCAAACAACGCGTTTGTTCGTCATCAGTTTTGCTTGGAAACGTTCTGATCGGAACACATGGGTCCGGCGGCGGCAAAGACAACATGCTCGTCGCATGGGACATCGACCAAAAGAAAGAACTGTTTCGCGTCACCCGATCCGCTCCGTATGTACCGACTCCTGTTTCGATCGATGGGTTGTTGTTCTTGTGGAGCGATAGTGGAATCGTCTCCTGCGTCGAGCTAGCAACAGGCGAGATTCTGTGGAACAAACGCATCGGCGGCGACTTCTCCGGCTCGCCTGTGATCATCGGCAAGCAACTCATCAACGCTTCCCATGATGGAAACGTAACCGTACTGGCGGCGAGCCGATCTTTTGAAGTAATCGGGACGATCGAAACGATGCATACGATTCGATCGTCCATCGCTGCGAGCAAGGACATTGTGTTGCTGCGTACTGACAACGAACTCTTGATTATCCGATAGGACTGCTTCATGTTCCGTCGAACAACTTCCATCGCGATGAACTTCATGTTTGCGTTCCTGTGCCGACCTTGTTTGGCCGCACAGTACGAGGTCGTGATCTACGGCGGAACCTCCGCCGCCGTTGTCGCTGCCGTTCAAGCCAAACGGATGGGCAAGTCTGTTGTCATCGTATGCCCAGACAGACACTTGGGTGGTCTATCGAGTGGGGGCTTGGGTTTTACGGACACAGGCAACAAATCTGTTATCGGCGGCCTATCACGCGATTTCTATCATCGTATTTGGACGCGCTACCAAAATGCGGACACTTGGAAATGGCAAAGGAAAGACGAATACGGCAACAAAGGTCAAGGTACAGCAGCCATCGACGGTGAGCAACGAACCATGTGGATCTTTGAACCTCATGTGGCAGAAGACGTTTTTGAATCTTACGTGAAAGACTACAAACTCGAGGTTCATCGCGAGCACTGGCTCGACCGAGCGTCGGGAGTGACCAAGCAGAACGGTCGCATCCAATCCATACGGACTCTCAACGGTTCTCTGTTCGAAGGTCGCATGTTCATTGATGCGACCTACGAGGGAGATCTCATGGCCGCTGCCGGAGTGGCGTACTCGATAGGCCGCGAATCCAACCAAGTCTACGGCGAGAAATGGAATGGCAATCAAGTAGGCGTCTTGCATCACCGTCACCATTTCGGAGCCGTGAAAAAACCCATCAGCCCATTCCGAATCGCGGACGATCCCACGAGCGGCCTACTTCCCCGCATTGGTTCTGATCCACCTGGCGTGCGGGGCGAAGGTGATCGCCGCATCCAAGCCTATTGTTACCGCATGTGTTTGACCGACCATCCACCTAACCGTATCGCGTTCGCCAAACCGGAGGGTTACGACGCAAATCAATACGAGCTGTTATTGCGAGTCTTGAACGCTGGCTGGCGAGAAACATTTGAAAAATTCGACCCCATCCCCAACCGCAAGACCGACACCAATAATCATGGCCCCTTCAGCACCGACAACATCGGAATGAACTACGACTATCCGGAGGGGAGTTACGAGCAACGACACGCAATTGCATTGGAACATCGACGTTATCAGCAGGGCTTGATGTACTTTCTCGCAAATGATTTGCGAGTGCCCGAAGACGTTCGCACGGCGATGGCTGATTGGGGACTCGCAGCCGACGAATTTCGTGACAACGGGCATTGGCCTCATCAAATGTACATTCGCGAAGCCCGTCGCATGATCGGCAAATTCGTGATGACTGAGAACGAATTGGTCAAGAATCGACCTACGCCTGAATCGATCGGTATGGGTTCGTACACGATCGATTCGCATAACGTTCGGCGATATGTAACAGCCGAAGGGTATGTCCAAAACGAAGGTGACATTGGCGTTTCGACGAATGGCCCGTACAAAATCTCGCTCGGTTCGATATTGCCTCGTCAGGACCAATGCGAAAACCTCCTGGTCCCGGTGTGCGTCTCAAGTTCGCATATCGCGTTTGGCTCCATCCGTATGGAGCCAGTCTTCATGATCCTCGGACAGTCCGCCTCAACCGTTGCCGCCATGGCCATCGACAAGCAATGCAGCGTTCAGGAAGTCCCCTACCCAATGCTGCGAGAACGCTTACTTCAAGACGGACAAGTTCTAGAATCCAAAGCGGAGCCAATGGCAAAAGGGGAATCCAGCATCGACATCAAGCAACTTGCCGGCACGGTCGTCGATGACAGTCAAGCACAATGGACTGGAGATTGGACGTTCAGTTCAGCCAGTCGACCTTATGTGGGTGCTGGCTATCGTCACAATGGCAACGAAAAGGCCGGCATTCACAAGGCCGTGTTTGAAACAGCACTGGCGGTTTCCGGTATGTATGACGTACGAGTTGCCTACTCGCAACACGCGAATCGAGCGACGAATGTTCCGATCTCAATAGAGCACGTGGATGGTACCACGAGCGTTTTGATCACACAAAAAACAGAGCCACCGATCGACGGTCTTTTCCTATCGGTCGGTAAGTTCCGGTTTGAGGCTGGGCGTCCGGCCCGCGTGACCATTGCATGCAAAGGAACCGATGGATACGTTATCGCGGATGCAGTCCAGTGGCTGAAAACGGAATAAGATAAGAAGGTTCCGAGTGGCCGGGCGGAGGCATTACCGAGCCTCGGTCGAGTTCGCTTTGGTTGCTGTTTTGCTGGTGGTGTTCACCATTTCGGCGTTGACGACTTGCTCATCGAGTCTGGCTGAGTAATCCATTACGCTACCATCGCCTGAAAACCCGACAACCGTCTTGTCCCATGCCAACTCTTTCGAGATCATGCGACCGGCGTCGATATCGAACCGGATCACACCATTGCTCAATTGTTGAAGCACTTGAGCTTCCTCTTTGGGTTCCGAAATCGATGTCAGCATTTCGCTGCGAACCGTGATCGTCGCAACACCAGCGCTCACTTTATCAAGCCGAAATAGTTCCCGGAATCGGACTGTCTTGAGCGTGCGGTCGTCACGGTAAATTCGAAGCTCGCGAGGGATTTCCCAGGTTGCGCCGATGTTAACCGGCGTTGCAGGAACCGGCAACGTGATGTCACCCATGCCGAGGTTGGGCGGATTGGTGTCATCGCTCCGGGCTATGATCATCCCTTGCTCATCGATCGTTACCGTTGAGATCAGCTTGCCGACCGACTCTGCGGCAGTTTGAAATTGGCGAGCGGGTTCGTCTTTGGTTTTGGAACTGTATCTGATTTCGTTTTCGGCTCCGATGCGTTGAGACATGTCGATTTCGTCGATGCGGTATTCGAAAGTCATTTCGCCATTAGTGTTCTCGATTACTTTCCAAGATTTCTGGGAAACGGTTCTAGAATTCGAATTTTGTCCGGTCGTGTCGATCTTCGTATCGGTCTTTGCCAAGTGAATGACTTCGCTTCGGATGATAAGTCCGGGCTCGAATTTGTACTTCAAAACATATTCCTCCCCACCATTTGAAGACGGAGTGGCGGTAAGTTCCTTGCGTTCTACTTTGCGAAGGGCCGGTGTTGGTTGTTCGGCCGCCTTCGAAGACGCTGGCTCGATCTTTTCCGAGGGACGTTTTGCGGGTGTTGGAGACTGCGCGATGGCGACGGCGTTGCCAAACACCAAGGCTATGACTACGGCGAAGGCATTGAGATTGATTGCAGGCATTCAGAACTCTCCACGAAAACACGAACAACGACTCGATGATCAGGCACTCCAAGCGAATAGCAAATTTGCGGGGACTGCGTCAAGTCGTTTCTGCCGCCCATTCACTCGCGCAGGTAAATTGGGTTGGACAACACCCACACTTGTTCGGTACCCGCAAGATCGAGCCAAGCTTCCGCTCGATAGATGCCGGGCTCCGCGACACGATAGCTGATTTGCTCCGCCTTGGATTCGTAGACCTGCTTGCCATTGCGAAGAACTTTCCAGCGTACAGAATGCGGTGCCGAACCTCGAACGAGCATATCTTGCTTCCAACTGCACTCGCTCCCCATTTCGATTCGCTGACCGTTATCGAGAGCGACCCAATCAAAGCCTGTCGAATCCGCCATCCAATCGAATGCAACGAATGCACGGCCAGCATTCAGTGCGTCCCAAACCGATTCTGAACTCAGATCTTTCATCAAAAGATGCGTTCCAACGTGCCTCAAACTATTTTCATAAGAATCGAGTTGCATACGAAACAACTCCGTTCCTATCTCGGCATCCTCAGGGATTTTCTGAATCACGGAGAAGACGGCCTTATCGAGTTCGAGCAATTTCTCACCCAAAGGGTCCTCGATCTGGACTTTGCCACCCTCGATCAAGCGAATAACCAAGCCAACGTTTTGATGCGCGTCGTTGGCAGAGACTCCCGTGTGCGGATGGATCAAACACAATTCGTCCCAGCGTTTTAAATAGTCGGCTGGGTAATCCAAGAGTGAGGACAAGGCTTCTTGTGGATAAGCATCAAACATTTTTTTGGCCTGAATCAACCAAAGCGGATTCTTGAGCGATGCGAGCATGCGAGATTCCCCTTTGAAGTCTGCGTGGGTGTTATAGATTTCACAGCCAGTCACTCCATGCACTTCCCAGTCCATGCGTTCTTCTAGATGGGATACAAACGTCAATCCTCCTCGGCCTCGAACGATATTCGAGAATTCTTGTTTGTCTGCACCATCGAACGCTTGGACATTCTGTTTCGGGTAAACCAAAAAGCCTTTCATTTCTGCGCCTGGCACCAGGAGGACACCATCTCGCATCCCTTGATGACCATCCACAAAAAAATCATAGTGAGGTGCAGGATGCTCGGTAAACATGAGAACCTTGGTGCCAGCGGCCTTGGCAGCCGCAACAATCTGCTCAATCCGACCGCGACTATCGTGCGAGAACGCAGAATGGACGTGTAGATTGGCTCGATAATCTTGATAGGGTCGATCGACGGTTCGTTGGCCGCGATGTTCCTTGAGTTCGGTGATGGCATCATGTTGTTTGCGAAGCCGATCCATTTTTAACCGGTCAATGGCATCTTCCGCTGTTAAGCTACGAGTCAGTCCACATAGGAATAGACCGAGGGAAAGCATCAAAACTTTTCGGCATTGGCTCATGTTCACGGTTCCTAGTTAGCAAACTCACATTGACTTGGGGGTCGGTCTCTCTTTAGTCTCTCCACCATTGTCGAGGATTATGCATTGCAAGCAATGGCTGTCGAATTCTCGACCTTCCAAGACGCGAACGCCAAGAACGCCCAACTCTCAAGGTGCCATATGAATACCCTCGCAAGTCCTGCCGCTGTTCATTCGGATCGTTCACGTTTTGGACAAAACGCCTTAAAGCATCTGAAGAAACCGCTAAAACGCACCGTGACTTTGGTTGTCGCCCTGTATTTTTTCCCGCTTCTTTTTGGCGTTTACGTTGTCTTTGGCTTGATCGATGTGCTGAGGAACAGCCAGCGTACGATTCGGACTCTGGAGCGGTATTTTGCCGGAAACGGAGTCTTTACTTGGCTTCTGTCGCCATTCAATCTTTTGATGGATCTGTTTTGCTTGCCGTATCGCAATCGCGGTATCTATCAACTGCAGGACTTACCCGAAGGCTACCGTTCGGAGATTCAAACGCTGATCGATGCCGCCGCCGACCGGAATCTTGTTGGAATGCTTGAGTCCAAGATGAAAGAAAAGAAACGAGGCATGATCTTCTTTAAGTGGTACGGGCAGAACATACCTGGTTCGGTGGACATGCCCGAGTACCATCAGGCATTCAAGTACATCCGCACGATTGGAGTCTCCATATTCAACAAGAAGCAATCGACGGGTGAGCATTTTGGGCCGCTACGAGTGACGCTCCGAGTTCTGTACAACATCAACGACATCAAAAACAAAGACGTCTTTATCCGTGTTGGCAATCAGACCCACTATTGGCAGGACAACAAGCTTTTCATTTTCGACGATACGCTACAGCATCAATCGTGCAACGAATCGGATGCGATGCGGTATTGTCTTTTCGTGGACATTCTGCGTCCGTCGCCTTGGCCCATGCTGCTCAGTGGAATCTTGACGGGCATTCGATACCTCATGACACCCTTGCGAGCCATTTTTTACAAGCACTGGTCTTTTATCAAGTAGGACCACATCCGCATATGTTTTTCTTACCAATTAGCCGTTGGGCGATAGCCCCGGTTTCCAATTGCTCGACATTCGTCGAGAACCAGGGCCATCAGTTTGTTTCACTCGAAGACTCATACCGTTGTGCTTAGCGCACCAAGCATGTTGCGACAGAGCCTTTGAGTTAAGTTCGAATTCCGCCCAGCTTCCCGCTTTGAATATCGTTGTCCAGTGTATCGCCTGCAATCCAGCCGCTCATCATCACCATCGGCATGCCGGGTCCGGGATGAGCCGCACCGCCAGCGAGATAGAGGCCGCTCAAATCACGTGATCGATTGGCCGGTTTGAATGCGCCCAAGAACCGACCATGGCTGGCAAGTCCATAGATCGCACCGTTCAACACTCGGTAACGTTTGTGAATCCCTTCCGGCGTTAGCGAATTCTCCATCACGATTCGATCGCGAATGCCTTTCATGCCTGCGGTCCGCTCGAGCTTGTCCAAAATGACCTCGCGATATTCAGGAAACATTTTCGACCAGTCATGATCGGGTCGAAGATAGGGCGTGTGCACAAGGACATAGAGAGCCTCGCCCCCCTCCGGCGCAACTTGTGGTTCGGTGGACGCAGGCGCACAAACGTAAGCGGTTGGGTCGGGTGCTGGTTTACCCTGGCGATAGATGTAATCAAATTCCTCATGCGGATCCTTTGAGAACACGAAGTTGTGGTGCAATAGATGTTCATAACGTTCCTTGAGACCAAGATAAAGTACGACTCCGGAACAGGCTGGCTCGTACTTGCGCCTCTTCTCAAATCGCTTCTCGCTGGGCGTTCCTTTAAGAAGCTCGCGATGTGTGCGGACTGCATCGCAATTCGAGACAATTGCGTCAAACTTGTATTGTTGCCCGTCCGTGGTCGTAACACCTTGAACCGATTTACCATCCGTATCGATGCTAGCCACGTCCGCTTGCGTTCTGATCTCGACCCCGAGTTCACCGGCCAACTTTGCTAGCGCCTGTGGAACCGCCCGCGTGCCACCGATGGGATACCAAACACCTTCCTGCGTCTGCATGTGCGCGATGCCGCACAAGACCGCCGGTGACGCTTCAGGCGACGAGCCGACATATTGTGTGAAGTGATCGATCATTTGGGCGGCTCGCTGGTCAGGCACACACGACCGAACCAGACCGGCGACGGTTGTGCCCATTCTCAGACTCAGCACATCCTTTAATACGGTGGCGGAAAATGCGCCACCCACCTCCATCGTGTCCGAAATCCCACCCACGCTGCGCCAAAAGAAGAACTTGTTCGATACCTCATGTAGCCGCTTGGAGATCTGCATAAAGCGCTCGTAGCCCTCACCGATGTTCGCCTTGGGCGAAAACGTCTCAAGATTGGATCGCATTTTGGCAATATCGGTAACGAGATCGAGCACGCCGCCGTCCTCGAAAAAACATCTCCACTGCGGATCCAATGCGACAAGGTGCATGTAGTCCTCCAGATTGCGATTGGCTTCTCGGAAGATTCTGTGCAGGACCGACGGGAGCGTTAAAATCGTCGGCCCCATATCAAAACGAAATCCGTTTTCGTGATGAACGGCTGCCTTACCTCCAACCCATTCGTTCTTTTCAAGCAAAGTCACTTTGTGGCCGCGAGCTGCAAGCGTACATGCCGCAGCTAGACCAGCCAGCCCTCCACCGATGACGCCGACGCTCAATGTTCTTGTGGAACGTTCTATCATGAAAACCCTCGATCCAATTCCTGTGTTTTGGTTGTTAAACTCAGCCGTGAGTCATGGCGATTCCCGACGGGATGCCATTCGCTAACCGCCGGTGCGCCTTCGCTGGGAAATTGCCGCGCGGACTGTTTGCAGCAGCCCTTTGATTTTCCCCTTAAATTGCCCGTTATGGCTGAATTGTAGCAGCCCGTCTAGCAACGCCTCGTCCGAGGCATCGGGCAGCTTGGAATGCGGCAACCAAGAACCCAGACGGGCCGACACGACTTTGGGACTTGTCATCTCCAAAAGCCCTTCGTTGCCGCGTGTGACCCCGTACCCACTTTCCCCCCGGCCGCCAAACGGAAGCCTCGGATCGGCCGTTGGAACAATCAAATCATTGATTGTCACAAAACCTGCTGAGATAAATTTCACGAGTCGCAAGGCATCTTCCATTGGGCCAAAGACCGAAGCGGTCAACGCGTACGGGCACTGCGAATCAGCCCGAAGCGCATCCGACCAATCCTCAACCGGAATAATCATAGCCAAGGGAGCGAAAATATCGGACGAACACAGTCGCATATCTGTTCGCATATCCGTTAAAACTAAATGACCGCAAGAAACCGGTTCGGATTGTTCGTTTGCGGGCGCAAGTGTACGGCGACGAGGATCACCTGAAAAGATGCGAGCTCCTCTCCCGATCGCTTCTTCCACACCATCCCATAAAATTCGGTATGTTTGAGGAGAAATCTTAGTTGTCCAATTTTTTTGCCTTGGGTCATCGAGTCGCTGGGCAAGCAATCGATGAAAGACTTCGCTTGATCGCTTCGGAACAAAGATACGACGGGGTGCCATACAGGTCGCGCCTCCATTGAGTCGAAGCCCAAAGATCAGCAAATCACAAACCCGGTGCATGTCCGCACCCGGCAGAATATAGACAGCATCGCAACCGCTCAATTCCATGACCGCTGGAGTCAGTTTATCCGCTAGATGGTGAAGCAGATTTCGGCCCGATCGGCTACTACCTGTCATAACGACTTTATCAACCCCAACGTCGATCGCGTGTTTGGCGGCCTCAATCGAACTATCGAGAAGCACGATCAAGTCTCTAGGTACTCCAGCCCGCAACAATAGATCGACCAACAATTGAGACACTCGGTCGCAACCGGGGGCAGGCTTGAACACAACTGCATTGCCGGCCGCAAGCGCATGAAGGATCTGTGCACCGGGTAGAAACAGCGGGTAATTCCACGTGCCTATAATCATGACTAAACCGAAAGGGACGCGATGAACGCTAGAACGCAATCGACCGAGCCAAAACGGCCCAAATCCACCGTCTAAATATCTCGGTGCCAGGATCCCCTTGGCTTTTTGATTGAGCCATTTTGCCGTATCAGCCAATGGCAATAACTCGGACGTAATTGTTTCGCGGTAGTCCTGTCGACACCGCGATTCGATTGCGCTCGCTAACTCCAATCGATGCTCAACAAGCAAGGACCTAAGTTTTGCTAAGATCGCTGTTCTTGACGCGATCTTCGCCTGACTCCAAGTCAATTGAGCCTGGTAAGCTTTGGCAAACAACACCTCAATACTAGCCCGAGGTTTGGTTGTGTCCGGCAAATGGGTGCTGTAAATCACTGACGTATTCATGCCAACAAGATAACAGTTGTTTATCGGCAGTAAATGACAAAAGGGCGGACCCAATCGTCCGCCCCTTTTTTTAATTTTGACATTCTAGATACCGTTTAGCTCTCGTTACCAAGCTCAGCTTGGTAACGCACACTCCTCTCCCTGTCGTTACGGAAAGTCGTAGAACAGGCTGCCAGCCTGTTTTTAATGACAGGCTGCCAGCTATGGCAGCCTGTCCTACGAAAAACGACAACGAGTTGTCCTGCAAAGCCTTAGTCTTAGAAGCCGCCACCACCTGGGTTTCCAGCCTTGACTCCCGCAGCAATCGCTTTCATCACACCGTCTTCCAATGTCAATCGGACGACGGCACCTCGCTCAGAAGACTGGCTATCGATCATGATGCGATCATTTCCAACAGAGGCAGTGGCCGAGTTGAGCATCGCTTCCGCTGCCGGCGTGGACTGGATCGATTGCATGTAGTTCAAAAGCTGCGCTAACGCAAATCGCATCTTGAGCATCTCTGCTTGGCCCGATGGAGTGGAAGCAACTCGATCAATGGCTTTCTTGAGGCTTTCGTCGCAATTCTTGCCAACGGCGATGTGAACGGCTTTAGGCGAAGTCCCGATCGCGACGGTTACGGCACTGCCGAATACTCTGCGAACAGCTTCATCGGCTTGCGGAGGCAAGGTCACTGTCGCTTTGTGCAGGTTAACACCCGAATATTTGCCAGTTCCGATTTTCAACTGGAAGGGACCATTTTCCTTGGCCGCTTCCTTTGCAATATCGCTCGCAAGGGATTCGACTTTAGATCCATCTGCAACAGCGATGCTTGCTACGATACTCAAGGCACCTTCTACGCCGACATCAACCGCAGTATCCAATTTGCCTTGTTTCGCCGTCTCAACGAGGATATCAACCCCCCTGGCGATGAAATCCTTGGCTGCGGCTGCGGAAGCTGCATCCCTGCTCTTTTCGTCAATCGCATTGAATGCCGCCTTGAGGGATGCTTCAAGAGTCTTTTCAAGTTGTGCGATATCTTCCGCTTCAACAAGCTGCAACGTCTGCAGCGTCATCATCGAGCTTTCTTGGGGGATACCGGTGAATGCAGACTTACTAGCCTTGGCCTTCTCCATTTGCTTTGCGTACTTGGAATCGGCCACAAACTGCGAGCCGAAGTCCAGAATCGTTTTCTTTTCTTGCTTGTTAATAGAGAGGCCGAGAACCATTTTTTCAGTCCCCTCGATGCCTTCTTGCATTTGGGCAATCATTTGCTCGGAACTTGCCTTTGCTGCTGCTGCTTCGTCAGGTTCCATATTTTCACGCTGGGCCGCCATGGCTTGATCCAGACCCATTTGCATTTGACCGATGATGAAATCGACCAAGTCATCCGGGATGTTCTGCGGATTAACTTGAATGCGAACATCGTACTTTTGAACCATTTTGGCGAGGGTATTCGCTTTGCCTGCGTAGATGTCAGCCAGCGAGTCTTCCGATTGAGCGATGTACAGCCAGTCGCCCATTTTTCTAGCGTAGATTGGAGCGCCAACGGAAAATTCATAGAGCCCATCGCCCAAATCATTCGGCTCGCCAAACACACTCAATTGATCGAAAAAGGCCGCCAAATCGCTAACCGGCAAGCAACCCACGGGTGCTGGCTGCCCGGATTCATCTAAATCTAGGAACACGCCAATGGGGCGCTTCTTGTCGAGTCCAGTCGAGTATTGGTTGACCAAGGTCGAAATCGTTCCAGCGGCAGCACCTACACCCACAGTGCGGGCGATGTGCTGAATGTTCGGTACAAGACTTTCAAGCGAACCGATCGCTACAACGACAACCGAACTGTCCTCGGTCTCGTCGAGAACGGCTTCGGCAACAGCGGTTTCGGCAACTACCACCTTGGGCTTTGCGCCCTGGGCATAGCAATTAGATCGCGAATCCATGGTCGCTATCGCGAAGGTGCTGCAACATAAAGCCGCCGGTAACCATCTCAATTTCATAAATAACACTCCATATTTTTGAATCTAACAGACTTGTGGCGAAAAACAATTCGCGGATGTCTAGCCTAACTTGGCACAAATCAGCTTATTGCATTCGAATTTGACGTAACTATAACCTATTTGATTCGAACCACAGAAGGGGTTTGAAGAGCGAATCGCCACAGATTGCAATTAATGTCGCAACGCAATTGAGCCGTGATTGGGGGTAATCAGTGTGATACCCGATTGTGGGGGGTGGCACTCACAGAGTGCCGTGACATTATTACGCGATCGGCAGACCAACACTACCACGTCGCACAGGCTGCCAGCCTGCAATAGTCTAAAACTCACAGGCTAGCAGCCTGTGCTACGGGTATATCTCATGCTTCCGCTCGCCTGAAAGCAAAAGACAGAGCATGCCACCCGGTTAACCCGGTGAATTCAAAATACCCCACGCATTATCGTTCTCGGAAAACGATGCGACCCTTGGTTAAATCGTAGGGAGAGAGCTCAACACGCACCTTGTCACCCGGAACAATACGAATGAAGTTCTTACGCATCTTTCCAGCAACGTGAGCTAGCACTTCGGAACCCGTCTCCAACTGTACGCGGAATCTTGTATTCGCAAGGGCTTGCGTCACGGTTCCTTCCACTTCGAATGCTTCTTCGTTTTTCGCCATAAGGGTTTGGTGACGTTATTTCTGAAAATCATGCGGTCAACGGGGAAAGTAGACTGTGTTTTTACAGAACACAGTTTAGATATTCCTAATTTATAGGCGAGACACTGCGGAATCGTCCACTGCCAAACTCGCAGAATCGCTCCTTTTCTCTCACTTCTCGGCGAACGCCGTCATTTTTAATGGCTTCCGCATACTTGCTTTTTGATTATTCTCATTAGCAGTCACAGTTCTCCGCAGTTGATCGTTTGTCCGCCGGCCCATTCATGTCCAACCCTCTTCACAGTTCCTTCATCTACTTTTCTTGCCAACATGGAGCCGAAGCGACCATCAAGTCGCAGCTCTGCGAACCCGAGGGGCCCTATCGACTTTCCTATTCGCAGAAGGGTTTCGTAACCTTAAAATCCGACTTGAACACCCCGGTCTGGTCCAAAGCCCTACCTGAGTCACCATTGATTCGATCTCGTGGCCATGCGCTCGCCCACTTCGACGGAGATCAGTCCGACGAACTTATCCAACAAATTCTAGTGGAGTATCAGAGTTCGGATTGGGACTGCTTGCACGTCTGGCAACGCGATGTTGCAACACCCGGTTGGCACGGCTTTGAACCCGGTCGATCTACTCTCGCAGAAATGGTGGCAGATCAGTTTCAAAAAGCACTCTCCGAACGAAACGATCCTCGCAGCCAATCGGTCAACACAATCGCCCCCGAGGGTGCCAAACTTTTGGAAGTCATCCTCGTCGACCCGAACCGTTGGTGGGTCGCGGCCAAACCAGTCCAAACACAGGCAGACGGCTGGCCCGGAGGAGTGTATGCGGTTGCTGCCCCGGAAAACATGATCAGCCGAGCGTACTTGAAAATCTCAGAAGCCATTCCCTGGAGCAAGCTCCCAATCCGACCCGGCGATCGAATTGTCGAAATCGGATCGTCGCCTGGCGGAGCTTGCCAGCGACTGCTCGATCTAGGAGCACAAGTGACTGGCATTGACCCCGCTGAAATGGACGAGTCCATCGCGGGCAACCCAAGATTTGTACACTGGCGATCCAAGTCGCTTCAGGTCAAACGAAAACTGTTCCGCCCATTTCGCTACTTGGTCTGCGATGCCAACGTCGCGCCCAACTACACGCTGGATACCGTGGAATCCATCGTGACCTACCCGACATCCAAATTTCGCGGTCTCATTCTCACGATCAAACTTTCCTCTTGGGAACAAGCCAAAGAAATTCCACAACATTTGGAACGCGTACGCTCGTGGGGTTTCGAACGTGTCGAAGCAAGACAGCTTGCACACAATCGTCGCGAGTACTGCCTCGTTGCCGAACGAACGGATAAAGACCATTGACTAGCGTTTCTTGGCAATCACACATTAGCGTAGCAGGTTACAATCGGCTCATGGAACCCACGAATCCAAATATGTTCGTCCGCGAAGAGACGAATTCCGTTTTCGAAAGGATGTATCGTGCCGTGGAGCTAGTAAAGCAACGACTCGACCGCACATGCATTGCGTTGCGCAATGCATCTGTTCCATATGCGGTCATCGGTGGTAACGCCGTTGCAGCTTGGGTAGCGACCATTGATGATGGCGCTGTCCGAAACACACGCGGTGTAGATATCCTGTTGCGTGAACAGGATTTAGACTTGGCTACCATTGCCTTGGCGTCCGCGGGATTCGTTCGCGATTCCGTTATGGATGTGATCGTATTCTTGGATGGTCCTAACGGAAAACCAAGTCAAGGAATTCACGTCCTGTTAGCCGAACGTAAGGTTCGCGACGAGTACGCGACTGCCACACCGCGTATCGACCAAGCCGTCGACATCGAAGGAAGGTCCATTATCGAACTCACCGCTTTAGTCGAGATGAAACTCAATAGTTTCCGCCGCAAAGATCAGACTCATTTAATGGACATGATCCAAATTGGGTTGATCGATTCGACGTGGCCAGAACGATTTGCAACGAATCTAGGCAATCGCCTTCAAGAACTATTGGATGACCCTGAAGGGTAATAGCTCTATAGCTCTACGATTATCTCGACTCGCAAAACGATTCTAAGCACATCCGCAACTGTTTTTCATACCAATTAGCCGTTGGGCGATAGCCTCGGTTTTCCAAGTGCTCGACATTCGTCGAGAACCGGGGCTATCGCCCTTCGGCTATCAGTCGGTTCGCTGGCGACGACTCTCGCTTTGGTTACTCGGCTGGTAGAAACGGAAATAGTTTGCGAAGCTCGTCGGGCTCCGGCTGTCGACCGTACTCGCAGATTTCAAATGATTCAGCAAATTCAATCTTTTCAGCGCGCTCCGCTCCGTACCATCGAGCCAGAACCTGCCGATTTCGCTTCGCCTCCGCTGTATGCCGTGTAACCCAACGGTCTCGCAACCACTTGCGACGCAAATCGGGTTGCGATGCGGGTGGATTCGCCGCCGTCTGTTGGGCGCTGCCCAACGCCCCACCCTCGAATGTTTGCGATTCCAATGCCATCAGCGCATCCACTTTTTGCTCAAACACAGGCCCGATGTCGACTGCAATGTCGGCTTGAAAAGGATTCGGCTTGCGAAACTGATCGCTGGAGTACAAGAACACGGGGTTCTTTTTCAAGGGGGGTACGTCCGGACAAAAAAATGGGACGGCTACCATGTACGCGGCGTCCTGCACCAATACGCCAACGTACCGATGATCCGGATGATAATCCCACGGACGATGAGCGATGACAATGTCCGCGTTCCAATCTCGTATCAGACGCGTGATCGTGCGACGATTCTCAAGCGTCGGCAGCAACTCGCCATCGTGGATATCGAGGACTTGCGAAGTGACTCCCAGTCGTTTCGCCACGAGCGCGGATTCGGCCGTTCTCCGTATCGCTAATTCTCCTCCCGACATTTCCCAATGACCGATGTCTCCATTGGTGACCGACACAAGTTTCACATGATGGCCCTGCGATGCCCACAAGGCCGCTACCCCGCCACTCTTGTACTCAGCATCATCTGGGTGCGCGCCGAAACAAATAATTCGTAGCTTGCTGTCATCGTTCTTACCCTCATCAGAAAACGTGGGGAGTCCGTGCATCAGAAACAGCACGGCAACCGTTATTTGCAGTTTGAAAACCATCGCTCGCGACTCCTAGACCTAGAAAAGACAGGCTGACAATCCAAGCATTATAGGCGATGCGAGCTTAGCCGTGCGAGCTTAACCGTGCGAGCTGAACCGTGCGAGCTGAACCGTGCGAGCTGAACCGTACGAGCTTAACCGTACGTTGGATCGAAGTGCCTTGCGAGGCTTGCGTTGACATTAACTTGTAGAATGTGCTCTTGTTCGATTCTCAAGTTATTGGACTGCAAATACCAAAAAGCCTCTGCTTCCGATTCGCTTAACTCAGATGGTGTTTCGGGTAAGTGGCCGGTTCCATCCGTGGCAAGATGCTCAAACGCACGAATCGTTTGCATGTCCATTAACATGCTGCTTGCGGACGGATAGTGGCGTCGCAAAATCGCGAGAATCTGGAAGCCTTGCACATCCAGATCGCCCCAATACAAAATCGGCGTTCGTCGCAGCCAATCGATATGAAACAACTGCGTGATCCCCATTCCCATCCCAAAGAATGCAATGCCGCGCTCGACGGGCGGCAAAGTCAATAATGTTACCTGATTCTCGACGATAATCGCGCGAACATTTGCAATCGGCAACCTTGCAATCTCCTGCGGCGGCAGCGAAAGTTCGGAAGGTAACAGTCGCAGCTCCGATTGCAATTGAACGTCGAGGATGCGAGTCAGAATGTGCTTTCGAAAATAGCGGAATCCATAGCGTTGTTCGAAGTGCTTTGGATCGCAACTGCAATCGATCGCCTCATCAGGCAACAATCGATCGAGCCATTCCGTCAGCAACGGTCGATGATTCTGGATAAGCTTCGTCGGAACAGCCAACGGTAGTTCGCGAGCAAAGCAGTCCGGTCGCGAGTTTCGCATGAGATACTCAACGACAGAAATCAAGTCGTCGATTGAATCCAAATCGATTAGCCTTTGCCAAGCTTGATGCAACCAGACTTCCAGTTCAGGCAATCTCGCGCGAATCTCGTTGACCTTGCGCTCAAGGCTTTTAAACTCCGACTGTTTGCCGATCAACTTGAGCAAGTCATCCCGCGAGTCAAAGGTGATCGCGTTTGGAAAGAAGTCGTTCTCGCCATGCTTGCGAGATTTGCGTGACTGCCATTCAACGCAATAGCCGTACCCGATCGCCTCTTTGGCGGAAAGCCGGAGCGATTGCACATCCCGGACGTTTTCGGAGTGCACATTGGACAACTTAAGATTAGCTGGAATTCGCCACGGATACTGCTCTGCTTCGTCGCCGCTGAGCCAAGCAGCAACCGCTTGAGGATATAGACGTTGCGCCTTGGTCCGAATTTCAGCAGGAGAGATCACAGCATCGACCAAGCTCGTTTGACCTAAAACCCACGTCGTTCGACGTAATAGACGGGACGAGATTGATAGACCGGCTGTGGCTGAACGTAGTATTCTTCTTCTACGACGACCGGCGTTGACTGTTGATACGTCCGATACACGGTTGTAGGTTGTTGGTAGGTCGTCGTCGCTCGGTAACCTGTTCCGCTTTGTTGCATCATTGTGACAACGTAGTCGCTAACCCCTTCTTGATTCATCAGTATTACGTCGTTGACGTCCGGACGCATGGCCACGCCATTGGATTGAATGTGAGCCACGATGACCGCATCGCTGACACCACTGCGAGTCATGTTGATGACTTCGGAGGTTGTTACAGGACGACGTGTTACGACCCGCTGCTGTGGGACTTGCACATAGGTCCGATGCTCATGGTACGTCGGATAAACCCGTTGGGAGTTGTAGTAGCGTTGACGTTCCGCTTGCTGGCGTTGATTGCCAATCGCTCCGCCTGCCAAGGCGCCAACCGCTCCGCCAATGAGAGCTCCCTCAGTGGTGTCATTGCTTTGTTTCCCGATCACGCCGCCGAGCAACGCGCCAGCAACTCCCCCCATGAGAGCCCCATCGCGCGTTTGATTCTGTGCATAGCCATTGCTAGCGAAAGAACCAGCCAAAATTGAGAAAATCCAAAGTTTCATTGCAATACGCATAGTACCGATTCCGCTGACAGGACGTTTTGGATCGCTGTGGAGTTGAGCAAGGCGCCCTATCGATAGGGTATCGGCGTTTCCATGTCGAGACTAAACAAAACCAGTTTTCAATAGTCCCGTCGAATCCAAAATTCGAGCAGCAAGTTGCTAGCAAAACGAGCGAATCATGCTATTCGCCTTGATCATCACTCGATCTCATCAAACTTCACCGCTTGATTGTCCAGCAGGTTACGCTCGGGTTTGTTAAAACAAAAACGATAGCCGGTCCAGACAAAGAACAGTGCCACCACCCAAACGACCCCAAGCTGCAAAAACTGCAAAAAGACAAGCTCTTCCATCGAGTCACGGCCAAGGGACATCAACCCTAACTTATCGACTGCAGGATATAGTACCCCATCCAAGAAGATTACGACGAGAGATCGGCTGATAAACCAACCAGCGAGCATCACCATACCTATCTGGATGCTAGTTCGTTTTCCATTTGACAGTAGCAATGCAATCCCGATCCAAAGGGTGGATCGCGTCGTCGCTGATACGAATGCCAAAAAAGGGGGATCGTAGACGAAATTGGCGGAAAGCTGACCGGCAAAGCGCTGCCTAAACTGCATGTCAAAGAGGATCAGGCATGCAAAGATAGCCATGGTAACCAAGAGTGTCGACATCGTGAGATCAGGACACTTTGTCGAACGTTGGATCGGTACCAGCGAAATCCTAAAGGCGCGCCGAAAAATGCGAAACACCAACGCAATCAAAAGCAAACGATAAACTTGTCCCCACACCAAAACCCATGGATCGGCGAGGAACCATCGACCAAAAATGGAGTCCCAAATGGAGTCCAATGTGAGCGAACCACACAAACAAAGCAGCGGGATAATCGTTTCGATGCTAAACCATTTCCCCCCTCGGAAACAAAGCCAGAAAACGACGGCAATGTGCAAGTTGAATCGAAAGTCGGCAATCATCGTGCGCGACCAGCGAGCCCCAAAGGACGGAACACCAACAAGTTCCGAGAGAAAAAGTGCGGTCATGCACGTGATCGTCAGGAATGCAACGACCAAAGTAGCTGGCCGCGACGATCTAGGCGAAAAATGCGTCGACGAAGTCGCGACCAAGCCTTTCTTGAGAAGCGTCTGAATTTCTTCGCTGTTCATAGAGCCCAGCATCACCCGTTGCTGTTGGTCCTGTCAAGTGGGATCGATCCAATCCTATGCTGTTGCTGGCACGAGTACCGCGGCTCGAGCTCGATTAAAGTCGCTGTGCATTGTTCAGCGTTGACTGTGCTGACACAATCAAAGTGATCAAGCCAGTGATCACGTTGCGGGTGAAACAATCGAGATTCCAAGCCCACAACTCCTGAGTCCTGATCTGATACAGAGCAACCGCTGCAGGACCATACGAAACCTTGACAAACAGGCGCACAAAAAAAGCCTGTTGAGTCTTTCGACTCAACAGGCTTTGTTTTGTTTTAAAAATCCGGCGATACCTACTTTCGCATTGGTATACACTATCATCGGCTCGGAAAGCTTAACTACTGTGTTCGGGATGGGAACAGGTGATCCTTTCCGATATGGTCACCGGGAGGGAGTCACGAGGGCGGTAGCCCGTCGTGACCCATGTTGGATTGGTAAATGTCAAAATATATGCAGCACAATTGTAAATTGTAGGCATCGACTATCGTTGCAGGGTTTAAGTGCAAGATACCGATGGTCAAGCGTTCGTCCATTAGTACTAGTTAGCTTAACACCTTACGGTGCTTACACATCTAGCCTATCGACCTGGTAGTCTACCAGGGGACTCTCGCTACAAGTAGCTACGAAACCTTATCTCAGAGAGGGCTTCACGCTTAGATGCTTTCAGCGTTTATCCTTTCCGTAGTTAGCTATCCAGCCGTGCCACTAGCGTGACAACTGGTACACCAGAGCTACGTCCAACCAAATCCTCTCGTACTAAGGTTGAACCTCTTCAAGTTTCGTGCGCCCACGGTAGATAGGGACCGACCTGTCTCACGACGGTCTGAACCCAGCTCACGTACCGCTTTCATTGGCGAACAGCCAAACCCTTGGGAGCTTCTTCACCCCCAGGATGCGATGAGCCGACATCGAGGTGCCAAACCGCCACGCCGCTGTGGACGCTCGGTGGCGATAAGCCTGTTATCCCCAGAGTACCTTTTATCTGATGAGCGATAACCCTTCCATTCGGAATTACCGGATCACTAAGACCTACTTTCGTACCTGCTCGACTCATTTGTCTCGCAGTCAAGCACCCTTATACCTTTACGCTCTTTGCCTGATTGCCGACCAGGCTGAGGGTACCATTGCGCTCCTCCGTTACTCTTTAGGAGGAGACCGCCCCAGTCAAACTGCCCAACTGACAATGTCCTAAGTCCAGATTCATGGATCAAAGTTAGAATTAAAGCATATACAGGCTGGTATCTCAACGTTGGCTCCCCGTGAACTTGCGTCCCCGGTTCAAAGCCTCCCAGCTATTCTGCACAATACATACCTCAACCCAATATCAGCCTACAGTGAAGGTTCATGGGGTCTTTCCGTCTAGCCGCGGGTATGTGGCATCTTCACCACAACTACAATTTCACCGGGTCGGTGGTTGAGACAGTGCACCAGTCGTTACGCCTTTCATGCAGGTCGGAACTTACCCGACAAGGAACTTCGCTACCTTAGGACCCTCATAGTTAGGGCCGCCGTTTACTGGGGCTTCGGTCGCGGGCTTCGCTTTCGCTAACTCTCTTCCTTAACCTACCAGCACCGGGCAGGCGTCAGACTCTATACCTCCTCTTACGAGTTCGCAGAGTCCTGTGTTTTTGATAAACAGTCGCTAGTGCCGATTTTCTGTGGCCTACTTTCGTAGGCGCCCCTTATCGCGAACTTACGGAGCCATTTTGCAGAGTTCCTTAACCACCGTTCTCCCGAGCGCCTTAGAATACTCTTCTTACCTACCTGTGTCAGTTTTAGTACGGTCAACCTTGCTTTAACGTTTAGAAGTTTTTCTTGGACACCCTTCCCCACACTTCGAGATCTTAAGTGCTCTCGTGATCCTGTCTTGGTTTATGCCTGGCGGATTTACCAATCCAGACGCCTCATCAGGACCAACGGACATTTCTAGTCGTACCGCTGTATCTCCGGGTGCCGTCCCTCCATCACTTCACAAGGCCGGCGAAGGAATATTAACCTTCCATCCATCGTCTACGCCTTTCGGCCTCGACTAAGGTACCGGCTAACCCTGGGCGGATTTACCTTGCCCAGGAAACCTTAGGTATTCGGCGAGCAGGATTCTCACCTGCTTAATCGTTACTCATTCCGGCATAATCACCT
>JAIPFP010000074.1 GCA_021736575.1 Pirellula sp. | reverse complement strand
GCCGAGTATCTTTTGCTGCAACCATCATCAAATATGCCGCCAACCCTGCCGTAGGAACGGCGGGGTACGTTGTCTGCCCAACGTACGAGAATCGGTAGAACGAAAGACACACTCCGATTGCGACAAGAACCAACCCGATAAAAATGGGCAATACGATATTCCACGGGAGAGGTCGGACCAGGTTTCCCGTCCGTTGAATGAAGACGTTGGCAACCGTCCGAGCTGTCATTAAAACGGTAGATGCCACGAGCACACAAATCAATCCGAACCACTCGACTGGAAGCCCATGGACCGTTTTGAACGCAACGAGGATGCCAAATTGCAATGCCAGCAAGCCAATCGGAAGAAACCCGCAGACACGTGGGAGTCGATGCTCTTCCGTCAGCCAGAATACGTGTCGGTTGACCTTGACGACACCAATCGTCATGGTCAACCAGAGTGCAGCGGTGATGATCGCAGCCAACCATCCTGTGGTTATGGCTGGCATAGTACCCGCCAAGCACAAAACGACGTAGCTCACAAGGAACGCTATCTGGGAGTTATGTAGCCATCCTTTTAGTATTCGGCTTGCAGCGAAAACGGTAAGCCCAATCGCAGGCACCATCAGTCCAGCTATCTGGACAATACCCGCGATACTTTGTGGCTCGCTGGCCTTTGCTAGCCAGCTCAATGCAAGGAAACAAGTTGGCAACAACAACAGTGTTAAACCGTGCATGACTTTCGCGGTAGTCGTCAGGCTCAATCGATTGCGACTGAATTCCGCGAAAAAATAGATAGCACCTGTGTAAACGAGAAGCGTAAGAAACTTCAGGTTCGAGGGCCAATGTTCCCAATGCCGCGTAACAAGCATGAGGGAGGACCCAAACACAATCGCAGCTCCGATCAACAGCATCCACTTGATGTTGCCTTCGTGGAAGAAGCTATCCAGGAAGCGTTCGACTGTGGAGCGAGGACTAGACGACTGCGAGATCGACTGCGAGATCGATTGCGGTCCTGGCAACGATGGCTGGGGGACGTGCTGCTCGAGGGTGGTCGAATCGTAAGACGGGGCAGTTGGCATGGTAGGAATCCTTGCAGGAACAGGTCGCGATTTCATTCACGAAGAGTCCATATACAAAAGCCGTACCGGTCGCCACAAAGTCGTGCCGGGACCAAGCGAAAGCCTTTTGCTAGTATCGACTTAAGTGGTTTGGAAAAAAATCGGTGACTTCCGCATTCCCAAACACCGCAGTCCCAGGACTGCGGCCAAGTGCAGGAAAAATACTTCGCCGATCAGTCGCTTTTCAGCGAAACTCATGAAACACACGGCCAACAGCCTTATCTTTACCCACCTAGCGATCCAGATTAAAATCAATACCTCGTACCATCTAAACGAGTACAATGCGTTTTCGTCCCTCTAGCACCACATCGGTCGAGAGAGGGAATGGTGTGGACCTAAAGCCATTCCCTAGTTCCACTGGCTTGGTGCCGGTGGACCAAAGACTTTCAGGCTAGCAGTTGACGTTGCGATCTTGAACGCGTCCCGCGCCACACGGAACCACAGATCTGAATTGGAGTCGTTGAGCAATGCAGGAAAATGCCGTTAAATCGTTTCTGGGTAATTGCCAGGAATCGATCCCTCTTTTTTTCTTGGCCAATGTTTCGTTCGCTTACCTAATTGCTGGTTCGCCGTTGTTTGCTGAACAGATTCAGTTCAACCGAGATGTCAGACCCATCCTTTCGGAGAATTGCCTTGCTTGTCACGGCTTCGACCATGCAAAGCGGGAGGCCGGGTTGCGATTGGATACCCGCGAGGGAGCCTTAGCGACCTTGGATTCCGGCCATGTTGCTGTCCAGCCCGGCAAACCCGATACCAGCGAACTCGTCCGAAGAATTCTTTTGAAGGAGGACGACGACGAATGCATGCCACCCGCTTCCTCCGTGAAAAAACTGTCCGACAAGCAACGCCAGATTTTGCAAACCTGGATCGAACAGGGAGCGGAATATGAAAAACACTGGTCCTTTATTCCGCCAGTCAAAGCCGAACTGCCCGTACGAACCAACGAACTCAACGCAGAACACGCAAACCCGATTGATTGGTTCGTCCATGCCAAGCTAGTTCAAAATGGTTTGACGCCTTCCAAGGAAGCGGACCCGACCACTCTGATACGAAGATTGAGCTTGGACATAACCGGCCTCCCTCCAACCATTCCTGAAGTAGACGCGTTTGTTGCGAATTGGGCCATCAACGCAAACGACGCCTACAACGACTTAGCGGATCGCTTGCTTCGCAGTCCCAGTTATGGCGAACGATGGGGACGGTGGTGGCTCGATCAAGCTCGCTATGCAGACAGCAACGGGTACTCCGTCGATTCACCGCGTCAAATATGGAAGTATCGCGATTGGGTGATCGACGCACTCAATCGCGACATGCCCTTCGATCAATTTACCATTGAGCAGTTGGCGGGAGATCTTTTGCCCGGAGCCACCGAACAACAAAAGATTGCCACCGGCTTCCATCGCAACACCCAAATCAATCAAGAGGGAGGAATCGATGTTGAGCAATTTAGGATCGACAGTATTTTTGATCGCGTTGCAACGACCGGTACCGTTTTTCTTGGATTGAGTGTTGGGTGCGCTCAATGTCACGACCATAAATTTGATCCCATTTTGCAGAAAGAGTACTACCAGCTCTTCGCATTCTTCAACAATCAAGAAGAGCCAACGTTAACGGTCTATCCTCCGGAGCTCAATGCGGCTGACTTGATCGCAGAGAAAAAGCAACTCGACAAAGTGATACGCGATGTCATGGCAAAGATGGATTCGGCCATCGAAACATGGGAAGCGGAGCTTACGGAGGAGCAACGCATGGAACTGCCCAAAGAGACTCAGAAGATTTTATCCGGTGATAAAAAAAAGAAACGAACTGCCCCGCAAAAAGAAATCCTCTACGCCGAAGGGATAGGGGCTACAGATGTTGACTTTAAGAAGACACGAGACCGCATTCGACAGATCGATACGATGCTTGAACAAGGCGTCAACACGCTTGTTATGAAGGAGTTGGCACAACCTCGCAAAACGACCGTGTTCGTTCAAGGAGACTTCACTCGCCCATCCGAGGAAGTTACATGCAGCACGCCATCGGTGCTGCATTCTTTGGACAAAACGAAATCAAATCTCAACCGCCTCGATTTAGCGCAATGGATCGTTTCTCCGGCAAATCCATTGACCTCACGAGTCATCGTGAATCGTGTCTGGCAAAACTATTTTGGCCGTGGTTTGGTGGAGTCCGAGAATGATTTTGGTATGCAAGGCGCACTGCCAACGCATCCCGAGTTGCTCGATTGGCTGGCGGTTGAATTCATCGAGCAAGGCAGGAGTCTGAAAGCCTTGCATAAATTGATCGTCACGTCGAACACTTATCGTCAGAGCTCAATCGATCGCCCGGAACTGCGGGAAAAGGATCGCGAAAACACGTTTTTGGGGAAACAACGCCGCCTCAGGCTCGATGCGGAAATCGTTCGCGACGTCGGATTATCAGCGAGTGGTTTGCTTTCAAGCAAGATGGGGGGCGCTCCCGTTTATCCTCCGATCCCGGATGGAGTGATGAACCAAGGACAAGTGAAAAGGGAATGGAAAGTTAGCACGGGAGAGGATCGTTATCGACGGGGGTTGTATACATTTCTCTATCGAGCCACTCCACCACCCTCTCTCAACGTGTTTGACGCTCCCGAGGGAAACAGTTCCTGTACCCGTCGCATTCGCAGCAACACACCGCTTCAAGCCCTGACACTGCTCAATGACGCTGCCTTTTTTGAATTCGCAAAGGCACTGGAGAAAATCATTGAACACAATGGAATCGAGGTCGCCTTCCAGCGTTGTACCTCTCGAACCCCTCGCGCGGACGAGATCGAGATCCTTGGCAAACTCGATCGCTTGAGCGCCGCTCGCGTGTTGCTCAATTTGGATGAAACCGTCACGCGAGAATAGATACCGAATGATCAACGCATCATGAAACCCAAACCCCATCGACGCAATAAATGAATTACGAACAATTCCTTCAGGAGCAGACTCGCCGTCATTTCTTCCGCCAATGCGGCGTTGGAGTCGGTGCGATGGCGCTCGCTGACCTAGTCGCAAGTTCCGCAAACGCTGATCCATCAGGTAATCCGCTCGCACCCAAGCCGCCGCACTTTCCGCCTCGCGCCAAACGAGTCATCTATTTGTTCATGGCGGGTGGTCCATCCCAACTGGATATGTTCGACCATAAGCCGGCGCTCAATCGGCTCAATGGGCAACCCATCCCGCCGAGTTATTTGGAAGGCAAACGTTTTGCATTCATGGACAGCAGCCATCGAATCAATTTGCTCGGAACGCGGCGGACGTTTGATCAGTATGGACAGAGCGGCGCCTGGGTCAGCGACCTGTTGCCCTACACTTCAAAGATCGTTGATGAGCTGACATTCATCCGCACATGCAAAACCGACCTCTTCAATCATGCACCCGCCAAGCTGTTCATGAACACTGGGACCGGCCAATTCGGACGCCCCAGCATGGGCTCTTGGTTAACGTATGGTCTGGGTAGCGAATGCAAAGATTTACCTGGATTCGTAGTGCTGCAGAGTGGGCCTCGCGGGCCTCGCGGGGGAGCCGTACTTTGGGGGAGTGGCATGCTGCCCTCAACCTATCAAGGTGTACCGCTTCGCAATCGTGGTGAACCGATCTTGAATCTGACAACGCCTGAATCGATCAGCGAAAGCCAACAGGTGCAAGTGATTGATGCCGTTGGCAGGTTGAATTCCAAGCGGCTAGCGGACACGGGTGACGACGAGATTGCGACTCGTATCAATGCCTATGAGATGGCCTACCGCATGCAGTCGAGTGCACCGGATCTAATGAATACTGCAGACGAAAGCGCCGAAACGCTCGACCTATACGGCATCAAGGATCCTAAAGAAGTCAGCTTTGCAAGAAACTGTTTGCTGGCCAGGCGTCTCGTCGAACGAGGCGTTCGCTTTGTTCAACTTTATCATACGAATTGGGACCATCACGGAGGGGCCACCGAAAACCTGGAGGAACACCTGCCATCGATTTGCCGCGAGATCGACCGGTCGTGTGCCGGCTTGGTTCTTGATTTGAAGAGACGCGGATTGCTAAAGGACACGATCGTGGTTTGGGGTGGTGAGTTTGGACGCACACCCATGGGAGAAGTTCGAGAATCGACTGGACGCAATCATCATATCGACGCATTCACCATGTGGTTTGCAGGTGGTGGCTTCAAACCTGGAACTATTTATGGTGAGACAGATGAGTTTGGATTTGGTCCCGTCGATCATTCGGTTCATGTTCGAGATATTCATGCAACTCTCTTGCATCAACTAGGCCTACATCACGAACGATTAAGCGTCCGCTCGCAAGGGCTCGATTTCAAACTCACCGGCGTTGTACCGGCAAGCGTCGTCAACGAAGTATTGATGTAGGCTATGATTGGATCCGCGAGGGGCAAAACATAGTCGCCTTTTGCTCGGCAAAAGGGCGACGATCATCGTTGGAACGATCACGTAAAGGGGAACATTGCATTGTTAACTCGAAGAACTTTTTTGCACTTGAGCAGCGCATTCGCGTTCAGCGCGGCCAGTAAATCAAGTTGGATCAACGCCCAAGAAACGAAGCCAGCCATTCGATTGCCTCGGGACAATTTGATGGTCTATCGAGACAAAAGTGGCACCACAAAAGATGTCAAGACAATCGCGGATTGGCAAATGCGTCGACAATCAATTGTGCAAGGCATGGAATCGGTCATGGGTAAATTACCCGGCAAAGAAAAACGTTGTCCATTAGATCTCAAGATCGAAGAGGAATTCGATGGCGGCAGCTATGTGCGACGACTCGTGACTTACGCGTCCGAACCCGGTTCGCGTGTTCCTGCTTACCTCCTGATCCCAAAATCGGTCATGACAGGCAAGTCAAAAGCACCTGCGGCTCTGTGCCTTCATGGCACGAACAATGTCGTTGGCCACGGAACCGTGGTCGGACTCAGCGAGACTCCGAATCGCAGTTATGCGTTAGAGCTTGCGGAACGCGGATACGTGACTCTCGCGCCGAACTACCCCTTGTTGGCCAAGTACCAACCGGACATTTCGGCGTTGGGTTGGGAAAGCGGAACACTCAAAGCGGTCTGGGATAATATTCGCGGCCTCGATTTGTTAGAGTCCTTGGTGTTCGTGGATCGAGAGCGTGGTTTCGGTACGATCGGACATTCGTTGGGTGGGCATAACTCCGTGTATACCGCCGTTTTCGACGACCGATTGACCGTGATTGTGTCAAGTTGTGGATTGGACTCCTACTTGGATTACTATCAAGGTAACGAAGCCAACTGGTTTCCGCAGAAGGGCTGGTGTCAAACACGGTACATGCTCAAATTGGCGGAGTTTCGAGGACGATTAGCGGAGATTCCGTTCGACTTCCATGAGATGATCGGTGCATTAGCCCCCAGAAGGACTCTCATCATCGCTCCGCTCGGAGATTCAAACTTTCGTGCCGAGAGTGTCGATCGCATTGCCCAATCTGCCCGCCCTATTTTTGAACTTTATGGGCATTCCGGATTCTTGAGGGTCGAGCATCCCGATTGCGAGCATGATTTCCCAGACTCGATGCGGCAGACTGCTTACGCATTCATGGATCAGGCGCTCAAGTAACATGTCCACCGACGCAATCTCAACGAGAGCGTTAGCTGGACGATGCGGCGATCGCCGGCCTCGATAGCCTGGGGTATAATCGGTTCACCACTGGGGATCGTTACCTTCACGCTAGTTAGGGCGAAGGTCAATTACCACCGAACGACAAGCGGCGGCCCGTGTTATGATCGATGCCTACAAATCCGCAAGCGGCGTATCAGCGTCACCAAACCGGTCGGCGTTATGCCCCATGCGATGCATGAGCGAAAGGTAGAAACTGCAGAGTTTGCGTTGGTCATCCCCTTTGTCGCGGAAGTTGAGAACCCGACCGGTTTGCAAGGAACCGCCTAAGCCACCTGCGGTAAGCAGTGGCACATTGCTCGAGTCATGGGTGCTGCCCCTCCACATGTTGTTGATGAACATCAAGCAGGAATGGTCAAGCACCGTTCCATCACCTTCCTGCATCTGATCTAACCGGCTCGCAAGATAAGCTAGTTGGCTACAGTAGTATGTTGAAATCCTCTCGAATTCATCGGACTTTTCATTATGCGATGCGGAATGATGAGCATTCCGAGCATCCAAAAAAGGATAGAACAAGCCTGAAATGTCACGGCACAGCAGCAGCGTTGCAATGCGGGTTTTATCCATTTGAAACGCAAGCGCCACGATATCGCACATCAATCGCATGTGTTCGCGAATGTCTTCCGGCAATCCGTTGTCGGGACGCTTCATGCGGATCAAGGGTTGATCTTGCGCGCGTTCTGCGGCGCTTTCTTTTTCCATCCGCATGCGTTCCGCACGCTTTTCGACCTCTCGCACGCTGGTCAGAAATTCGTCCAGTTTTGCACGGTCACCACCGCTGACATCGAGGCTGAGGCTCGCTGCTTGCTCTTTGACGCGATCAAGGACGCTTTGATTTCGTCGACTCCCGCGATTGTCAAATAAACTATCAAAAGCCAATGAGGGATAGACTTCCATCGGTACTGGCGACGTCGCGTTCTGCCATGAAATGTGGGAACTATACGCCATCGAGAAATTCGTCTCGTGGTAGCCTGTAATGGGCTGTTCGCATCCAAGCACCAAGCTTGCCTGGACTGTTTGTTGGCCAAGTTGATTCGCCAATACTTGGTCGACGCTGATGCCGCCTCGAAGTTCGGAACCCTTTTGCAAACTCGCACCGGAAAGGATATTGCCCGTTTGCCCCGGATGGATACCGACCCCTGTTGAGTTCTTGTTAAATAGCCCCGAGATGAAATTCATCTTGTTCTTGAGCGGCTCCATGGGCGCGAGGCTCTTGCCCAACTCCATGTCGCTGCCGGCCCCTTTCGCCCACCAATGGTCGGGGTTGATTCCGCAGGCCATAAACAAGGCCGCGAATCGTTTTGGAAAACTACCCTCCGAGCCTTCTTGGGCGCTGGATGATCCCCAAACAGGAATGGATTCGAGCCAGGGCAATCCGACCGTAACACCTGCCCCACGCAACAAGGTTCGACGCGATATCTGCGAAAATGGATTGGAACGCATAGCTATGGATTCGAAGAAATAGGTAGGTTTTCTGGCGGGGAATCGCCGCGTTTCTCAAGGAATTGCGGACTCGTGACAATGGTTTCGATCAGGACGCTAAATCGATAGTCTTCCGATGTCAGCCGCGACTGCATCTGCTCAATCAAGGGATCATCGGAAAGGACAAGCGATCGACCTAAGCTAAAGCATAGCAATTTACGACATAGATTGTCCACAAATTCTTGTTGACGGCTTTGTTTGAGGTAGTTGCGCAATCCGTCAATCCCTTGCCCCTGGCTGCCGTCTGGGAAGGTGGCCCAAGTGTCAACGGCTCGCCCTCCGAGATCGATTTCTCGGCGTTCTCCCACCGGCCCATAGTTTTCGAAAACCAAACCGATCGAATCGATACGATTGTGGCAGCCCGCACAGGCAGCATGATCCCGGTGCATCGCCAACGTTTCCCGCAACGATTTCTCGCCCAGTTGCGACTCATCGCTTGGCAGTTCCGGCACATTGGGTGGTGGAGGCGGAATGGTTTCTCCAAGCAATCGTCGAACAACCCAATAACCTCGCTTGACAGGGCTAGTGCGGAGCCCAGGTGCATTTTTTGTCAAGAACACGGACATCGGCAGCAATCCACCCCGTCCATAGGGACTTGCATCGTCGATGCGAATCCATTTGTCCACGGGAATCTCTTTGCTTGTTGGTATGCCGTAGTGACGAGCCAAGTCCGCATTGACAAACGTGTGTTTCGCTTCCATGAAATCGAGCACCGAAGAATCGTTCTGAATAACATCCATGCAGAACCGAACAGGCTCCTCAAACATCGCTTGTCTCAACGCGTCGGTAAAGCCCGGAAATCGATTTCGATCCACGCTGTTGTGCTCTTCGAATCGCCGGAAATCCAACCAGTTACCAGCGAAGTCGGTCGCGAGACTTCGGGAACGTGGATCTTGCAGCATCCGACGGGCTTCCGAGACCATGGTATCGTGATTGTGCAATTCCCCTGCCGCAGCCCGTTCCGATAACGTCTGGTCCGGCACACTCGACCAAAGGAAAAAGCTCAATCGGCTCGCTAACTCCGTATCCGTCAGCGGTCTACGCGCAGTACCCGCCACTGTACGCGCAGTACCCGCCACTGCACAATCGCTTCGGTAACAAAAATGAGGCGACATCAAAATCGCAACCAAGGAATCCTGGATCGCATCTTCGTGGCTAAGTCCCTCCGTCATTCGCAACGATCGATAAAAAGCCTGAATCTGCTCTTGATCCTCTTGAGTTAGACTTCGGCGCCATGCTTTGGATGCAAAGCTCACAAGCGATTCGATGTGGCTTGGCTCAGCAACCAACCTGGCTTTTTCGATCCAGCGTATCTGGTCGTTCATTCGCTCAAAGTAGCTTTCCAGCGCTTGAATGGGCACCCCTTCGCTCATTGTACGTTTCGCTTTGGCAACATAGGTTGCTGCTAGCTTGCGGATCATTTCTTCGGTCGTGACGGACTTGTCCTCTGCTCTTGCAAAATCAAACTCTTCATCTCGCATATAGGCTGAATCGGTTCGTTCGAACCAAACGAACCCCGCATACTGCCGCATGGGTGCTGCCGTCACAAAGTCAAGTTCTCGCCATAAGTCATCGATTTCTTGTTTCTCTGCATCGGACAAGATCATGTCACAGAGTGGAGCATCATCCCGGTAGTACCCCATCATGCTGTGGAAGCCTGCGCTTAGGAGTCTACCTTTCTCTTGTTGTTCTTTTGGCTTACCCTCATAGTCTCGTCCTCGTTCGGAAATATAGAAAGCGTCTGGAAATACGCTACAAAAACGCGTCAGCGACGCATCGTATTGTGCTCGCCGCGAAGCCTCGGCGGGAACCATCAATGCGAGCTCAACGTGTTCGCTGAGAGTTTGCCCTTCTTTTTTTTCGCCAGCATCCGATTCGTTGACGAGAGCTTTTCGACTAAATGAGCGACGATAACTTGCGTACTGGTCGTTTTTCCAAAGCACGAATGGTTGCGATCCCTTGTGTATGCCTTTTAGGTCTAGATTATCAACGGCTGGTTCAAGTTTACGACGCACGGCAACAACGAAGTCTCGCATGGCATTGCATCCGGACTTTGCTTCGATTTCTTGGCTCAAATCGGATGGCAACTTATTCCACATGGATTGCAAATGGGCGAGCGGTCCAGATGCATCTTGTGTGTCTGAGAGCGATTCCCAGACCATCGACAAGTACTTAGGGCTAACGCCAGCTTGGGATGCCATCTCCGACAAGGGCATCTCACGCTTGCCGATTGACTCACGTTGACGAAATCGCCAAGCAGCCAGCAAATAAGTCGAGAGATCGATGGGTTGTTTCGCGTAGAACTGCACGATCCGTTTGACACAGTACTTATCGCGGTCCGTTTCCGTCACGACAGGATGGGGAGCAAACGAGAACCCATGGGGCTTGAGAACCAGGTGCTCGCTAACTAAACGAGCCGCTTCCAAGTATTTTTTCAGCAAGGCTGGCGACATCGAAAGCGATTCCCCGGAGTTGTCGAATCCCGCTTCATTGGCTGGATCGACCGGGAAATCACGAGTAGGGTTGATATCGACGCCGGTTAGATCTCGAATACTGTAGTTGTACTCGGCATTGCTCAGTCGCCGCACCAGGACGATTCCAGGGTCGCCGGCGTTGCGCATGGCTTCTTGTCGCCGAATCGCCCGAATCCAATGGATGAAATTGAGTCGTTCTTCGGCGGATGGCTGTGCTTCGGAATCAACGGGAGGCATTTCACTCCCCTTCACGCGTGACAAGACGTGTTCCCAGAGCGGAAGGGCTCGGGTGACATCGCCGGTGGCCTTGTAGATCGACAGGTCCAACTTGGCTTCTTGCGTTTTTTCATCGTGACAATCACAGCAGTACTTTGTCAGAAAGGGGAGAATGGACTGCGAGAACTGCTTGTCTACAGGAGTCTCTTCAGCCTCGGCTCGGTGGTTCATCCAAGCGATGCTTGCTACAAACGAAAGGATCGAGCAACCGAATCGAATTCTCATGTCCGTCCAGAAATTTTGTTGTTGGTAGGGAATCCACAAGGCAAATCAACCGCGAAGCCATGCATTGCATCAAGCTAAATCATTTTGCAGTCGCAACATCTGAGTCAAGCCGTCGACGAGATTATCGGGATTGGTTCGCCACTCAACTTGAGTCTTGATTTGGCTAGCCAAGTTCTTGATTTGAACTTCGCCTGCATCTAATTCTTGCGAACCTGCGATCAACGCGATTTTGAATCCACGTTGATCTGCGTACTTGAGTTGTTGACCAAGTTTTTTTGGTTCTGGATAGACTTCAGCGGACCAACCAGCCCTTCGGACGATGGACGCCAATGCAAAATAATCGTTGAGTCGATGCGCATCGAATAACGGAATAAAGACATCGGCCGCAGATGCGGTCTTCGGTATCAGCCCTAGTTGCTCAAGGGCTGCAAGCAATCGATCGAGGCCTAGCGATGCTCCGATCCCCGGCAAGTGCTGCTTGGTATATACTTCGGCTAAGTTGTCGTAGCGGCCGCCGCTGCAGACGCTTCCAATACTTGGCAAATCGCCAAGCGTTGTTTCGAAAACAACGCCTGTGTAATAATCCAGACCGCGAGCGATGGAAACATCGAGGCGATAAAACTCTTCGCGAACGCCTGCCGCCTTCATCGCACCGCAGAGTGTCCGCAGCCGCTCAATGCCTTGCTGCCCTTGTTCCGAACCTTTGAGCAGTGGGTCGAGTTGAGAAAGCACCTCCTCAGTCGAACCGCGAATCGCCGACAATGCTAAGACCTGATCGATTTGAGTCGCATTCAAACCTGCTTGGGTCAGCTCTTTGGAAACCTGTTCGGCACCCACTTTGTCGAATTTGTCGAGCGCACGCAGTACAGCCGTACTCGAGCCCTTCAAATCCAATTGCTCGAGAAGTCCCGTTAGCACTTGTCGATTGTTGATGCGAATTTGAAAGCGATGAACGCCCACTTCGTGCATAAGTTCGTGAATAACAAGGGCCGTCTCGATGTCGGCCACGACGCCAGTCGTCCCGATCGTATCGAAGTCACATTGAACGAATTCTCGGAATCGACCAGCTTGTGGCGTCTCGCCCCGCCAGACAGGAGCGATGTGATAACGCTTGAATGGAATGCCCAGTTCTTGAATGTGCTGAGCAGCGAATCGAGCTAGAGGAACGGTCAAGTCAAATCGCATCCCAACGGCTCTACCGCCGTTGTCGATGAAATGGTACATCTGCCGATCGGTTTCCTCGGAGCCTTTTCCAGTCAGAACTTCCAATAACTCGAGCGTAGGCGTGTCGATGGGCACGAACCCATAACGCCGATAGACCCGCCGAGCAACTTCCATCAGTTTTTCGCGCGGGATCATGGCCGCCGGCAGAAAGTCGCGGAATCCCTTGAGTGTTCTCGGTTCAATCAAAGCCATTCAAAAACCATTTACTACGTGCAATTGCCTAGAGCCTACGACAGAATCGGAAGCAAAGAAGGTTCGGGACTTCGAATGGCGCTCAAGTCGGCGGAATGAAAGCGAGCTTCCATATATTCCGCCACTTGTTCGGAAGTTTCAAAGTACATTTCATAAACAGCGTCCTCATCGAATTCGCAATTGTCAGTCGAATAATCGCGGCAAATTTGGGGACGCGTGTGATAGATTCCGCAGCGGTGATCGGCTTGCAAGTGCTTGCAGTCTGTGTGCACAAGCAAATACCATGTGCCGTCCTCGATGAAAACGGTTGCTCGATCATGCAGTAAATACCAGCGAATGAAATCTAGATCCTGCTGTGTCGTTGGCGCATCGATCGGCAATGCAAAGTACCGACAACATTTGGCTGTGCAGTAAGAGCACAAAACCTCTCCTTTTGGAACTTGTTCGCGGGTTGGTTTCTTTCCGTCTATAGTCTGAGCGGGCAACAACTCAACAGGCCGCGAAAGCGTAGAGGTGGTCATGGTAGATTGGTTGTCTAGGTGAGGTCAGTAGACCTGCGCGGAGCCGCAGGCGAGCAAATCAAAAAGAACAGACCTAGAAGACTAGCCTACTCTTCGCGAAAACGGTAGCCCACACCCCGCACCGTCTCGATCGCATCCGATTTTTCGCCAATTTTCTTCCGCAAAGCACGAATATGGACGTCAATCGTGCGTTCCAGAACCAGGGTGTCCTCGCCAAGCGCCGAATCGATCAGTTCGGATCGGTCAAACGCTCGGCCGGGTTGACGAATCAACGTATCCAAGAGGCGGAATTCGGTTTTTGTCAAATCGACTAATCCCGCATCGACAGTGACGCGGTATCGTCGCCTATCGAGCGCAATTCCAAGACGTGCAACCGTATCCGCGTCTTCCTCGATGGGCCTGGATTTACGACGCAAAAGAGCCTTAATTCTCTCAAGCAATACGCGGACGCTGAAGGGTTTCGTCACGTAATCGTCCGCTCCCACGGAAAAACCAACCAATTGGTCGGACTCCTCTGACTTTGCCGTAAGCATGATAATCGTTGCGGTGGCCGTTTCGGGTTGAGCTCGCAATCGCCTACAAACTTCCATTCCATCCATGACTGGCAACATCACGTCAAGCAAGATCAAATCCGGCAATCGCAGTTGGGCTTGATTTAATCCATCTCGCCCATCCATGGCTTTGAAAACATCGAATCCAGCCTTTTCCAAGTTGTAAATTAGCACCTCGGAAAGCGCTCGGTCATCTTCGACGACGAGTATTTTGCTTTTTGGCATGGGTAATGTCTTCCGATATTTGCCTGTACGAGTGGGTTTTTACGATTCATGAACCGTGGGACGCTGAAGCAAATGACGATGTCGAACGATGACTCCATCGACCATGTAAATGATGTCTTCGGCGATGTTAACGGCGTGGTCTGCAATTTGTTCCAAATGGCGTGAAATCGAAAAGCAATGCATGGCCGCCCAAATCTGAGTGCTGTCGCGGGACATCAACGAATTGAGGGTCTCGATGACTTCCACGTTTTTGGCGTCGACTAAATCATCGTCTTCGATGACCATGCGAGCTTGCTCTGTATCCCGTTGAACGAACGCGTCCAAACTGCGTCGCACCATCGATGTCGACATCAGTGCCATCTCGTTAATTCCGGGTGGGATCGGAAATTCCGGATGCGGACACAAACTATCGGCTCGTGTTGCAATGTTGCAGGCTAGGTCCGCAATGCGTTCCAAATCATTGTTGACCTTCATCATGGTGGTGATCCGTCGTAGGTCGGCGGCCACAGGTTGATGGAGTGCAAGCATTTTCAAGCAATCCTCTTCGATTCGCACTTCGCTTCGATCGATTTGACTGTCTCGATCGATCACCTCCGCTGCCAAGGCGCCACGTCTTTCGACCAACGACCGGACCGCGGACGCAATCATGTCCTCAACACTGCCTGAAAGCTTGAGCAATGAATTGTGTGCTTCGGTAAGGTCTTGGCTCAAATGAAGTGACATAGGTACTCTTTTTTTTCCTGTTCAAACGATATCCGTAAAATGTGAAGACAAGATGAATATAACGTTAATACGGCGTGGAGAAAGGAACCATTTGTGCCTGCCGTGGCACCGAAAAAACGGCAACCCATGCGGAAAAAACGTCAAATCTGTTGGAATCGTACCATACCGATTCGTTTGGACATGGTTTGGAGTCGATTTTTCAAAACTTGATTTGCGTGTTCGGGAAATGGGCGCAAGATTCTTTCGATGACGGTAGGCGACCTAGCGAATCCCGCCGCGACATAAGTCTCGCGGTGAAAGCGGCTAAACGTTGCTGCGGTACAGGGCTATTCGCGATCGCTTACCTTTATTTTTGGCGTTCATTCACTCGGCAATCCAATGTTGAATGGATAAATCGCATCACGGAGGACTTTCTAATAGGGTCAAACACCATGCGACGCATGATGCACGCAGCGATCGTTTTTCTTCTCGCGGCTTCCGTAGCCCGGGCTCAACCCGAATTGCGACCGAACCAGTCGACCAGCACCGCCGCAAACTCCTTTCCAACCGAGTTCATTCCCGACTGTGCGCATCTTCCGTATTCCCAGCTCGCAACATTCATGAACTGCAACGATTGCAGCCCGAATCTCTGGAGCAATTATTCCTCGCAAAGAGCAGCACTCGCCGCACACCATTCAAGACATGTCGACGGGCAATGCTGTTGCTTCGATCACAAGAATTGCTCGCATGGTCAATCGATAGCACCCCGCAGAAGTCACGGAGGTCGTACGGAAGGAAAAGCCGGACGCGACGTACCCATAAATCGATATACTGCCTCTGCCATCGGCAATCAAGACCGTAGCCCAGCATGCAAGTCTAGCTGTGATCATAAGCTGTCCGAAGGATCTTGGACGTTTTCTTCGTTGTACAACTCAAACGGCAGCAAACTTGGATTGGACAAAAGCTGGATGACATTCTCCTCGTTGCAGGTTTCACCGGAACCGACAAGCGGGACGCCGTGTTTGAAATAGCTGCTTAGCGTTTTGATGGAATCAAACAGCCCACTGCACTTGTCGTTGGCATGCTAACTTCTGCGCCGCTTGCGACTTCCATCAGAGCGATCTTTAAGTCTTCGCGAGTCGCAGCAAATCGTTTTTTGCCGAAGCCTTGATGAAGATCGTCGATTCGCCCGAGATAAAGACGTTCCCCTTGTTTGTTCAGGACGCACACTTCTGGAGTCGTTGTCGCACCAAACTTTTGGGCAATCGAATGCTTCGGATCCAATGCAACGAAAAACGGCACGGCGTATTCACGGGTATGATTCGCGATCGTCTCCTTTGTTTGCTCGGGCCCTTCGTGGACTAGAACGAACACAAATCCCTTCTTTTGAAACTCTTGATACATGCGGGCCAAAGCGGGTTGATAACTGTTGGCTATCGGACAGTCCGTGGTCACAAAGACAAGTACCATCGCTTGATTATTCGAAAGGTCTCTTGTCGAAACTTTCTTGCCATGGACGTCCACAAACTCAAACGGTAACGGTGACAGATTGGAATCAATGGTGTCGTCGCTGACTGCAAAACCATTGGCTAACAAGACTAGGAAAAGACCTGTGGCAACAATCGCTGCGTTTGCAACACGCTGGTAGGGCATAGGCATAGGTCTAATTACCCTTTGGCCTTCGATCCAAGATTCGTTCCATTTCCTTGCGACTCGATTCCATTTCGCTTTTGTCAATCTGTTCATCGTTGTTGCTGTCCATCAAATCAAGCAACCGATCCCGAAATTTTGCGGGTATTTCGCTTTTCTGAAGCCTACCATCCCGGTTGCGATCCAGGAGTTTCACGAATGCGCCATCCAGCCCATTACCGCCGCCGAGTAAACCGCCGATTCGCCCCATTTGGCTCCTGATTCGATTGCCAAACGCGTCCCGCATACGGTCTTGTAGGGCAAGTTCCAAAACGGGCCGCTCGTTTTCGGCTGCGGCAAGGACCAGCATCGTAATGGAACCCATCTCATCGGTCGATTCACGTCCCCAACTGATATCCCGAGGTGGTGAGAATGGGTTCTCAGGGTTCATTGCCGAGTTGTCATAGGTGATGTCGACCGTCAGCTTCGTTCCCTTGGGCAGCGCGACAGGGTTCTTGTACAGGTACTGATCCTGCCAATCCAAGTCCCAGTCGTTGATGCGCAACAGCTCTGTTGCCTTTCCGTCAGGTTGAGTTGCCGTCATCGTCATCTCGCGGCAGATGTAATGGGCGTGCCCTCCGATTTCAAAACCCAATATATCGATCGGCAAAACATACTCATCGTGCATCACAAAGTCAGATTTGCCCGCAGGAATGTCTAGACCTGCTCCCATGCCAAACACGGGCGGCATCTGAACGGCGACGAGCTTTTGCTTGGGTGCTCGATCGGCAAAGTAGATTCCAAGTTCCGCTTGCTCCACTTCGGGTTTGCCACTCGGATGAAAGTGTGTTTGCATGACGATGTCGCTCCCCTTTGGCAAGTAACGGGCGAGATCACCTGGCAAACGATTGGGAGTCGCCCCAGGGACATATCCGCCCAACCCGCGAGACAGACTTTCGGGCATTCGCTCCAGAGAATTGCCTCGCGATTTGAGGAAATTCATACCCGCGAACCCGGGTTGACCATCAAGACTCTTTTGTTCACGCGCTGCACCATCAATATCCAGGAAGAACAGGGCATGATGGACTGCACCTCGAGCAGTAGGACGCAGTTCGATGGCTTTGACCCATTTGTCTTCAGGTAGGTTAATCGGAAATACAAAGGATCGGTAAACATCCGGTCCATCTGCCGGTATGTTAAACGGTCGATCCATTCTCACTACGATATCCGGCACGCCCAAACTCCAACCATCGGGAAACTTGGGTGGAGTCGGTGCTTTTGTTGGGTCCCCTTCTGGACACTTGGCATCAATCCACTCCGTTAGTTGCTTCTTGGTTTTTTCGCTCAACCGGCGATCGTTGGAAAAATCAATCCCGGTATGGACTGCTTTCCAAGGGGGCATATAGCCGTCGCGAATCACGGCTTGAATCGTCTCGGCTCGTTGCGATACATCCGAATAAGTGAGCAACGAAAACGGTCCAGACTGGCCCGGACGATGACACGATGAGCAATGATCGTAAACAATCGCGGCGATCGGCTCAGCGAACGTCAAATTGGCTACCGTCGTTTTCGGCTCATCCCCCCTCAGCGTTAAGGCACAAATGGCGCTCAGCGCAAACGCCAACATCGCACCAAGTTTGTAAACCATTTTCTATGTCCTTGTTCTTCAATAGTGCCGCTGATTGGAATGAGCGTCGCACAGGAAACTACTCGTTCCCAGGCTCTGCCTGGGAACGCATTGGTGTGGAGGCTCCTGCCTCCTGAGTTCACAAACTAAGGATGCATTTCGGCGAGGCGGAGCCTCGCTTGCATTGCGTTACCAGGCGGAGCCGTGGAGCCTAGTAACTAGTTTGCATAGTGCAACAAAACTTGCAATCCGTTCCGATAGTTATCTTCAATGTAGCCGAAGTTGTACCGATTGCAGAACCTCATTCCATTCCGTAAAGCACTCTACCATGCTCCCGATGGCCTTATTTCCAATGCCATCGCGATTGCCGTAATTGCGAAAGCGGAGATCCCGCTAGAACTTCGTACCAAACCGTAACCATGGTTCCATCGGCACATTCGACCGTAGAAGGGTAACCCAGGTCGCCTGAAATACCGTCGGTCGAAATGGAAATAGGATCGCTCCAAGATCCTCCCGAATCACCACTGATACGCATTTGAATTCCGCGAGGAGAACGTCGAAACCCGTAGGTCATGAGCAGTCGACCATCACGCAACTTGAGCAAGTGCGAAGGCAATCCCCAAACACCGATGGAGTGAGGGATCGACCAAGAAAGCCCTCCATCTTTTGATTCGCTCTGTAACGTATGACCTTTGTCCGCCGCATTCTCATTTCGAATGTGGCAAATGATTTTCCCATCTACTCCGTCCACGGCATGCAACTCGTGATATTCTCTAGGGTCGTCTCCAGGGCGCGATGGAATCGTTGCAATCCACTGCCAAGTTAGACCGTCGTCAAGCGATTCACAAACGCCGACTCGGTCGTCGCGCCAAAGGGCTTTGCCGGCATAGATCAATCTGCCATCGCTTAACACAACTGGACCGTGTGGGCTGTTCAATGGGACGGCGTAGCGAGGGGACCAATTGATTCCGCCGTCAGTGGATCGGATCATGTACGTTCCCAATTCGCTTTTCCGCTGTGCTGCTGACAGACGATTGTGGACAGCTTGCCATTCCAGCAGGAGCTTTGGATCCGCAAATGCGCCTGGCTGACCAGGCTGCGCGGTCTCTGCTCGGTTTAGGATAGGCTCATAGGCGAGCGAAGTAAACGTGGTTACAAGTATCGACCCTTTTGCTGTTTCCACCACGCCCGCATCGCGATCGTCGATGGGGCTATCGTACAATACCTGCGGCCAACCCCAGGTTTCTCCATTATCTTTCGAGCGCATCCATTCGAGTCGCCCAAAAGGACATACATGCCTTTCTCGTCCACCTGAAAAGGCGAGAAGCAATTCTCCGTCAGCCCGTCGAGTCAGCGTTGGCCATCCGTGATACAAGGGAGGTTTCCAACTGATGACTCTGGTGTCGAGGATCTCGATTCGTGGAGGTTCGCTCCCAAAACAAGAACCGAGTCGAGAGAAGCTTCCGGCGGTGGAGATGGCAAGTATGGACGAAAGAGACAGAAAGAATTGGCGACGCGTATTCATTTTCACAAACTCCTAAACCATCACTTTAGCATCCAGCGCGTTTGTGTGCTTATTTGGAGGCCAAGTATTTTCGACTCTTCTCGTCGAACGCAAGCATGGTCATGTTTAGAAGTTTGGGATCTCGGCTACAGGCACCGCGTCTCCCATTTGGAATACGTCATCGACTTGAAGCAATTCCCCAAGATCCACCGTGCTTTGCCATTGAGCTTGCAAAATGTCCAGGTATTGATTGAGTACACCGCTTACGGTCTGCTGTGCCACAATCACATCGTTGAAACTGATTCCACTCGGATCTGTTAAATAGCGTTGATAGATGCCGCGATACGCCCTGACTTGGTCGCTCAAAGCGTCCGTTCGAAACGAAGATGCCAGTTGGCGGTTCGACTTGTACACGCTGTATGTCGCAGCAAGCTTCGCGATGAGTTGATTCTCGGTATCGGTTACCAATTGTGCTGATCGCACCAGTTCAGCTCGTGCAGATATTCGGTTACCTTGATTTTGGTTCCAAACAGGCACGGCACCTCCCAGGGTTAGATTATACGTGCTCCCTCCGGGCTTAAACGTATAGTCTTGCTGTAACACAAAGCCGACATCGAGATTCGGGATTGGAGTTCGGTCTGCGAGAGTAACCAGAGTCCGATTTTTTGAAATGAGGTTTTCGGCGATTCGAAGATCTGTATGCACGGCTGTCATGCGTGTCACGGCGCTCTCGTAAGAAATATCCGGTGCAGGGCAGTCGATTCGGCCTTCGATATTGGTTGGCTCAAGTGCAGGAACAGCTACGTTTGCGGCCAGAGTTCGCCAAGCGGCGATGGCGTCTTGTTGGGCTCGAATCAACGACGCTCTCGCTTGTGTGGTCAAGACTCTTAGCTGCAACGGTTCATAAGGAGCCGATTCGCCAGCGATCACCAATTTAATTTGAGCTTCATAAGCACGCTCTGAGTACTCGCATTGAACGCGAGCAAGCACCGCGCGGCGGCGGGCAGCTAACAGTTGGAAGTAAGCTCGTCGCACAGAGGCTTGGACCGTGATCCATGTCTTCTGCTGGCTAACCACCGCGTTCGCATAGTCCACCGTGGCGGCCTCTGCTGCTAGACCAAGCTTTTGAGCCGTGATAAACGTTTGTTGCAAATACACCCCCTTATAACCAGGTGTGTTGGCTGTTCGAACCGTATCAGCCTCATAGCCAAAGTTTGGATTAGGCGGTAATCCAGCTTGAATGATAGCCCCATGCGCAACCTCAACGTTAGCCGCTGCTGCACGCAGACCTGGATGGTTTTCTCTCGCAATTCGATGAAACTCTTCCAACCCCATGGCTGCTCGCGAATCATCCGGCAACGCATCTGCTTCGTAAGGTAGCGGTGGCAGTTCAGGAAACAGCTTTAGAATATTTTCTTGCTGGGTTTTCGTATCCAGCTTGGTTCCATCTGCTTTGAGTCTGGGCAAACTGATAGGAGGAGTTTCCGCACCTGGAAATTCAGCAGGCAGACGTAATGGATCTTGCTGCTTCGACTTATCGATCACCACCGCAGATTGCGAGAACGCAGCCAATTGGATCGGTACTGCCGCAATGATCGCATCAGTCGATTTGGTGGCATGTGCACCGCGCTTGCTTTCTTGTCCTTGAATTGCCTCGTTTGTTTTCTGCGAGTCGATTTCATTGGGTGAAACAACGGGCATTAGTCCCGCTGAACAGTTATCCCAATAAGTACGACCGGAAGCGTCCGCCGTACTCGGAACACAACGCAGCGATCGGTAGGCACACCATTCTGGGGTGCGGCAACCGACGCAAATGCACCCCACAATCAGAAGTGGCAGAACATTGATAGCAATCTTTTGGTGCCTTCGCATCGATCATCCCTTATCGAAGTCCAACGAATCTCTGTGACGGCGCCATCCATGGCTAAACACAGCTTCATCGAAGATCGACAGAATGAAACGCACGCGGTCATTCAATCCGTTTCAAGCTGGTTGATCCGTACATACGGAAAACTCAGAGCGAACGATTTAGAAATGCTTTGTCGGAAACATGGCTTTCCGCCGTTTCCATTCGGATCGAACCTTTCGAAACGAGTCTCTTGATCGATTCATCCATGGTCAACATCCCTTCGCTTCGGCCAGTAAGAATGTAGTTGTCGATGCTCTCCAGTTTGCCGGTTCGTATTGCGCTCGCAATCGCCGAGTGGTTGAACAGGATTTCCAAAGCGAGTTCTTGCTTTTCGTTCGGCAAGCTACTGTCCAGTAAACGCTGGCAAATCACGGCGCGCAGACTGGACGCGAGTTGCGAACGGATTTCATTTTGCACTTGCTGCGGAAACATGTCGGCGTAGCGTGAAATGGCCCCTTTGGCATCGCGAGTATGGAGGGTCGAAAGAACGAGGTGACCGGTTTCGGCTGCGCTCAACGCCATTTTCGCCGTTTCACTGTCGCGAATCTCACCCACCAAAATCACATCGGGATCTTGCCGAAGACCGAATTTCAGCCCGTCCGCAAAACTATCGACGTCTGCCCCCAACTCTCGCTGGGTCACGACCGAATTCTCGCGAATCGGAAACCGATACTCGATCGGGTCCTCAATGGTCAAAATGCGATACCCGCCCAGCCGATTCATCATGTTGATGATCATGGCCAATGACGTGCTCTTTCCCGATCCCGTAACACCCGTAAAAAGCACCAGTCCGTTTCGAAAGGATGCGATCTTCTTGGCAAGGTCCTCCGGGAACGAGCTCCATCGAAAATCAGGTATCTGGTCTGGAATCAAACGAATGCAACCGCCGATTGCTCCCCCTCCTAAAAACAAATTGACTCGCAGTCGAAAGGGCTGATCGTGGACGGTGGTTGAAAATGCGAAATCAATATTCTTGATTTGGGCCAAACGCTGAATCATCTCATCGGTCGCGATCGACTCCAAAGCAGCGACGATCGACGATTCGGTTAAGGGCTCATCCGAAATTGGAATGAGCTTTCCATGAACCCGCAGAACACAGGGGTAGCCCGCAACCAAGTGAATATCCGATGCGTCCTTTTGGACTGCCGCTTCCAGCCATGCTCGCAACCCAGGGTTCATGGTTGCCATTGCAACAGGATTCGTCATTGCCGATCTCCAAAAGATCTTGTTATTGGGTGAATATCCAAGGTGTCAGGAGTCATTATTTGGAATTGGCCAGACACGGGGGCGGCCACAAGGACGAAGTATCGATTCAAGTTCAAGCCGACGGGCCGTTACCTGCGGAGTACGCCAACCAAAATCCGCATGAATAGAGCTGCAAGCCCAAGAGCAAATCCCATTGTTGCAAGACTCACACACCAAATCCAAACCGTCCGTGAAACACTTTTTAGACAGAATTGCGATACCAGCAGTGCGGTAATTGCGAGTGCCATTCCCCAATAGTTGCTAATCGCGAAAGAGAACACAACAGATCCAATTCCTAAAAGGAGGACCAGAGGTACCAACGCATTTCGATTAGCTTGATAATCTTGTGAATCTGATGCTTCCATAGTTCTATACGCTCCAGTAAGGACGAACGACAAGCATCACTGCGAGTGATGCTCGATTGTAAACAAAGGCCGACCGGCGACTCCGGTGCATACGATTGTCACGTGCGTATTCCTGCTGCTAACGACCGGCAAAGGTCCCGAATTGTCTTCAGTTCGCCAAATGTTACGGAAGTTGGATGGGAATGTCGAGCGACATGGTTGACCCAAGCTGCGCTCACAAATACCACAATCAGGAATGGAATCCACAAATAGGAAAGCCAGAATGATGCAATAGCAGAGCAAAAGAATAGTAGCATTGCGAGAGTCAGAAAGCCAGTTGCCCGTTCATACCCTGGATTCATGATCTTGATGGCTGGTAAGGTACCGGGTGCAAGTTGGGAGACGTCTTGTTCAAAAACACGAGAATGGTTGATCGAGTATGTCGAGATCAATGAGGAGGGAGACAGTTGAGAAACGTCGGCTCCATCGCGTTCAAGTAATTCTCTCACCGCGAAGAAAACACCAGCGCTTAGGCAAGGACGGCCAAACACCAAAGGGATGACGACCTCTCTTGGTCGACTCGATGCTGAGAGCAGTTCGCACACGCCTCGAAGTTTCTTGATTCTCGGAGGTGTAAGAATTTCCTTCCACTCCGACAGCGGAACATTGAGGTTCCATTGTGAATTCAAGGCTGCGGCTAGCTGTCGCCATCCTACTAGGTCGCAAGCAATCCGCCAATCTTCGATCGAAGAGTCGAGTGTAAGCACTGAGTCAGGATCGGCTCCTGGGTCATAAGCGGATTGATGACGATGTTCGTCTCGGAGAATAGCTAGGATGTCATCCGGCGTTGATTTGGTGTCACGAAGTGTAATCAGGATCAACGCACTACTCCTATCGCACGAAACGTTTGCGCTCAACAGACCGAGCAAGTTGGCTTAACGCAAGTCAAACGGCCGACCGAGGACTTGGTGTGCGTCGCTTGGTTCCGCTGTCTTAATCGAGAATTCGCCCTTTTGTTTTAACCGACTTTATATCATGCTGCCAAGTTGATCGCTAGACGACCCTATTGCTGCGGTCGCGATTAGAACGAGTGGGAAAGCTAATGCGGTCATGAAGATCCAGAAGGGTATCACGGTTGGGGCTTTCATGTTCCGGTACTCTCAGGACTATTGTAGCCTAACCATCGAACATATGTTTCAACCGTCGGTCCTGCGAAATACGCGACGTTCGCGACCACCGCACCGAGCACGATCAATCGTAGTAGTCGTAGATTCAAAATTCCAGTTACGCCAGTGAAAAGAACGGTAATGAGAGCGAGAAGTATCACGTAAGCGATTCGAAGCTTCTCCCATGCGAGAAATACGCTCCGCGCAATTGCAAGCAGCGACGTTTGCACAACTTCCGTTTCTGGAATCGCGTGCGGGAACGTTGTTGGTGTTGCAGTGTAAGGATTCTCAGTCATGGTTCTTTGTCGCCGAACGACCTCGATGTCCTAGGGCGAGAAGTAATGATAGCACCGACCAAGGGGGGGCGATCGAGGCTTTAGGTCCATCGAATTGTTCCATCATCACGGTTCCATCAAGTGGCAATTCGAACCGCCGTCAGGTTGACGCGAATGAGAGTCTGGCTCACAGTCCAGATGGTACAATCATATCCCATCGTCGCGACGCAATCTACTATTGATCTGTCCCCCTCGCCCTTTGGCTTTGGAAAGGGAGAGGGGTGCCGAAGGCGGGGTGAGGGTTCGACATGCTGCGCTTGCTATGAGGGAATTGGTCTCGTTGTCATTTCACGTAGAGATGGTTGACCACGTTTAGCGGTGACCATCTCGGATCATGAAGTACTCGGCCCCCATCAATGCAATCGTCTTGGCTTGGATGAATGCGCCGTCGATAGCTTCGCCATGGACATGTGTCGGAAGAAGTGCTCGTCGTACCGCTACAGTTTAGAAAAAGAAAAACGGAAGGGTTGCCCAGGCAAGCTATTGAGCTCCATTCCTCACCCATACCGAGTATGCTCGGCATGTAGCGATGGATTCATTCCGACCGTCATCGCTTAACGAACGAGCCGTATGCGGTAATTCTTCACGTACGGATCTGTGCTGCGTCCCCTATTGGCTTTCTGGCTGCATCGGCTTGAAACCAATGAGGAAGGTTTCGTTCCGAGAATTCGATTTCCGCG
>JAIPFP010000073.1 GCA_021736575.1 Pirellula sp. | reverse complement strand
GCATAGAAGGTCGCAATGCTTCAGCAATGCAAATGGGCTTGAGACTTGCCCGTGAAAGAAAACACTCTCGGCCACGCCAAGATTTGCCGCCAGGCTTTGCAGTTCCTTGCGAAGCACTCCATCGCCCACGAGATGCAAATCTGCGGCCGGAACACGGTCTAGCGTGGCCAATTGTGAGTACTTGGCGAATGCCTGGATGAGATAGCGGTGCCCCTTTTCATCGCTGAGTCTACCAACGGAGACAATCTGTTTTCGATTCGGCCGCAAGCTGATCCCTGTCCAAGCTTTTTGGCTCTCCCGATCGATTCGCTCAATGTCGATAGGGCTTCGTAGGACTTGGAATTGGTCGCGTGGCAACTTGTAGTATTGCGAAGCGTTTTCTGCCGTACCAGCGCCTACCGTTAACAAGGCATCCGCCGTCGAATACGCTTTTCTCAAGCAGCGCTTTTTCCAAGTCAACCACCGCTTTTCGGAACGCGCCAGATCGAATTGCGGTGGTGAGACGATGGTCGATACACGGGGGACATGCTGATGCTCAGTCGCCGGACCGGTCACCAGCGTCAAATGAAAGAGCCTATCGTACACGACGTCTATATGCTCGTTGCGGAGGACAGTCTCAAGATGTTGAACTTGCATTCGATGGATCCGCCCCGGCCAATTCCACTTCGGGAATTTTGTTTCCGACCAAAACGAGTAGCGTTTTACGTCTGCGGGAACTTCGGATAGCAGAACTCCCGTTTCATAAAGCAAGTACAAAATAGGCTCAAACCGATCGCGATCGAGTCCCTGCAGCAAATAGAGTAACTGCCGTTCGCTGCCGCCGCCATCCATCGAGGATGAGCAAAGCAAAACGCGGATTCGGCGGTGAGTCATTTCATACCTTGCGAAACATTGGATGCAAACCGAATCGAGTTCGATTGGATACGTTAGTGTAACGGCAAGATCCGCCAATGCGAGCCTTTGGGAAAAACCCGAAAGGTTTTTGTTGCAGCAAGGGTTTTTAAGCAGTGCGGGATCGATAAGGTCGATCCGAAATCAATCGGACTTTTCGACTGGTCATCGAGACGGCCCTCTCAACCATTTTTAGCTTGTTGTAAACGACGGGCCGATTGCGGAATCGCGACAGCGATCGTCGGTATTTCAAGAAAAACATAAAGGTCTCGGCAAAATCTTCGCTCGCGTTCGTCGACGCATAGTCCGTGATGAACTGCTGAAAAAGACAACCATAGAAGAATTTCAGTTTCCCTTGCTCGCTCGAACGGCGACGCTTGCCAGCTTGATAATTTGGATCTCGTTTCAAATGCCGGCGCCATGACTGATAAGGAGTCGAGGCGCAATTGTTGTAGGCAGCTCCAAACGTTCGCTCGAACCAATCTTGCTTAAAGAAACCCGAATCGATGTAGTACCAAGCGTGTGCGTACTCATGGCGAATCGTATCGCACAACGTCATCCCGGGCTTGTAGGGCTGATGAGGCAAATCGCGAGGAAGATAAATGACTCCTGGACGATACCCCCTCTTTGCATAGTGCCCAACCTGTTCAAACACGTAACCTCGCTCTCCCGAACTCTTGGCGTTCGATATGCACAACTCGATTGCGTCTAGATAGACACCATCGGCTAGCAAGCCTAACTCGGCAAGTTCATGACGGACTAAATTGTATGCACGGTCTACGTTGGCCATGATAGGACGCGATCTAGTATTTCTATTTTTGTGCGAGGCTGGGGCGATGCAGTCATCTTCCAACGATTGCATGCCTTTGAATGGGGTCGCGTCCATGCCCTAACAAGTCTGCTTTAAGGCCGTTGTCGCATCAAATTGAATTTGAAAAAAAAGGCCGCATACATCCCCAAATAGGGGGTAAGCGGGATCGTTTTTGCGGTTACGGCCTGTCGAGTCAATGCAGACGCAACGATTCTTCGAGCTAAAAACTCGATTGGCAACACCCTCTTAAGGGGGGTTTTCGGCTAAATTGGCTGGCCACCGAGAGTTAGGTTGCTCGATGAAATTCTCAGGCTGGTTCGGATTGTTTTTGTCCAACAGGGACATCCCCAAACCCTTCTGTTTATCAACAAAAACCTTGCCGAATGTAAGGATAATGAGCTTTCCTGTTGGCCGGGCTGTATACTACGATGGTGTCTTGTAGCCCTCCATTTAACGCCGGAGCCGGTCAATGCTTAGAATCTTGGTAGCCTTTTGGATCGTTGTTGTTCCCATTTCGGGCTTTGGCTCCGATCCTCAGCTTCTCAAGAAAGAATCGAGTTGGAATTGGCCAGACAGTCAGCGGTTGATGCAGCAAGTTCAAGGTTACCTCGATGGCAAATTAGTTGGCGATGAACTTCAGCAGGCCAAGCTGATCGCGTCGAACGCGACTTCCTCAAGCGGAGTTGGGCTGCTTGATATCCTATTGGCCACGACGGCCAAGGGTGAGCCTGCGATCGCGTCGCTTAAGCTTTTGATCGATGCGCCGTTCACTCCGGAAAGCAACTCCAAGATCGATGCGCAACTGAGTTCGATTTTGGCAAATGGAAGTATTCCGGCTTGGCTGAAGACCGATTTGCAGTTGATTTGTTGCCGATATCAGGTGCATCATGACTTGTTCGATGAGGCCCTGCAGCGATTGCAGCCGTTGTCTCAGGAAACATCGTCGGATCCAGCCACTTGGTTGTTTTGCATGGCGATTTGCCAACATCATTTAATGCAACGCGGGTCCTGCCTCGAAACGCTTGATAAGTTGCTTGAGCGGGAAACCGAACTCCCAACGCGATATGCGATAACGGCTCGATTGATGCAGGCGGACATAAAGCCGCTGAAAGAGGACTCGCTCGACGAGATCGCTCGGTTGATGAATGATGTAGAACGTAGACTTGCACTTGGTCGAACGGGAAAGACCGTTCGGGAAAAGGAACAATCGATCGTCGACAAGTTGGACAAGATGATCGACAAGTTAGAACAGCAACAGCAGCAGCAACAGCAACAAAAGCAGCAACAGAAAAATGCTGGCAACCCCAAAGGTCAGAAAGCAAAACCGGGTGAGAAGCCGATGGATGATAGCGAAATTGCCGGTACGAAAGGGCCTGGCGATGTGGACCAGAAGAACATAGGCGATGGCAATGGCTGGGGTAATCTTCCCCCTGCCCAACGAACGGAAGCTTTGCAAAACATCACCAAGGATCTTCCAAGCCACTACCGGGAAGTCATCGAAGCTTACTTCAAACGACTTGCATCCAGCCAGCCTTAGCATTCGGCGCAAGCGCAGCTTGCACAGTGGTGCGGTTTGCATTCAACGCAAGCAACGCAAGCGCAGCGAGCGGTCCCTGCCCCAACGACCTTGTGTCGTTGGACAGCGAGTTTGGTCCGCTAACCCTTCCAAACCGCGCAGCGGTTTCGGCCCCCATGTGCTTGCCACATGGGTGAGGAAAGTTTCCTCGGCCTCGCGACGTTAGAAACTTCAGCGACCCACGGCACAAGGCCGTGAGGGGGCTCAAACCCGCCTGACGGCGATTGATTGTTAGCCGACCAAACTTTGCTTCTCATGACGCAAGGTCATGAGGGGCAAAACCAGCCTGCTAGCACAGCTGGCTCAGTGGTGTTGTTTGCATCAAACGCAAGCATAGCGAGCGGTCCTGCCCCAACGACCTTGTAAGGGTCCTTCCTACCGGATCACTTGCCTGGCCTTCAGCAATTCGACGATCGCACTCACACATTCGGCAACGCTCAAGTCGCTTGTGTCGAGAACCATGTCTGGGTCTTCCGGTGGTTCGTACACCGAAACATTGCTTGCGGCGTTGGATTCCGCTCGACTTTGAGCCTTTGTATCGCGGGTGGTTCGTACCGACTCTTTGGCCGTGCAATAAATGGTCAAGAATCGATCTTTGCCAATCACGTCCGCGACGCGTTCTCGCACCGATTGATTCGGTGCCACAAACGCTGCTAAACAAATCAGGCCGTGCTCGTTAAACAATTTCGCCACGTGCGCCGATCGCCTCAAGTTTTCACTTCGGTCTTCCACGCTATAGCCTAAGTCAACGTTCACACCTTTACGCATCAACTCACCGTCCAAAACAGCAACGGCTCGTCCGTCCTCAAACAGGCTTCGCTCAAGTGCCCGGGCTAAGGTCGTTTTGCCTGTTCCAGTAAGGCCAGTAAACAAAACCGTTGCTGCCTTTTGACCGAACCTAGATTCGCGTTCTGTTTCAGACACGTTCGAAATCTGTCGCTGTCCATCCACCGTTTGCGATTCCGTGTTTTCCCAAGCGGCTGTCGGTTGCTTGGCCGAATCGCGGTCCGAGATCATACCCGCTCCGACCGTCGTATTGCTAATCCGATCGATGATGATGAACGAACCGGTGAATCGGTTGCGTCGATACGCATCAAAATAGATGGGCTGACTCAGTGTTACCGAACAACGCCCGATTTCGTTGAGTTGCAGATCTGGGGCTGGTGTTCTGTGCAACGAGTTTACATCGACTCGATACTTGAGTGAGTCGATTTGCCCACTCACGGTTTGCGTAGTGTGTTTGAACAAATAGGTTTTGCCTGGAACCAACGCGTCGGAGCTCATCCACACGATAGTTGCATCGAATGCGTTGCTAATTTTAGGAACGTTACCTGGACGGACGATCATGTCACCGCGCGAGCAGTCGACTTCGTCTTCCAACACCAGTGTTATCGATTGCGAGCAAAATGCTTCTGAAAGATCGCCATCTTGCGTGACGATCCGTTTGATCTTGCTAGTACGTTTCGACGGCAGGACCATTATCTGATCCCCTTGCCGAATAATGCCTGAGGCCAACGTTCCGCAAAAACCTCGGAAGTCCAAATTGGGTCGGTTGACCATCTGGATCGGCAACCGGAAATCCTCAAGATTGCGATCCGAACCAATATAGACTGTTTCCAAAAAATTCATCAGCGTGGTACCGCGATACCAAGGCATATTCTCGCTTGGATCGACTAGGTTTTCTCCGTGCAAGGCCACGATCGGGATAAAGTGCAGATCAGGCAAATCCAATCGCGATACAAAGTCTCGGTAGTCGCCACATATCTCGTCAAAACGAGCTTGACTATATCCGACCAGGTCCATTTTGTTGACCGCTACGACGACGTGCCGAATGCCTAACAGCGAGACAATGAAGCTGTGTCGTTTTGTTTGCGTCAACACTCCATACCGCGCATCGATCAGAATGATGGCCAGGTCCGCTGTGGAAGCCCCGGTGGCCATGTTGCGAGTGTATTGCTCGTGACCGGGTGTGTCTGCAATGATAAATTTGCGTTTTGCAGTCGAAAAATAGCGATAGGCTACGTCGATCGTAATGCCTTGTTCTCGTTCTGCTTTGAGACCATCGGTTACCAGCGCGGGATCGAATCCTCCACCGGTTGTTCCGTGCACTTTGCTTTCGGTTTCGAGTTGAGCAAGTTGGTCTTCATAGAGCATTTTGCTGTCGTAAAGCAATCTTCCTATGAGCGTGCTTTTGCCGTCGTCTACGCTCCCGCACGTTATGAATCGAAGCAATTCTTTGCGTTCATGTTGTTCGAGATAAGCCAGAATATCCGTGGCTATCAATTCGCTCTGATGAGACATGCTTAGAAGTATCCCTGCGTCTTCTTGAGTTCCATACCTGCACCGCCGCCGTCCTTGTCAATCACTCGCCCCTGCCGTTCGGAAGTGGTTGTTAAGAGCATTTCCTGGATGATCTCCGGCAACGTCGCCGCCGTCGATTCGACACCTCCTGTCAACGGATAGCAACCCAACGTACGGAATCGGATCATTTTGTGTTCTATTTTCTCGCCCGGTTTCAGTTTCAAACGATCGTCGTTGAGATGAATCCACGTCCCATTCCGCCATACCACTGGCAAAATTTTGGCAAAATACAAATCCGGTATCGGGATATTCTCCAAGTAAATGTACTGCCAAACATCGAGTTCGGTCCAATTGGATAACGGAAAGACTCGGATACTTTCGCCAGGGTTAACCCGCGAGTTGTAGAGATTCCACAGTTCGGGTCGTTGGTTTTTTGGGTCCCATCGATGGAATTTGTCGCGGAACGAAAAGACTCTCTCTTTCGCTCGCGACTTCTCTTCGTCACGGCGTGCCCCGCCAAATGCGGCATCAAATCCGTACTGGTTGAGAGCCTGTTTGAGCGAGTCGGTCTTCATGACTTCGGTGTGTCTGTCGCTGTTCTCGCTCGGATCGATGCCAAGTTTCAGTCCCTCCTGGTTGATGTTGACTAGCAGTTCGATACCTAGTTCGTTTTTGACATAGTTGTCGCGGAAAGCAATCATCTCCTTGAATTTCCAGGTCGTATCGACATGGAGGAAGGGGAACGGCGGTTTGGCTGGATAAAAAGCCTTGAGCGCCAAGTGTGTCATGACCGCGGAATCCTTGCCTACGGAGTACAGCATCACCGGTTTTTTGAATTCCGAAGCCACTTCGCGGATGATGTGAATACTCTCCGCTTCGAGTTGCTTGAGGTGGGTCAAGTTGTATGAATTCATTCGATCCTCGGCTCGTTTCCGTGAGCGTTTTAAAATCCCTGCGTTGAAAATCCTACGTGTCTACTGACTTAGGCGAACGGCAGATTGCGGTATCCCAACCCGAAGCGTTAGCGAGGTACTATTTCGCTGGTCCCTCACTTACGTATCGGGTTATGATTGGTAGTTTTCTGTCTGCCTCTCGCCTTATAACGTAGTATTCATCCGAAAATGAAAAAGGGGGGGCAGCCAAACATGGCCTTTTTGTTTTGCTCAAACAGAACCTATTTGGCTCGCTTCGCGAACGATTTCGCTGCCGTGCGGAGCTGTTCTTCGGTGTGAGCGGCTGATACCTGCGTTCGAATTCTCGCTTTTCCCTGCGGTACGACCGGGTAGGAGAATGCTATCACATAGATTCCGTCCGCTAGCATGGACTTGGCTACTTCAGCCGCTTTGGCTGCTTCACCTATCATGACGGGAACGATTGGATGCGACCCTGGAATAATGTTGAGTCCATGCCGCTGCATTTCTTCCCTAAAAAATCTTGTATTGGTTTCCAACTTGTCTCGCAAATCTGTTGATTCCTCCAACATTTCTAACGATCGAATGGTTCCCGCGACGATGGGCGGGGCGACCGTATTGGAGAAAAGATAGGTTCTCGAGCGTTGTCGCAATAAATCTATCAATTCTCGATTTCCCGACGTGTAGCCCCCGCTCGCTCCGCCCAAGGCTTTACCGAGTGTGCCTGTCAGAATGTCGACTCGGTCCATCACCCCACATAGTTCGTGAGTCCCCCGCCCTTGCTTGCCTACGAAACCCACTGCGTGCGAATCATCGACCATGACCAATGCGTCGTACTTATCAGCCAACTCGCAGATACTCGCCAAATCCGCAATCGTTCCGTCCATTGAGAAAACGCCATCGGTGGCTATCAATCGAAAGCGTGCTGACTGGGCTGCTTCCAATTTAGCCTTGAGATCCTCCATGTTGTTGTTGAGGTAACGATACCTTTGTGCTTTGCATAATCGTACTCCATCGATGATGCTCGCGTGATTGAGTTCATCGGATAGGATCGCATCCTCGGGCCCCAAAATCGTTTCAAACAGACCTCCGTTGGCGTCCCAACACGAATTGTAAAGAATCGTATCTTGCTTCTGCAAGAAGCTGCTCAGCATTTGTTCTAGCTGTTTGTGGATGGTTTGTGTTCCGCAAATAAATCGAACCGATGCCATGCCGTATCCCCAACGCTGCAAAGCCTCTTCTGCTGCTTGTCGGACGCTGGCATGCTGAGCCAAACCCAGGTAATTGTTGGCGCACATGTTCAGCAACTCTTTGCCGTCTCCTAACCGTACCGATGTCCCTTGCGAGGAGTCTATGATGCGTTCGGTTTTATAGGTTCCAGCTTCTCGCATCGTTTCCGTACCAGAGGCGAGATGTTCCAAGAAAGTCGCGTTCATTTTTTTAACCCTTGATGGCGTGGTCTTCTAAATCGGATAAATCAACAAATTCCAACGTAGAGATGTGCGTTGACTCCAGTACTATCCTTGGAGCAACCCCCGCTTCAAAAGCTTCTTTCCAACGTTGGACACACAAGCACCACCGATCACCAGCCTTAAGACCCGGGAACTGAAAGGCTGGAACTGCTTGGATCAGATCGTTGCCTCTCGACCTTGAGAAGTTCAAAAACTCTTCCGTCATCTCTGCACAGACCAAATGCAATCCTTGGTCGTCTGCCCCTGTACGGCAGCATCCATCTCGAAAGAATCCTGTCATTGGGTCCTTAGAACAGATTTCTAAATTTTTTCCCAAAACGTTCTTGGCATCGGATGCCATGTGACTAACTCCTAACGGCGCGGCGTTTCTATGGTAGGAATGCAAAGTGACCGCCCTGAATTGTACCGTGACTTTTTGCTAGCGGGATGTCGGGCCTTGGAGGTTTTGCAAAGTCGCTCGAAAGAGATTGGTTCTTTCCTAACCTAATATAGAATTATATTTTTGTTGTATTTGAAGAGGATCGACAAAAGATGTTCGTAACGTTACCCAGATGCAGTAAAACGTTGTCAAAACACACAAAGACGAGCTGTTACGGTCGGTGGAAAAGCGGTTGATAGACTGTGCGAGTAAGTCAAACAAGTTGTTCACCGAGCAGCGAGGTACGAACAGGCGAAAAGGGTATGTTGGACGATAGGACCAATGAACAACGTTATTGGTAGCCAAGAAAACAAGTTATCCCCAGAAAACAAGGTCCATGAAAGCCAGAAAGATTAAGGCAGTAGCGTTCGATATGGATGGCCTCATGTTAAACACGGAGGACCTTTACGGGCAAGTAGGTGAAATTCTAATGCAAAGGCGAGACAAGACGTATAGAGAAGTAGTACGGAACGAAATGATTGGGCTGCCAGCGGAGCAAGCGTTCGGAGTACTAATCGAAGAAGAAGGGCTAAAAGAAAGTTGGCGGGAATTGCAAAAGGAAGCGGAAGAGATTTTCGAAACGATTCTGCCTACGCAGTTGTCGGCAATGCAAGGACTTTCGGAGCTCATGGACTTTCTGGACCTAAGAGGCTTACCACGATGCGTAGCGACAAGCTCAACGCGATCGTTTGCGACCAAAGCGTTGTCACTAGTTGGCATGCTTGAACGAGTTGATTTTGTCATGACTGCCGAGGACGTCGAGCGGGGCAAGCCTTATCCGGATATCTACTTGGCATCGGCGAGAAAGCTATCCGTACCGGTAGAAAACATGCTGGTCCTGGAGGACAGTCCGAAAGGCACGACAGCGGGTGTTACCGCAGGAGCCTATGTGGTTTCGGTACCGAATCAACACACCCGAAAAGGACCGTTCGAAGGGAGCCAGTGGATAGCTGAAACACTTAGTGATCGAAGGATCTTTGACCTCATTGGATGATTTACTAGCGAATAGTGAACTCCTCGCGGGTCATTGTCCCGTTGCCGTCTTTGTCGAATCGTTTGAATCGTTGTTCGAATTCCGAGGCCGTGCCTGGGCTGTTCTTCATGCCTTTGATGTATTCTTCGAAGGTCAGGACGCCATCCTTGTTCGTGTCCATTCGATGGAAGGCTTTGGCGAGATTCACAGCTGACATGGCTAGTGCGTTGGTTGCCGCAGCATTGGGTGGATTTGATTTGGAGCTGAGGTTGGTACGGTCCGTGGTGCTGATGCAGGTGGGGTCAGGCTCTTTGGGCAAAGTGGCGTTCCAATCGAGTACGAGCTTGGTAAGACGCGCGACGATGTCGGGATGTTCTTTGGCAAGGTCAACAGACTCGGCGCGGTCATCCTTAAGTTGATGCAGTTCGATGCGATTCGCGTCGTCGGTCATGACAAGCTTCCAATCACCCTCGCGCACGGCGAGGCGGGGCCACCAATCGGGCTCCTGGCGTGTGCCGGTCCATTTCCAGAAAATGGGGCGCGTACGCGAGGTGGGTTTGCCTTCGAGGGCAGGGATAAGGTTTTCGCCATCGCACTTATAGTCTGCGGGCAGCGTCACTCCGACGGCAGCGCAGAGCGTGGGAAGCACATCGACGGCCGTGAAGACGGTGGTATCGTCTTTTGCACCGGCTGGCGTGTGGCCAGGCCAGCGCACGATGAATGGCACGCGCACGCCGCCTTCGAATAGGCTGCGCTTGCGACCGCGTAGTCCGCCATTGGAGCCGATGCTGTAGTAGGTGTCATAGCCGGTGACGCGGGCATCTGAATCGAGCTGGTTGGGCGACTTCTTGATTGCGGTTGATTCAGGTCCGTTGTCGCTAGAAAACACGACAATGGTGTTGTCCGCTACGCCCGTATCCTTTAGTGCATCGAGGATGGTGCCCACCGCATTATCGCCATCGGTAATGACGGCGGAATAAACCTGCTTCTGCTCATCGAGATGCTTCCACTTCTCCATGGACTCTGCGGTGGGCACATGCGGCGTATGGCTCTCATGAATCCACGCATTGATGAAGAACGGCTTGTCATGGTTTGCTTTGATGAAGGCTGCTGTGTTCGCCGCCGTGCCATGCAAATCTGCCGAGGGCCAACCTGCGCCGCCGTTGAACACCACCGCTTCATCATAACCGTAGGCCGCTGGCGTCGGTGCGCCGTTTGTCTGCGCATTGGTCAGATGCCATTTCCCAAAGTGCGCCGTGCGGTAACCCGCTTGATGAAGGAAATGCGCCAGCGTGGGCGCTTTCGCATCCAGCCAGTCGGGCATGTTTCGCTCTTGGTTTTGGTTTGGCGAAGCGAAGTGCTGATGGATGGAATAGCGGGCTGGATAATGTCCGGTCATCAATCCGGTGCGGCTGGGCGAGCATACTGGATTGAGAACATTGAAGTGTTGAAAATCCGTCCCCTCGCGGGCCAGGCGATCAATGTTCGGCGTCTTCAACCAAGGATGCCCATGGCACGTCAGGTCGCCCCAGCCCCAGTCATCGGCGAAGATGAAGACCACGTTCGGTCTGCTGCCGGGCTTTCCTTCTTCAGCGCCGAGGGTCGAATGCCGAACGAGGAAGGTCGAAAGCAGGATCGCGAGAAAGAGGATAATTTTCATGGTGCTAGCGGAGCGCGACGATGATGAAGTGATGGAGGTTTGGTTTGAGGAGTTTCGTACGATTCTGAGTAGATAGACAATTGTAGATCTTCAACGCGTAACATGTCGCTCGTATTTCACGGTGGCTACCATTTATGCCAGAATCTCGGGAATCACATGCCCATGCACATCGGTCAAGCGACGCTGGATTCCGTTGTGGTAATAGGTCAGCTGGGTGTGGTCGATGCCAAGCAGATGCAGTGCGGTCGCATGCAAATCGTAGCAATAGGTTGGCGATTCCACGGCTTTGAATCCGAGTTCATCGGTCGCTCCGTAGCCCACGCCGCCGCGAATTCCTCCACCGGCGAGCCATGCGGTGAACCCGCCCGCGTTGTGGTCGCGTCCTTTGCCTTCGGCCCCTTGAGCCCCTGGTTGCCGACCAAATTCCGTCGTGCAGATCACCAATGTGTCATCGAGCATTCCTTGTTGCTTTAAGTCTTTCAACAACGCCGAAGCGCCGCTGTCGAGCACGGCACCCCAGTAGCCGTGGTCACGCACGACATCCTCATGGCTATCCCAGTTCGGACGAATCTTCCTGGCCGTCGTGTTTTCCGCACCGCAATAAATCTGAACAAATCGAACGCCTCTCTGCACGAGACGACGCGCCCGCAGGCATTGAAGTCCGAACGGTCCTGTTTCGGGGTGGTCGACGTCGTAGAGTTTCAGAATGCCCTCGCTCTCGCGACTCACGTCGGTGACTTCGGGAGCACTCAGTTGAAGCCGGGCCGCCATTTCATAGGCTTTGATGCGTGCTTCCAGTTCGCTGTTGGTTTGGCGTGACTCCTGGTGCAGACGATTGAGTTGCTGCAAGAACTGAAGCTGATCGCGATCGATTTGGGGTGTTCGTCCGGCGAATTCAGCCGGAGGAAACAGATCGGCAATAGGTTGCTTCGGATTCGCTGTATCGAGCGTGGTGGCCTGATGTTCGGCAGGCAGAAAGCCAGCACCCCAATTGATGATTCCGCCAGGGGGCAATCCGCGTGGATCGGGCAGGACGACGAACGCTGGCAAATCGTCCGCCTCACTGCCGAGTCCGTACGTTACCCATGACCCCATGCTCGGGAAGCCGGGCAATGTAAACCCGGTGTTCATCATAAAGCAGCCCGGGCCGTGGAGAGCGGTCTTACTGTGCATGGAATAAACAAACGCCATGTCGTCGACGCACGTGGCGAGCCGAGGAAACAGATCGCTCATCCACAAGCCCGAATTGCCGTGCTGCCGAAACTTCCAGTGACTCGGCTGACAATTGCCCGGCTTGGAGGCGAAGAACTGCAGCTTGCCCTCTGGATCAAACGGCTGGCCGGCTCGCTTCTGCAGTACAGGCTTGTAATCGAAGGTATCGATCTGGCTCATGCCCCCGGGACAGAAAATCTGAATCACACGTTTTGCTTTGGCCGCACGCGGCAATGCTCCCTGCGATTCGGTCGCGAGCAGCGTGGTCAACGCCAATCCACCCAAGCCGCCAGCCGCTGTCTGAAGGAACGCGCGCCGCGAATGGCTCTCGCACGCAGGCAAAAAGTCGCGAAGAGATGGGCCAAGAAGATTTGCTCGGCGACGATCCGCGAAGGCCGATTGTGGTTTCATTTTTGTCACGCTTTGCGCCTCAGTAATTTGTGTGAGTTTCAATCGACGTAGACAAATTCATTCGAGTTCAACAGAGATCGACACAGGGCGAACAACCCTTGCTGTTCGACAAACGAAACCGCTAGACGTTGCTCCTGATGGGACGGCAATCGCCCCAAAGAGATTTGAAACGCTCGGTTCACTTGTTCAACTGCGATCGCGCCCACTTCGCTCTCGATTCGTTGGGCGAAGTGCCTCGACTGTCGCAGTATGAAGTCGTTGTTGTAGAGCGCCAGTGATTGCAGCGGCGTGGTTGTGTTGAGTCGCTTCGCAGTCAGATTCGCCGGATCAGGGCAATCGAATGTCGTCAGAAAACGATCGGGCGTTGTACGCACGATGTAGCGGTAAATGCTGCGTCGCCAAAGCGCGGGCTCGTCGGCGGTGATGGTGCGATAGATCGGTGCGTAGGCCTCTTCGTACGTAAAGTCCTGAAAGCCAGGGCCGCCCTGCTCCGAGTTCAGCTTCCCACTGACCTGTAAGACCGCATCGCGGATGACTTCCGCTTCGAGCCGCCTAGGATTCTGTCGCCACAACAATCGATTGTCAGCGTCGACTTCGACGCTGGCGCTATCTTTATCATGCTGCGATTGTTGCTGGTAGGTCTTGCTGTTCAGAATCATGCGGTGCAGCGACTTGAGCGACCAGCCTTGCTCCTTTAGTTGGTGCGCGAGCCAGTCCAGCAGTTCGGGATGCGACGGACGGTCGCCACCGTAGCCGAAGTCGCTCGGCGTATTGACGATTCCTTGACCGAAGTGCCAATGCCACAAACGATTGACGATGACACGCGGCGTGAGTGGGTTATCGGGATGTGTGATCCAGCGAGCCAACGCCGCGCGACGATCGCCTTCGCTGGTGTCGATGTCTCCTAGCGACGGGTCAAGCATTTTCAGCGATGTGAGCGCTGCAGGTGCGAGCGGTTCTCCTGCGGGCGATTCGGAATCACCTCGAACAAGAAGATGCACCGGCGGTGCCTTCTTTTCGCCGACGACACCATAAAATTTCGGCGTTGGTGACAAGGAGGAAAGGCGTCCCTGCACCGTCGTACGCTCTTGCCGAAGCGACGTCAAACGCAGCCCGTCTTCCTCGTTTAAAGTCGCAGGCACGGCTTGCTTCAGCTTGGGATCGCCGAAGCCAACTTGGTCGTGTCCGTAACCGTTCCCACCGTCGGTGGAGATGAGTGTGAGGAACCTTGCATCGACGGGCAATTCCAGGTTGACGTCTTGCAAACCCTTGTCGCGTGTGAGTTGCGGATACACCGCGATTTGTTTCCCATCCAAATACACCCACGCATCCGCACGGTTCCCGCCGGAAGCGCCGAAATAACCGAGTTTCGCGGTGAATCGCATTTCGGTTTGGTGACTCGCCAAGCGAATTGCGTTGAGATCGAACGTGATTCCGGAGTTGGCATGCAGCCCGAGCAGACTGTGTCCATCTTTGGCAAAGTCGATGCCTCCCAGTTCAGGTGAATGCTGACTAGCAACCGGTCCATTGCGAATCACGTCCCATGCTGCGCTCGATGTTTTCGGCAAACCGGTGACAGTGACACCTGTGGTGCTGACTGTAATGACCGCTTTCCTATTTTCACCATCCGGGATGAACACCCCGTTAATGAATTCGGACTTCGTTCGCACGAATGTATTCGTCAACACATTGTCGAGCGCCCCAAGGTCGCGAGTCTGGACGGCTCCGGTTCGTGCATCGATTCCCTGTCGGTAAATCCCGCCGCCCCATCCGTTACCACCACCGACCATGTCGGCAAGATCAAGACCGGCACCTTCGAGTTTGCCGATCTCAAAGTCGATCGACTGCAGCTTAGCCGTCCATTCCGCTCTGGTTTCCTCATCCTGTTTTACGGCTGCGTCACTGATGAAGCGATCTCCACGCTTGCTGCCCGCGAAAACGGCTCGCAACTGGTAGTATTCTTGCTGAGAGATCGGGTCGAGCTTGTGATCGTGACATCGACAGCAATGGATCGTGGTCGCCATCGTGCAGGTCATAACCTGAGTCGCCATGTCGTCCAGATCGAGCGACCGGGCGGATCGTCGCAGTTCGTCACTCTTGGTTTCGACCTGGCCGACGAAGTCCCAAGGACCAGCCGCCAAAAAACCGGTGGCGATCACCGCTTGCGGATCCTCGGGCCACAACACGTCGCCCGCAATCTGCTCCTGAAGAAAACGGTTATACGGTTTATCTTGGTTGAGAGCATGGATGACGTAATCGCGGTACCGCCATGCATTGTCGCGGCGCATGTCGCGTTCAAAGCCATGCGTGTCGGCGTAGTGAGCCAAATCCAGCCAGTGCCGTGCGAAGCGTTCACCATAGTGCGGCGAGTCCAGCATGCGATCGACCAGTTTTGCATAGGCTGCCGGATCAGGATCATTGACAAACGCCTCGATCTCTTGCGGCATGGGTGGTAAACCCAAAAGTTCAAACGAAAGCCGCCGAATGAGTGTTCGACGATCAGCGGTAGGGCTGAGCGCAAGCCCCTTCTCAGCTAGTTTTGCAAGGATGAAATCGTCTAGGGTCAGCGTCGCCTTGGGCTCGGCAAAAGATGCATCTGAGCTCGCTGCTTTCGCAGAGCGAAGGGGGACGCTCAACGGCTGCAGCGCCCACCAAGATGCATCGGCTTTGGAAGTCTCTTTGACAACGACGTCACTCGGCCACTTCGCTCCCTGCTCGATCCATTGACGCAGCAGGCCCACCTGCTCCATTGAAAGCGGTTCGGCCTTCTGAGGCATGGCAGGCGGCTTACCATCCCGCGACGTGACCAGTTCGATCAGGTGGCTTTTATCCGCATCACCGACGACGATATACTCGTTCGATTTTAAATCGTCGATGGTCGCCAGTGAAATCACACCTTGGATGTTCCCCGGCGAATGACATCGCACGCAGTGCTGCTGAAAGATCGGAGCAATCTGCCTACCAAAATCTACTGGCTCGTCGGCCGCAGTCACGGAGCAACACAGGGCCGTCAGCCAGACAAAGCTCAAATAACGGACCTCAGTGACCCTCGAAGGACGCGAGGCTCGATTCGTTCCTGCGTTACTCATATCGGAAACTTTCTAGACCCGAGACAGGAAAATGGGAACAGGAAAATGGGACGGGGTAGGAACCGCTCACTGGACCGCAATTGCAATCGCTGAAAGCAAACAAACCGCTCCAATGAGCCGATTCACCATCGCCGCTCCGGCTAGCCGGCCTTCGTCGTAATGAAAGAATCGCCCAATGCTCCACACGAGCAGCACGCTCAGGAGCCCGCGAATCGAATAGGTTACGTTGGTTTGGGCGGCGCGTCCATACACAGCGAGACAGCCGATAAAGAGGAGGCCTTGAAGCGAAAGGAGTAATGCACCGACCGAAAGCCACGCCAACGCAGGTCGGGATCGCGACCGGAGCTGCGACTGGAAACCGCGCAAACAGGTGAGCGAAAAAACGGCATTGATCCAAAACACACAGGGGAGCAATCGCCCGATTCCCCAATCTCGACCCCATTTCGCCACGATCAGATCGAATGCGCCGAAGCATGTAGCCGCAACCAAACCGGACGTAACGGCAATGGTGAAACTGCGTGAGCTGCTCCTGTTTCCACCCCGGTTCAACATGATTACGCCGAAGAGCGAGAGAGCGACCGCAACCCAGAGATGTACTGGAATTGCCTCGGCCACCACGATTGGGCTCATGATCGCCACCACCAACAGTTTGAGTCCCATCACCGGCACCGCCACGGAAACGTCGCCTCGGTTTAACGCAATGAACTGAGCCACCATTCCAGCGAAAAGGCAGATGGCAATCAGAGCAGGTTGGTACCATAACTCCATTTGCACGGGGGGACCGCCGACAAACCACAACCCTGAATAAATCGCCGCTGCGGAGATATTCACCACGAACGCCGTTTGCCAGACATCCACCCCCAATTGATTCGCTCGTTTCAAGGACAGCGCGGCGAGTGCAAAAAGAAAGGCTGCCGCCGCAGGCAACACGATCACACCAACGTCAGGAGAAAGAGGAAACACGTTGGTAATCGGGAAAGCGTAATTCGGAGTATCAGCGAAAGAATTGAAGCTCTATGTTAACTCAGAAATGAAATTTTGTCACTTGGCAGGATGGTGATGAGGCAGGATGGTGATGAGGAACGTGTTCGCATGAGAGCGGTCCTCCCACAAGCGACGCTTCATTGGAGTGCGGCGACCTCACGCAATGATCTCATGCGCCACATTTCCGTGAACGTCCGTCAGGCGGAAATCCCGTCCGGAATATCGGAACGTCAAGCGTTCATGATCGATACCCATCAGATGCAGGATCGTGGCGTGTAGATCGTGGACGCTCATCCGATTTTCGACGGCTTTCACACCCAGATCGTCGGTCGCCCCGTAGGTTATTCCGCCACGAATGCCTCCCCCGGCTAGCCACATGCTGAAGCCTGTGGCGTGATGGTTTCGTCCCTTGTCCCCCTGAGCGGTAGGCGTTCTTCCAAACTCGCCACCCCAGACGATGAGAGTTTCGTCAAACAGCCCTCGCGATTTCAGGTCGCGAATCAGTGCAGCAATCGGCTGATCACTTTTCAACGCATCTCGACGATGATCCATAATATCCCCATGAGCATCCCAGGGCTGACCGCTGCCGTAATACAATTGGACCATGCGAACCCCTCGCTCAACAAGTCGCCGAGCGATCAGACATCCGTCAGCGAATTCACCACGGCCATACTGAGTCCGAGTCGTTTCCGATTCGCGACTGATGTCAAAGGCTTCCTGAGCCTCCGACTGCATGCGGTAGGCAATTTCCAAAGACTGAATCCGGGCCTCGAGCTGCAGATCCTGTGGACGTTGCTCAAAATGCTTCTGATTCATTCCCTGCATCAGATCCAGCAGACGGCGCTGCGACGGACTACCTATCGACGAATTCTTTAGATGGCCGATAACACGAGTCGGATCCATGCTCGAGTTGTTGACGTGAGTTCCCTGGAAAACGCCGGGGAGAAAGCTGTTGGACCATAGTGCCGGCCCTACCACCGGCTTGCCTGGACAGAGCACCACAAAACCCGGCAGATTCTGATTTTCCGTGCCCAAACCATACGACAGCCAGGATCCAAGACTCGGTCGGATCGGTTGCTGACTGCCAGAATTCATCATGAACAGGCCAGGTTCATGATTCGGTGTACTCGTGTACATCGAACGCACGACGCAGATGTCATCGATGCAGCCACCGACATTTGGATACAACTCACTGACTTCGATTCCGCTTTCACCATAGCGGTTAAATACAAACGGCGACGGCATAAACTTTCCGCCCGGGCCTGGCTGCCCCGCTTGCTTTTTCAGTTCGGGTTTCGGGTCGAATGTGTCCACGTGCGATGGACCGCCGTTCATGAACAGGAAGATCACGTGCTTTGCCCTCGCTATAAAATGCGAAGGCTTCGGGGTCAGTGGATTTCCAACGCCGGCTGCAGATGGCCCTGCCGCAGATGGCGATTTGGCGGGTGACTCCTGCTCGGCCGCACAGACTCCCGCAAGCCCTACCATTCCAAAACCGGCTGCCGTGTTTGTCAGCATGTCGCGTCGGGAAATGAAGGGCAGATGTTTCAAAGCCAAGTGATCGTTCATAATGGTTGCCTCGTCAGGGTTCAGGACCCACAAACCTCAATCGATGTATGCAAATTCGTTTGTGCCCAGCATCGCAAGGCAGAATTGTTCCAGTGGCGAAAGCGACTCACCGTTGAACGCGGATGAATCCGTCAGGAAATCCAATGCAGTCCGCCGCTCTTCCTCCGTTGGCCGTCGTCCGAACAGAAGCAAAAACGTGCGATCGATTCGCTCATTGTCGGATCCGCCTTCGGTCTCAATGCGAGCCGCCAGGGCTTTGGATTGAGCCACCATGAATTCGCTGTTGAGGACAAACAACTGCTGCAAGGGAACCGTCGTGACCGTCCGTTCCCCTGCCGTGATATTGGGGTCCGGAAAGTCGAACAGCCTCAGTAGATCGTTCAGTCGATGCCGACTGACATAACCGTATAGCGTCCGGCGACGATGATTTCCATCCAGCTCCGACGAAGGTCCGCCGATCGTTCCATTCAACTTGCCGGAAACGGACAGCACGGCATCACGCCAGGGTTCAACTTCCAGACGCCGACGATTCATCTGCCATAAAAGCCGGTTTTCCGGATCGATTTCCTGCCCCGCCGCGTCGCCTGAACTGCTTTGCTGATAGGTCGCTGACAGCATGATCTGACGATGCAAATTCTTAAGCGACCAGCCGGATTCCATCAACTGTGCAGCAAGGAAATCCAGCAGTGGAGGATGGCTGGGGCGTTCGCCCAGTTGCCCGAAATTGCTGAGTGTGCGAACCAGACCGAATCCAAAATGTCCGGCCCAAACCCGATTCGCCATCACCCTCGCCGTGAGGGGATTTTCCGGAGAAGCAATCGCATCTGCCAATTCGTGTCGACCACTTCCGGTTGCCTTAAACGGCCTTCGCTGTCCGGAATGGAAGATTGCCGGAAAGCTTCGCAACGCTTGCTCACCTTGCTTTTTTGGATCGCCGGCAAGATAGATTTTCAGATCCCGGCCAGTGCCATCAACAAGCGTGTGAGCCATGATGACCTTGATTGCTGCCGAAGCCTTTTGACGAACTTCAAGCTCTGTTTTCAACTGAGCCAGCGCGATGGCAGGTTCGCCATCCAGAAACGGCTCAATCTGATTTGCCGCAAGCCCCAGGATTCCTCGATCATCAAAAAGTTCGGATAGAAAGGTCGCGTTCATCTTCATCTTTGCCTGTTCCGCTTCGGAAAGCTCACTCAGAGACTGCGTTCCCTGAGACTCTGCCAGCAGCGGAGTTGCCACGGGATACGTCAGACGTGCGTTCGAGAGCACAGCGTGGTCGCTGCTGATCGTATTTTCCGTGTCGGAGATCTGCGCTCCAGTCGTAGCAATGGTGAGGTAGCGTGCCTCGGGAGGAACTGGCACTTCGAAGGAAACAAACTTTCCATCCGCCTTGAGTGGCGGGGGCAGCTTGCCGTCGAAATAGTAGACCAAGTCGTTTTCAGCAACCGTTGCCAACTGGCCATCCAGATAGCCGGCGATGATTGCGTCGAATGCGCTTTGTTTTTGATGGGGCTTTGAAACGACAACCGCGATATGTACGCTGGAACCGGACCCGAACGCATCGTCATTAATTCCCGCCCGGTCAACCTGAAACATCATCGAATCACTCGCTGGAATCAGGCCGGATCGACGAATTTCATCGAGATCCAACGTCATCAGGGCATTGGCGTGCATACCGATACCCTGTTCGGTGCGACCTATGGACGAGGCACACTTTGAGCCCTGTGTGCGAATCCCACCATCGCTGGACCATCCGTCGTTGGTAATCTGCCCATGCTTTAGCGAATTGCTGCCAATGGACATGAAATCGAATTGGACTCCGTCGGCAATCTCAGTCGAACCGCCCCAGCCCTGAGCGATCCGATGGACACCAAGGCTGTTCGCAGTGACCGTTGCTCGAAACGGGTCCGAACTCACAGCAGACGACAGCAACGCCCCCTTTTGATCATCAAACAGATTCCCCAGTGGGATCGTCCCCGGTTCCACAGTCGCTCGATCTTGGGCTGAGACAAAAGCGAAGTTATCACCAAACCATTGAGTCAGCTTGTCTCGTTGGCTGATCAGCGATTCTGCGTCGGACTGAATCTGTTGAGCGATCTGAGTCAGTTGAGCGATTCGCTCCGACTCGGATTGAGCTGCGGTGGATTTCTGAGCGTCCTGAAATGCACGCCAGGCGTTGAGATAAGGTCGATCGGTCCCGACAGCACCTGAGCCGGCATCTTCGGCGAGCCACGCCACCCAGCGTTGCAGCAGCTCGCGATTGAGCTTGTCGTCGTCTGCCGTCTTTTCAATCAACTTCTTTTCTCGTTTCTTGGCAGAGTCCGCTTTCAGAACTTTCGACGCCGCAAGCATGTACCGCGGAATCATGCTAGCGAGCTTCAGCCGCGCCGCCGGAGCATGTTTCGCCAGCAGCATGTTGATTGCCAGTTGCTCCTCCTGAACCGCCTTGTCTGCTTTCTGCCTAGCTCCCACAACCTCGTCCGAAACCGCAGGAAGCTCGCGATATTCAGAACTCGCAAAGATCCCGGCGAGACCATAGTAATCGGCCATTGAGATCGGATCGTATTTATGATCGTGACAGCGAGCGCACGACACGGTCAGGGCTTGAGTGCCCCGCATCAATGTGTCGATGCGATCGTCCCATTCGTCCGCCAGAGCTTTGTCCTGTTCGCCGTTGTCCTGATAATAGACCGGCCCCAGTGCAAACAACCCCGCAGCCGCTCGATGACGATAAGGCTCGGATACGCGCACCTGATCGCCCGCGATCTGAAGTCTCAAGAACTGATCGTACGGCATGTCCTCGTTGAGGGCCTGCACGACCCAGTCTCGATAGATAAATCCCTGCGGATACATTCTGGCTTTGAACGTATGAGCCTGGTCTTCGGCGAATCGAGCCAAGTCGAGCCAGTAACGTCCCCACCGTTCACCGTAATGAGGAGACTTCAATAGGTCGTCGACCATTTTCTCATACGCCGTTAACGATGGATCATGGACGAATTGTTCGACGACATCTGGTTCCGGCGGCAATCCGATCAAATCGAAATACGCTCGGCGAATCAGAGTCCGGCGATCCGCTGGTTTGGCTGGCTTCAGATCGCGCTCTTCCAGTTCATGCAAAATGAGGCGATCGATCTCATTGCGTGGCCAAGCAACATCCTTTACGACCGGGGAACCGGAACGCATGGGTGCCTTGAAGGCCCAAAACTCCATTGCTTTTTCGTAATCGATTCCGGCTGATGCTTTGCCAGCGACATCGGACCGCGGATCTGGAGCCCCCATCTGAATCCATCGCTCAAAATCGCCGATCACCGAATCCGGTAGCCGTCCTTTCGGAGGCATCTCAGAGTCCTCGTATCGCAGGGCACTTAGCAGCCGACTCTCTTGCGGTTTTCCAGGAGCAATGGCTGGGCCGGAATCGCCACCAGCGAGCGTCGTGTTCCGCAAATCAAGACGCAACCCACCCGCGGGAACTTTGGAATCCGCGGAATGACACTCGTAACAATGCGTCACCAGAACCGGACGAATCCTGGTTTCGAAGAACTCAGTCTGTTCCGTGGTGATTCCGTCAACAGCCAAGCAGTGCATGCTGGTCGAAGCCAAAATGACAACGACGATTGACAGAAGCGCATGGCTCTGCGGAACACATTTCATAACACATAACACCTGAAGCGGGGCGGGATTGTTTCGGGCAGGAACAGGGCAGGTCTACCAACGGAGGAGACCAAAATTGTATCAAGAAATGCCAAGGGATTGCAAGCAGATTCTCAAATACGCCGTCACCACTAAGCCCGCCGCGTGCTCTCGGCAATACGCTGGACCTCGAATAGACTTGTGCTGCTGGCACGCCTAGTGCGTGGAGATGGTTGCAAGCTCCGTCCGTAGCACAGCACGCATGTTGCGAAAATTGGGCAAAAGGCCCCAAACATTGCCTACCCCAAACATTGCCTACCCAGTCGGCTTGCCAAACGGTAGATCGCGAATACTTTGGTTAGGACTATGATCTCAACAATATTACCGAGCGATGTTTCGTCCTATGAAGTGCACGGCGAATTTGAATCGAAACCAATTTGGCCTGAAGAGAGTGTATCCATAAAAGGAGCAGTAGAAAAACGAGTCAAAGAATTTGCGACGGGCCGCTTTTGCGCTAGGAGTGCTCTATCGAGATTGGGCTTGCCCCCAGAGCCAATTCCAGTTGGCCCAAACCGTGAACCACAATGGCCGGTAGGAATCGCTGGAAGCATTACCCACTGCAAAAACTACTGCAGTGCTGCGGTGGCAAGAATCGGGGGGATCGTCAGTATCGGAATCGACGCAGAAATCGATGAACCCATTCCGCTGGATGTCCTGAGCTTGATCTCCAATCCTTCGGAGATCGCGGCTATCAATAAGCTTTCTGCTGGGACGCATTGGGACAAGCTACTCTTTAGCGCCAAAGAGTCGGTATTTAAAGCGTTGTTCCCACTGACCGCGCAGTGGCTAGATTTCAAGGACGCATTTATTGAATTTGCCCCCAACGATCGATCTTTCATAGCAAACCTCTCGATCGAGGCGGTGAGGAAATGCAGTTTGAAAACGCCCTACATCCATGGCAGATACGCAATGGATTGCGGTCTCATCGTCACGTCCGTTGTCGTATTTTCTAGTTAGGGAATGGGCGAATTTCTTTTTTTGCCTGCTGGACTTCGTGTAACATCTTAGCCACAATTCCACGCCTCATGTGCTCCAAACAAATCCTCACTCGCGATAGTCTTCGAGAACTCTATCCGCTCACGCTGGCACAACGTGACATCTGGATTGATCAGATATTGCATGGTGACACGCCGTTGTACAGCATCGGCGGTCAAGTTCATCTACCTGGCCCCCTGGACATCGACCGCCTGCGTCAGTCAATCCAACTGCTGATCCAAAAGCACGACAGCCTGCGGTTGCAACTCACCAAGAGCCGCGATGAAAACGGGATCCCGCAACAAACAATTGTCCCCTCCTTGGAGGTCGAAGTGCCGCTGCACGATTTCCGAGGCGAAGCCGAACCGCTCAAAGCGGCCCGGCGGTGGATGCAACAACGATTTGTCCAGCCGTTCACGCTCGAAGGGCAGCCTCTCTTCCGCTACGATGTGATCCGGGTGGCCGACGAAAATCACTATTGGCTTATCCAATACCACCACCTGATCATCGATGGTTGGGGCATTGCGCTGCTCAATCGTTCCCTGGCTGAACTGTACACCGCCCTGAGCCAGGGACGAGCACCGGATTTGCAAAGCCCGTCTTACCTCGACCATGTGGCTGATGACCAAAGCTATTTGCAATCCGAGCAATACGGAAACCATCGGTCGTACTGGCTGCAGCGATACGAAAGTGTCCCCGACCCGCTGCTAACATCCCGCACGCCGGACAAGGGCCTCGCCGCCAGTGACTGTTACACCGTTCCCCTATCGCGAGACCTCTATCAACAACTGGGTATTCTGGCCAAACAATATCAGGCCAGCACCTTCCATGTGATTATCGGTGCCTTGGCGCTCTATTTTACCCGGACGCAAGGGCGTGATGAGTTTGTGATCGGCCTGCCGGTCTTGAACCGTTCGAAGGCGGCCTTCAAGAACACCGCCGGTCCGTTCACGGGCGTGATTCCGACCCGTTTGCAGGTCAAAGCGGACGCATCCTTTGGAGAATTGCTGCGCGGCATTGCTCAAACCCTCAGGGCTGACTATCGGCGCCAGCGTTTTCCCATCGGCGAAATCAACCGGGCGGTCAAGCCGGCCACACAACATCACCAGTTGTATGACATTGGCCTGTCCTATGAGAGCCATGATTATGACGCCAAGTTCGATACCATCACGAGCCACGCGGAGCCCCTCTTGCACGGCTGGGAACAGACGCCGCTGATGCTTTACGTGCGAGAGTTTCACGCCCAAGCGGATGTGAAATGGGACTTCGTCGCCAACCGGGCCTACTTTTCATCGCAAGAGATCGAACGGCTTCAGGGACACCTTGTGAGTCTGTTAGCCACGTTATTGACGCGGGCGGAGACGCCGATGTGGCAACTGTCGCTGCTCAGTGAAACCGAGCGTCATCAGTTGCTGGTGGAGTGGAACGACACGGCTGTTGACTATCCCAGCGAGGAATGTGTTCACGAGTTGTTCGAGGAACAGGTGGCGCGGACGCCGGATGCCGTGGCCGTCATCTTTGAGAAACAGCAGCTGACATATCATGAGCTCAACGAACGCGCCAATCAGCTTGCGCATCATCTGGTGGCTCTGAGAGTCGGGCCGGAGACGCTTGTGGGACTGTGTCTGGAACGCTCAGCGGAACTGGTCGTCGCCATCCTTGGCATCCTGAAGGCCGGCGGTGCCTACGTGCCGCTGGATGCCGATTTGCCGCAGCAGCGACTGGAGTTCATGCTCCGCGACTCAGCGGTCAGGTATCTGGTCACGCAGTCGTCTTTGCTCGATCGGCTTCCGTCTCATGGTTGCTGCGTGACGTGTCTCGACAATGAAGCCGAAACACTGAAGGCCAGTGACTGTTCAAATCTTTCTTCCGGAGTTGGGGCAGACAACCTGGCCTATGTCATGTACACGTCGGGATCCACAGGAGTCCCTAAAGGCGTGGCGATTCCGCAATCAGCAGTCGTGAATTTTCTGTTGTCCATGGCGGTTCAGCCCGGAATGAGCTCAGACGATCGATTACTGAGTGTGACGACTCCGACATTTGATATTTCCGTTTTGGAACTGCTGCTTCCCCTGACAGTCGGGGCCAGCCTCGACGTTGTGCCGGCCCCGCTGAATGCGGACGGCATTGGTCTCGCCGACTACGTGTCGAAGCGGAACGCGACAGTGATGCAGGCCACGCCTGCGACATGGCAGATGATGCTGCACAGCGGCTGGAAAGGCTGTCCTGATCTTAAGGTCCTCTGCGGGGGCGAAGCTTTGTCGGACCATCTCGCGG
>JAIPFP010000072.1 GCA_021736575.1 Pirellula sp. | reverse complement strand
ATCACCCTCGCGGAACGGCCCCTGAGGATCACCTCAATCAAGCCATCGATCAACTGGGGCAAATTGCTCGCGTCTGCAACGAACAGGGCCTTACGTTTGGCCTCGAGGTGGAAGCGAATCTCATTGGCCAAACCGGCAAGCTGCTCAAACGACTTTACGACGGTGTTGCTGACCCAGCGATGGTACTTATATTCGACGGTGCCAACCTCGTCTGCCAAGGCATGTCGACGGAACAGGTCTACGAAGAATACTTGGCGATGAAAGAAGGATTGGGTTGGTTGCATGTCAAGGACTACCAACGCCCCTTGACTCGCTCGTCGCATGTTGACGAAGATTCCTTGAAGAGCTTTGTGCCAGCCGACCAAGGGGACTCGGGCCACGAGGCCATTTTCCGAGATATCAAACGAGGCTACTCGGATTTGCTGACGCGACTTGAAAAGCGCGGCATCCCTGGCTTGTTCATGGATTTGGAACCACACGTCAAAGGGGGTGGGCAATTTGGCGGTTTCAGTGGCCCAGACGGATTCGGCGTTGCCTTGCGAGGACTTTGCCGCGTGTTGGATTATGTTGGACTGCCGTATGACTTGCGTTCGTTTGACGACATCCGAAATAGCGTTTCCAAACCCAAAGCGGGCGCCTAGTTGCCAATGAGTCTTACCGCGGACACGAAAACCGAAAAAGGCTTGCCTGGATCAACGCCTAACTCCTGGCGTAGCGTTTACCCATTTGAGTCGAAGTTTCTCGAACTAGAGCCCGACATCTGCATGCACTACGTGGATCGAGGGCCTACGGCGAACAGGGAAAACGTGGGTAAGGGCTCAACGATTCTATGCGTCCACGGAAATCCAACTTGGTCGTTCTATTATCGATCTATTATCGCAAATTTCAGTGCATCGCATCGCGTTGTGGCGATCGACCATATCGGTTGCGGCTTGAGCGACAAACCTCAAAACTATCAATACACATTGGCTCAGCATACGGCCAACCTCGTTCGTTTGATCGACGAACTGGATCTCAAGAATATCACTCTCGTGGTTCACGATTGGGGAGGTGCTATCGGGCTAGGAGCGTCCATCGAACGCATAAGCCGATTTCGCAATCTGCTTGTTCTGAATACCGCCGCATTTCCGCCACCCTATGTTCCATTACGCATCGCAGCCTGCAGGATTCCGTATTTGGGGTCGTGGGCTATTCGGTACGCAAACGCTTTTGCCCGAGCGGCAATCAGCATGGCCATCGATCGCCTGCCGAGATTGAGCGACAACGCGAGGCGAGGGCTGCTAGCTCCTTATGATACGCCTCGCAATCGCGTGGCCATCGATGGATTCGTTCGCGATATTCCCATGTCGAAAAGCCATCCGACTTGGAAGGTACTGGAACAGTTGGAAAAAAATTTACCACAGCTCAGGAACTTGCCGATTCGATTTGTTTGGGGGATGCGAGATTGGTGCTTCCGACCCGAATGCATGGAACGAATGAACGCCGTTTGGCCCAATGCAACGCGTCGCGAACTGAACGACGTGGGGCACTACGTGATGGAAGAAGCACCCGTAGAAGTGCTTGAAGAATTGGAGTATCTCCTAAGCGGTTCGAAGTGACCGTGAGTTCGAACCCTTTCGCCAAATCCCTCTCGGAGTCGGGGCTTTCGATTCGAAATCGAATTCGAGTTGCCCTGTTGATGGAATGCACCGCCATCAAGGCAGGCAACGTCCATCCATCTGCCTCATTCCATGATTTGACCTATCAGCAATTCGTTGCCGCAGCCATCGCAATCGGTGATCGAATGAACCGCTGCATCCACGAACCCGTTGGCGAAGTCGTCCTCCAATCGGTTAAGGCTATGATGGAGCGGGTCGGCACCAACACCAGCTTAGGTACGATCCTGTTGATCGCTCCTCTCGCAGTCGCGGTCAACCGATTGGAACGAGAAGGCAAAATGATTGCTGAATTGCCGGTCTACATCCGCGAGACGTTGTCGCGTTTGAATTCGCACGATTCCGAGTGCATTTCCGAAGCGATCCGATTGGCCAAGCCAAGTGGGCTAGGCGAGACGCGGACAATGGATATTCAACAAGTTGCACCGGAGAGTATTCAGCTCGCGATGAAGACCGCAGCCGCCTGGGACGATATCGCCCTTCAGTACGCGACGGGTTTTGAACTGGTACTTGAATACGCAAAAAGAATCTTAGACAAAGCCCCAATCGGACCGGCATGTCTTTCGACGATTCGAAACTTGCAAATCGAGATTCTATCGGAAAGAGTCGACAGCTTAATTGCACGTAAACGCGGAATTGAATTCGCAAACCAAGTGCAGGCAGAGGCAAAAAAAGTCATGTCGTCCGGCCCGTATGGCAGCGAGGTATTCGAAAATTCCTGGATCGCTTTCGATGCATTTTTGCGAGACGAAAAGCATTGCGGTAATCCAGGAACCATCGCGGACTTGATCGCGGCCGCCTTGTTTGTAGCTCTAAGCTAGCAGCGAAAAGCAGGCTGGCGTCAATTGCGAGTCCTTCGTTGTACGACGCTCCACGTCGTGATTTGGTCGACGCGGAGCGTCGTACAACGAAGGGGCATTCGCCCCGCTCCCCGCTCTCCCCGAGACCAGGGCGAGGGGAGCAAGATCAAAAGATGTGGGTAAAGATGAGGGCACAATGCCCAAGTTCGCGAAGCCAAGGCCTCGCCCCCTGACTGCCGACTGCCGCGAAAAGCGGGCTTGCCCCGCTATTTCGCTAATGCTTGGCGTGCTACCATAAACTGTGGCGGTTCTTCGTGTCTATAAATACTGCACTGTATAAATACTGCACTCTTTCCCCTAACTCTTGCGAAAGTTCACCCTCCATGGCTCGCGATATTTTGTTTCTGCTTAAAGAGAATTTTCCGGACGGCGAGGGACTACCCTATTTCTGCCCCGACTGCGCGATGGTGACAGGTGTCCTGACGTACTTTCCAAAATTGAAGCACTCGCTCGATATTCGTTATTCCGACTTCCCTAAACCGCGTGCTGAAATTGTAGAGCTGATCGGCCCTGATCATCAAGGATGCCCGGTATTGATCCTGGACAAAGCGCCACCCATGGACGCACTAGGGTTTCTTTCCGGTCAATCCAAAGGTCGCTCCTTTATCTCGGGGGCCAAAGCCATCTCGCAATATTGGTCGCACATTCACGGCGTCTCTCGCCCTCACTGATCCCTCTCGTGCTTAAGCGACGACTCGTCCATGAAGACCCCCGATGATCGACTGCAAAGTGGTTTTTTGTTCGACTTGGAACCTTCGATCGACGACACGAGCGAAGGTCCTTTCGCGGAAGAGCGAGAGACGGAACTAGACGATGAAGAGTCGCAATGGGTTGCGCCCATTCGCGATGTACCCGATGAGGATCGAGAAGCATTTCTGAAACTTGCGATGGTCAATGGTGTGGGTCCACGCTTGTTGGCTGCTCTCATCGAGCACTTCGGCTCGGCTGCGTCCGTTTTGAATGCTACGCTTTCGCAGCTTGGGCAAGTGCCGCGGATCGGTCCAAAACTCTCCACTCTCATTCGTGACGGCAGCCAAAGCGACCTCTCAGATCGAGTACTCCAGCATTGCAAAGAGAACGACGTTCAGGTCGTTCTGGCGGGCGACCCCACTTTTCCTAGGTTGCTCACCGAACTATCGGACCCGCCTGTCATGCTCTTTGTTCGCGGGCAATTCACGCAAGCCGACCAACTCTCGATCGGAATGGTGGGAACTCGCCACTGCACCAGCTACGGTCGAACGATGGCGGAACGACTGTCGAAGGCCCTTGCTCGCTATGGCATCACGATCGTGAGTGGTCTGGCGCGAGGCATCGATGCCATCTGCCACCGCGGAGCCATCGACGCAGAAGGTCGCACGATTGCGGTGCTCGGCAGCAGTGTTACCGACATCTATCCTCCTGAACACAAAGAGCTCGCCGACCAAGTGACCCAACATGGCGTTTTAGTCAGCGAGACCCATCCTTTTGCAAAACCAAAGGCTGGCGTCTTCCCGCAGCGCAATCGCATCATCAGCGGATTAAGCATCGGGGTCATCGTCGTCGAAGCGGCGGACAGATCCGGCTCCCTCATCACCGCTCGCCATGCAGGCGAGCAAGGTCGAGATCTCTTCGCGGTTCCTGGGCCAGCGACATCGCGAATGTCGCGAGGATGCAATATGCTGATACGCGATGGTGCGATCTTGATCCAGGATGCAGAGGATGTTATCGAACATTTGGGCCCTCTTGTCGAAAAGGCCAATCTTGGTGACGGAAAGGTTGTTCATCATCCAGCCGAATTGCAGCTCAATGAAATCGAACAAGCGGTTCTGCAAGCCATTGAGTGCATCCCAACCGATATCGACCAAGTGATTGTCATCTCGAAACGCCCTGTGTCGAGCGTCTTGAGTACATTGAGTGTCTTGGAAATGCGGGGTCTAATCAAGCGGCTTTCGGGGCGGACCGTTGTCCGAAGATAGACTCCTTGGTTTTTGGAACGGGTAAATATGTCAACGTTTGCGGTGGTTGGAACGGGTGCTTTGGGAGGATTCTATGGCGGGCTGTTGGCTCGATCGGGTCGCGAGGTTCATTTCCTCATGCGGTCCGATGCGGCATTCGTTAAAACGCATGGCTTACGCGTCGATAGTAAATTGGGTGATTTTCACTTGCCGCAGGTGAACGTCTATGCCAACGTTCATGAAATGCCGAAATGCGACAACATTATTCTCGCGCTCAAGAGCACGCAAAATCATCTCTTGGCTGAGCTTTTGCCTCCGCTGTTACACGAACGCTCGATTGTTTTGGTATTGCAAAACGGGCTGCATGTCGAACAATCCACCCGAGATATCGTCGGTCCTGGTTGTGTCGCAGGTGGGTGCTGTTTCCTATGTTCCAACAAAGTCGGCCCTGGTCACATTCGCCATCTGGACTATGGCAAAATCCTCATGGGGCCTTATCAAGGGCTCGACGATACCGAAACTGGACCGACCATGCCTCGCTTAAACGCCTTGCAACAAGAAATGATTGACGCCGGCATCGACTGTCATACGACCGAATCGTTAACGCTTGCGCGTTGGCGCAAGCTCATGTGGAACATACCGTTCAATGGACTGTCCGTGATTCTCAATTCCAGTACCAACAAGATCATGGGACATCCCGCATCGAGGGCTCTTGCCGAAACAATCATTCGCGAGGTCCGGCAAACCGCGTGTGATTGCGGCCACTTCATCGAACCTGAGTTTGTTCAATACATGATGGACCATACAGACGAAATGGTACCCTACGATAGCAGTATGCGACTTGACTTCTTAGCGGGTCGCCCGATCGAAGTGGAATCCATTTATGGCAATGCCTTGCGATCCGCCGATCGAGCCAATGTGGATGCACCGATCCTTCGAACCCTTTATCGACAGCTAACGTTCCTAGCCGATCATCGAGCGAGTTCAGTTGCTTGATCGAGCAGTCGTCCATCGTTCGACCAATGAACGAGGCTTCCAGCCTTGAGGCTGGTAATGACAGGCTGGAAGCCTATCCCACGGCAATCGAAGAACGACCGATGCAATGGACCTCGAAGCCCTCTTGCGTTAGCTTGTTGCGGTCCAATATGTTACGACCATCGAAGATAAAAGCGGGGCGACGCATCCCGTCGAAGACTCGCTTAGCGTCAACTTGTTTGAACTCGTCCCATTCGGTCAGCACGACGATCGCGTGGGCTTCATTCGCAGCGACATATGCGTCTTGTACGATGGTGACGTTGGTTTCGATCAATTGCTCGTGCTTGTCCGAAAGAACTCCATTTACATCCGAAAAAGCCATTTTGAGGTCAGAACGGATTTGAGATTCGTCAACGCGTGGATCGTATATAACCAATCGAGCTCGTTCCTCTAATAGGTTGTGGCAAACATGGATTGCCGCCGATTCGCGAGTGTCATTGGTATCTTTCTTAAACGCGAATCCCCATATTGCTATCTTCTTGTCTGAAACCGTATTGAACATCGTACGAACAATGCGTTCTGAGAAACGTCTCTTCTGGTAGTCATTCATAATAACGATTTGTTCCCAATATTGAGCAACTTCGAGAAGCCCAAAGTTTTCGCACAAATAAACTAGATTTAGAATATCCTTTTGAAAACATGAGCCACCGAAGCCAACGGACGATTTGAGAAACTTGGGGCCGATGCGAGAGTCGGTACCGATCGCCTTGGCAACTTCGTCTACGTCCGCTCCGGTAGCTTCGCACAGCGCGGATATCGCATTGATGGAGGAAACTCGCTGAGCTAAGAACGCGTTGGCTGCAAGTTTGGAAAGCTCACTGCTCCAAAGGTTTGTTGTTAGGATTCGGTCCTTTGGAATCCAACGTCCGTAGACTTGCGCCAATCGATTGATCGCTTCTTGGGATTCACCACCAATGAGGACCCGATCGGGATAGAGAAGATCTTGTACTGCCGTGCCCTCGGCAAGGAATTCAGGGTTACTCAATACATCGAAGGATGCGCCATTAGCCGAACTGTTCAGAATTCGCTTAACCGCTTCGGCGGTCCGAACGGGTAGTGTCGATTTTTCGACTACAATCTTATGGCCAGTCGAACACTCCGCGATCTGACGGGCGCACTTTTCAATGAATTCCAAGTTGGCGGCCCTACCAACTCCGATTCCAAACGACTTCGTCGGAGTGTTGACTGCGATAAAAATCATATTGGCGTGTTGGATGGCCGCTTCGACTCTTGACGAGAACGTCAAGTTTCTGCCGCGAGCTTCTCGTACGACTTCGTCCAAGCCTGGTTCATAGATCGGCAACTCGTCGGAGTTCCACTGGTCGATGCGAGACTGGTTGAGATCCACGACATGCACGTCGATATCGGGGCATTGCTTTGCAATCATGGCCATCGTGGGCCCACCCACATAGCCGGCACCAATGCAACAAATTTTGATGGGTGAATTCATGAATGCAGTCGTAATCATTTTGAAATGTTTCGGGCGGAAAAGTTAGTACTAGGTGTTTTGGCTTTCACCAAGCGTGACCATTTTAACATGGAACATGGGCCACACCGAAGCATATTGCAAGCCCGGCCTTCGGAGTTTCGGAGTAATTGCATTGTTCAACAAGAATTTCTCGTCATGCGTGAAAAGCAAAGTTGTTCGTCCATCCATGATGAGTGTAACGATTGTGACGATCAAGCGTCGAGTCGGTTTCCCGCAGTCTCCAATTCTGCAGATCTGCTGCTATACTCGTATCGGACGTACTACTTCCATTTGGTTCTACTTAGTTTGCAAAGCGGAGTGTTTCATGAAGATCGGCGTTCCAAGAGAGACTTTTCCCGGCGAGCGAAGAGTTGCAGTTTCTCCTGCTAGTTTGGCTGCTTTAGCCAAGTCCGGGATCGAAGTCGTCGTCGAATCCGGGGCGGGTGCCCACGCTGGTTATCCAGATGCTACCTATGTCGACAAGGGTGCTACCATCGCACCCAACCGCCAAGCGGTGTTTGATGCCGATGTGATCGTGCAAGTTCGAGCTGCTGGCGAAAACCCAACACATGGCCATGACGATCTTAAATGGATGCGACCTGGTCAATGGATCGTTGCCAGTTGCGATGCCCTGAGCAGTCGCGAATCCGTGGATGCTATCGCCAAGACAGGTGCTACCCTTTTTGCACTCGAATTGATCCCTCGCATCACGCGGGCTCAAAGCATGGATATCCTGTCTTCGCAAGCTACCATCGCAGGCTACCGCGCGGTGCTCTTGGCCGCGATGGAACTTCACAAACTGTTTCCGATGATGATGACGGCCGCTGGCACTCTCACTGCGGCAAAAGTATTTGTTCTTGGTGCAGGTGTTGCTGGCCTTCAAGCGATCGCGACCGCCAAAAAAATGGGTGGCATCGTCTACGGTTACGATTTGCGTGCGGCTTGCCGAGAGCAAGTCGAGAGTTTGGGCGGAAAATTCGTCGAATTGCAAATAGCCAACTCGAATGCAGAAGACAAAGGGGGTTATGCCAAAGCCATGGACGAAGAGTTCTATCGGCAACAGCGAGCCCAACTAGCTCAAACCGTTGCTCTCTGCGATGTGGTAATCACAACGGCGGCGATACCTGGACGCAAGTCCCCGCTGCTGGTAACGGCGGAAGCAGTTCGCATGATGCACCCTGGTTCGGTTGTCGTGGATCTCGCTGCACAACGCGGTGGCAATTGCGAGTTGACGAAAGCGGATGAGCGGATAATCGACTCAGGGGTGACGATTCTCGGCCCAACGAATATCGTTTCCGAAGCCGCTTTCCATGCGAGCTTGATGTTCGGAAATAACGTCACGAAATTTCTACAAAACATGATCAAGGCAGGTCAAGCATCCATCAACATGGAAGACGAAATCGTTCGCGAAACCATGGTAACCCGCGATGGGAGTATCGTTCATGCCAAACTCCAAAATGCTCCACAAGCTGCTTAAACAGACTCGTCCATTGATGAAAACACACCAGAAATTGTCCTTACTAGGATTGGTATTGTATGCCGCCACTCCTTTCTCGGACGCGTCGGCGCGGGCTCAGGATCGAGTGCAGCCAAATGCGGTATCGCTTCCCGAAAATGGCAAAGATGTCTTATCGAAAGACAATCTCTCCATTGCGACGCTTTCACCAAGTTCAGGATTTTCAATCGGCGCTCTTGTTTCCCAATATGCTGCCGACCAAAAGACATTGGACCATCGTTTCCGGCTACCGCTGGATACGATTGGTCAAGAGTATCGAATGAAAATGCTGCAAAGCTGGCAAGAGAAGCTTGCGGCCATCGATTTCTCACAACTCGATCAAGACAACCAAATCGACTGGCTATTGCTGGACGCTGAAATTCGTCACGATCGCAATCTTTTGGATCGAAAACTCGCGAGAAACGAGAGCGCCAAGCCGCTCATTCCCTATTTTTCGTTGCTTCTGAAGTACTGCGAGTCTAAGGAATATGGTTCGAAGTTGAGTGCCGAAGATTCCGCGAATGTGCTAGATGAAATCGCCAACAGAGCCAATGAGTTATCTAAGGGCCTGCAAAAACCAACCCAAAAAAATGAGCCCCCGTCGGCAACCAAGGCACCCGCGACTCCACCGATCGCGCCCACCACTGCTATTCATGCAGCCACCCTCTTGGACCAGTTTTCTCGACAACTTCAGGATACGCATCGATATCACGACGGCTACGATCCAAAGTATACGTGGTGGGCCGCGAAGCCATTCGAGGCAGCTAAACTAGCGATTGCGAATCATAGAAAAGCCATTCGTGAAAAGATCGCTGGATTGGATGAAAACGATACCGACAAGATCGTAGGACTCCCCATCGGCAGCGAAGCGCTCACGAAAGAGTTGCAGCACGCCTGGATTCCATACACGGCCCAAGAGTTGATTGCGATCGGCGAACGCGAGTTAAAATGGTGCGACGACAGGTTCCAAGAAGCGGCCAACGATCTCAAACTGGATGGAGATTGGCGTAAAGCGCTCGCCGCCGTCAAGTCGTTGCATGTTGAGCCGGGCGATCAACCCCGTTTGATCCGTGAGCTTGCCTGGGAAGCGATTCGATTTATCGAAGGAAACGATTTGCTAACCATCCCTGAAATGGCAAAGCAAGGTTGGAGAGTCGAGATGATGACGCCAGAAGCTCAAAGGGTAAACCCCTACTTTTTGGGTGGCGATAACATCATCGTCTCGTTCCCAACCAACACGATGACGCACAGCGAAAAGTTGATGAGCCTCAAGAGCAATAATATTCATTTTTGCCGAGCAACCGTTCATCACGAACTCATTCCCGGTCACCATTTGCAATACTACTCGTTAGCTCGCTATCGGAACTACCGCGAACTCTTCAGTTCTCCTTTTTGGATGGAAGGCTGGGCACTGTATTGGGAAATGCAGTTATGGGACATGAATTTCGCTCAATCGCCGGAAGATCGGATTGGAATGCTGTTTTGGAGGCGACATCGAGCCGCCCGCATTGTTTTTTCGCTCAACTACCAACTTGGGAAATGGTCGGCAGAGGAATGCGTCAAGTACTTGATTGAACGCGTTGGTCACGAACCGAGCGCTGCGGCAGCCGAAGTCCGCCGCTCGATCATGGGCTCCTATGGACCGCTTTATCAAGCCGGTTATATGTTGGGCGGTTTGCAATTGCGTGCCTTGCATAAGGAGGTCGTTCAAGCTGGTAAAATGACCAATCGTGAGTTTCATGATGCGATTCTGAGGGAAAACTATCTACCGTTCGAGCTGCTTCGCGCTAAGATGCTATCGTTGCCACTTTCAAAAGAGCAATTACCTGCATGGAAGTTCTACGATTTCTGAGTCGACGAGGAGCAATCCGCAGCACGTTTTGGTCTTCCCATAATGCTAACACAGAAAAATTGCGAATCGTAGCCTCCAGCTTCCGACCAACCGGATCGCCCATCACTGTAACAACGCGTCCACTTGTATTGGTTGCATCGTACACGGTCCAATGAAGACAGAAGTATGGAAGTACAAAGCTAAGTTCTAGCGTGAGTAGGTAGCGGAAGTTGCCTGTCGGAGATGCGATCTCCACGTCATACTGATTGCATCTGGAGTATTCAAAAGACGTACGATTGCTCAGCGAGATTGGCTTTATATGTCGTTTCATGTTGGAAACAGCTCAACTCCAATAAAGCAACCTACGGTTTGGAATCCCGTTTCACCGAAGTGTAGTCGCTCTCTTCGAGCGTTTCAGTCAACGCCGCGCAAATCGGATTGAGGCACACGTACGCGGCACAAGCCCGCAAAGTCACCTCATCGAGAATTCGAACGGCCTTGAATCTGCTTTGCCAAAATTTTCCAAGTCCTTCGCCTTCTTCGCCATTGGCACGCAGAGCAATTTATTGGCACAGCATCTACTTTCGTATTCCGTAACTTTGGGTATCCCAATCCTCCTTAAAAACAAATACGCTTCCTATCAGCTTTGCGGCAGCATTCTTTTGAGCCGTCGTCAAATTGTCACCAATGCTTGCTATTGCTTTCTCTAAAACACCTGTAACATCGCGGTCTAACTGACTAACTATTCCGACTCCCTTTTCCCTAATTTCGCGTTTCTGTTCGTCAGTAATGTCACATTGACGCCCAAGACACCCTGAACACAAAGACTGCACTAAACCCAGCCGTGACAGTTCTACCTGATAGCCCATTTCCCTTAATCTATCTATTTGTCTTGGGTCCAGTATTTCAACTATCTTTTCCTCTGCCACTTGCCTCGCTAGACCGATTTTCTCCGTCCGTTCGGTAGCCGTTTTTACGCTTGCACTCATGCGGATATCTTGCTTCATTCTCGCCAATACCGCCATCGCCGACTCCCTCTCCGCTTTGTCTAACCGCAGTTGCGAAGCAACCGTCTCAATAACCAAAAGTTGCGCCAACGAAAGAAGATCGTTTGGCTCCACAATAACAGTACCCCCTTTCGGAACAAAATCTCTGATGTAAATCAATTTGCCAACACATTTATCTACGACTTGCTTTTGTCGAGGAGTGAGTAATTCGACAAACTTCTCCAACGCCTCTCTGTTGAGTTTTGCAATACGTCGCTCTGCTTTTTCTGCTATGCTCTTCGCGACAATTTCTATCGCTCCTTTGTCAGACTCTCCAATGCCAATATGTTGTCCAAAGAATCCATCGATCAATGCCGTCGGAAGACCCACACGAGATATCTCTATTTGAAATGCTAACTGCTTTAGTCTGTCCAACTGGGAAGTAGAAATGACTTCTTCCAGACGCTCTTTCTTGAGAAGTCTTTCAAGTTCCATAAGATAGCCGACATCTACTGTATCTGGCGGATTCTCCACGACACTGACTGTCAACGACCCTCTACTATCCCGTAATAGTTTGTTGATTTGCATTCTCTGATCATCGGAAAGTCGCAGCTCCTTCTGAACCGAAGAATTACGAAGCAAAGAAGCCATCGCTAAAGTCGAATTTGGATTGGGAATTGAGCGCCCGCCCGCCCTCTCGGAAATAACCCACGTCCGGGAGGTTACTTCTTGCCCTGCTGCGAAAGTTCCCCAAAGCGCAAGAACAACGCAACAGCGAAATACAACATTCATTGTCATTCCTATTTAACCATATCGATAGAATGCTCGCAAAGTATCTCAGTGTCTCTTCAACGCTTTAAATCCAAATCTCTAACGTAGAATGCACTGCCTACAGCCGTGCGCGCCCTTTGCTGCTGCTCTGTAGTCAGTTCTCGAAACATTTCACCGGAAGCATCGAAAAACAGTTTTTCGATTGCTATACTTAGGTTGTCCTCGATCCTCTTTGCTTTTTCCCGAATGGAAGCCTTTTGGCTGTCGGCAATTCCGACCTCTGCCCCCAACAATCCATTCGTTAGCGCTTCACCAAAACCTAGGCTGGCTACCTCAATTTGAAATGCAACCTGCTTCAACCGTTCCCATTGAAGAGGTGTTAGAATGCTGTCAAGTAGTTGTGCGTTCTTCGCGTTCTGCGAGTCAATTCTTAATGTTACGTCCTCTGGATTTTGCAATTCTTGTCCGACTGACGCACGAACAGAAATCCAGGGGAGAGATCGACGCATTTCTCTCAACAACTTCCTCAATTCCAGTCGCTGTTTTTCCGACAAACCCACCTCTTTCGCGACTGCAGAATTCGCTGCGAGCGATGCAAGCGACCATTTCGATTTTTCGCCAAGTGTTACTGAAGTCTTACCCGGCAAGTCCTCTACTGTCGCGGCAAACCCATGATTAATGTGTTTCCATTGCATGCCTGCTCCGGTGACGATCAAAATAGTTACGGACACAGAAACAATCATTTTCCGCATTTCGATTCCTTTCAACACAAATGTGAATTCGAATAAAAATACAATTAGGTGCATTGGTTGCAAAATCCTAAATCAACAACTCCCGTAAAACACCGAGCCGTAGCCCCCAGTGACGTTTTGTCCTGCTGTTGGGCCAATTCCCCACTCTATGACGAATGTATACATCGAAGAGGAGTTTTCGTATGAGACGTTTTCGATTGGTTTAGTTGTGATAAGATCGGTTTCGGAGTCCGCGTCAACTAAGATGTATTGCACAACAACTGTGTTGGGAACGTAATTGCCATCTAAACCGAGCCATTTCATCCTTACCCAAAATGTAGTGGATGTACCAATTCCTGTATTATCTAAGAGCAGCTCAAACGGAACATCAAGTGTATCCCCCAACGAAAACCCCATACTGTTGTCACCACCATTTACCCGCTGTTCGGACGCAGTGAGAGAAATAGCCTGAGCCGATGCAACTGAGCAAAAAATAAATCCCAATAAGGAAAATCCGAGGGCCTGCGTAAAGATTTTCTTGAACACGCTAAATACTCCTGTTACGAGATAACAGCCGATCGCACCGCATGCACATTCGAACATGTCGTAATTTTTTACTGAGCGTCAAGGGCCAGTCAACCCCCACTTTGGTGATTTTCGTCTTTCTTCGCCGTATTCGCTATGGACCGCTTTATCAAGCTGATTATATGTTGGGCGGTTTGCAATTGCTTGCATTGCAAAAGGAGGTCGTTCAAGCTGGCAAAAAGACCAATCGTGAGTTTCATGATGCGATTCTGAGAGAAAACTATCTACCTTTCGAGCTGCTTCGCTCCAAGATGCTATCGTTGCCATTTTCTAAGGAGCAATTACCTGCATGGAAGTTCTACGATTTCTGAGCCGCGTTACTCTGCATGCGCCTCTGTAGCCACGAAGCACAACAATCCACAGGTCAAGCCTGTGGTATTCGAATCCCGCAGCCTTGTGCTGCGGATCGTTCAGGTTTTTTGGCTAAACCTGCAGGCGCGCCTCTGTAGCCACGAAGCATAACCATCCACAGGTCAAGCCTGTGGTATTCGAATCCCGCAGCCTTGTGCTGCGGATCGTTCAGGTTTTATGGCTAAACAAGCGGGCGAGGTCTCATTCAGCGTGCGAGTCTTCGACTCCGCCGAGCCATTCCGTCGCTTGCCAATAACGCAATGGAACATTTTGCCTTCCCGCAACACGAAAAGTGTCGGCACTCGGTATGGGTGAGGAACGGAGCTCAATAGCTTGCCTGCGCAACCCTCTGTTGTGGCTACACCCATGATGTTACCGCCATCGGCGTACGACTCATGGCAAAAGTCATTGGCAAAATTGCCGGTCCTGCAGAGTAAAACGATTGTCCTCAATCGTTTGGTACTGCGAGTCCGCCTAACGTATTCAGCGTCCGAACGATCTGGGGCGATTCTTACAATCAATGCCAGGCCGAAGCGATTGAGGACAATCGCTCTACTCTGCTGAGCGTAGCGAAGCAGTCGGCTAACCATTCTCGCGCGAATCCACTGAAAACACGTCGAACATTTGCATTTCAGGCAAGAACGCAGAACGACTTTTGCGTAAACTAGTAAAGTAGAGGATTAAACCATTTGCAAAGGCTGGCTACAAATAGCTTGCTAAAGTCTCGATTTCAAGAACCTTGCTTTGACGCTCGTATCTGATTCCAATCCAATTGAGAACACGCTTAACCAAACGGTTGGCGAGCAAATGCGTGCCGAGGAACTCAGCCTGCGCGCAACGGTTCCGCCCGCCCAAGTTCCAGGATATCGACTTGATCGCTTATTGGGTCAAGGTGCTTTCGGCCAAGTCTGGGTAGGAAACAATCTGAACACCGGCCGCACCGTAGCAATCAAATTTTACCTGCATCGCTCAGGCGTGAACTGGTCCTTGTTGACGAGAGAGGTCAAGAATCTAGTCAGCATGGCCAGCAATCGCTTTATTGTGCAAGTGCTTGAAGTGGGTTGGGACGCTGAGCCGCCGTATTACATAATGGAGTACTTGGAAAACGGTTCGCTCGATGATTTGATTCGAGCTCGCGGAGCGTTGCCGACCGCGAGGGCCGTCGAACTGTTTACCGATATTGCGACAGGCCTAAATCATTCGCACGGGAAAGGGGTTCTGCATTGCGATCTCAAGCCCGCCAACGTCTTACTCGATCAAGATTTATTACCGCGACTGGCTGACTTTGGTCAAAGTCGATTATCAACCGAACAGACACCCTCGCTCGGAACTCTTTTTTATATGGCTCCCGAGCAAGCCGACCTGAATGCGGTCCCGGACGCTCGGTGGGACGTTTATGCACTCGGGGCAATCATGTACTGCATGGTTGTGGGTAGTCCGCCGTATAAAACGCCTGACACGGTGACGACGCTCGATACCGCTGCGAGCTTGCCCGAGCGGCTCAAAAGATATCGGGATACGATTTACAAGAGTCACTTCCCCCGGGCGCATCACCGTGTTCGAGGAATGGATCGATGGTTGGTGGGAATCGTTGATCGCTGTATCGCAAAGAAACCGGATGACCGGTTCGCAAACGTGCAGCAGGTCTTGGCCGCGATTGAGCGACGAAACTTAGCCAGGCTTCGTCGTCCACTGATGCTGTTGGGAATTGTGGGGCCATTGCTTTTGATGGGCGTCATGGGATTGTTTGGTGGGCGTGGAATCTCGCTTGCACAACAAGAGTTGTCAAACCAGTTGCGAGAGAAGGTTTTGAAAAGCAACCTGTTTGCTGCGAAGCTGGCCGCCGGAACTCTGGAATCGGAGATGGCTTCGCTTTTCCGTTTGATCGAAGAAGAAGCTCGAAAGGATGCGTTCGCAGCTAGTTTTCTTGCCTGTGTTGACGAGGCAACCGACTGCGTTGACAAAGATGATGAAGAGCTTTTGCATTCGCTTGCAGCCGACCGCATGCCACCAGCGAGTCACGAAAAACTGATGTCGTTAGCGAGCCGCAGCGTGTTGGAGAAATACTTGACTCAGAGACTCGCCGAGATCCTATCGCAGACCGGAGGGGCAAAGGGACCGACGCGTTTCGACAGTATGTTCGTGACAGATCGATTCGGAACCATGTTGGCCGGTACATTTTCAACCGAGCCACCCACCGAACCGCCCATCGGAGTCAATTTCGCATACCGAAGTTATTTTTCGGGACAAACTCAGGACTTGGATGAAAGAACGCCTCGCCGCAACATTCCGCGAACCACGTTTTCACATGTCAGCGTTCCCTTTCTCTCGACCACGACCAATCGTTGGAAGATCGCTTTGTCGACCCCCTTTACCATCGAGCGAAACGCAGTTGAAACTGCAACCAACGGAGCGCCTCCAACAAAAGATGAGCCTCCAACAAAAGATGAGCCTGCGGACGAACGAGCCAAAGAAGTCGAAGGGCTCATGGTATTGACCATTAATTTGGGAGATTTTGAGCTTCTATCCGAGGACAATAAGCGGGATAGCGATGTGAATGGAGGAGGAAAAAGCGACCATCCCGAAGACCGATTTGCGGTGTTAGTCGATGGTCACGAAGGGACCAGTCAAGGGCTCAGCCCACGCGAAGGAACGTTGCTTCAGCATCCGGTTTTTAGCAGCATGTTTGCATCAAACGAGGCAATTCAAGTTCCGCGAATTGAAGAGGACATGCTAGAAAAGCTAAAGGACGAAGGGACTTTTCAGTACGTGGATCCGGTGTCGATGTCCAAGGACCCTCGCGGCGATGCTTTTGCAGGAAACTGGATCGCGGCGATGGCGCGTGTTGACGTATCGAGGAGAATCTCCGATTCGGAGGAACGTAAACAATCGACGAATCTATGGGTATTGGTTCAAGAACGAGCCGACTCCATCACTGGACCCGTGGAAGCCATGAGTTCACAACTGTTCCGCTTGGGCATGATGGCGATTTTGACCCTGATCGCCGTAATCAGCATCCTTTGGATCGTCGTGCTTTGGGTGCTCCGGTTGCCCGACAGTTTCGTAGCCGCAGTCCGTTCACGCGCCGGAGGCGGGACCGAAATAACCGGCACGGCAAACGAAGCTACATTGGATGCAGAACGTTAGTTGCGAATCTTCACCGGTCAGCTTGCGATGTTCTCCGCTAACAAGTGATTGCCATTTGGCATTATTTTGCGTTGCAAAGCATAAGCGATTCAAGCCAGTCTCTCCAGCGTTTTGTGGAAACGACATCCATCAATGGCTCCGTCAGCAAAGGGATTGGAATCTGCTTGTTTCCGGCCAGCCATGTCAAAGCTCCACTCCACAGCCCACTCTCATCCACTTCAATTCTCAATTGCAGTGGGTCCGAACTACTCCTACCCTGAAAACAAGTCTTTAGGTCAATCATCCCTAATCGATTCCATGTTGTTCCTCCGAGCCGCGACCCTTCGACAAACTGCAACGTAGGTTGCTCGCTCCCTTTGCTGGAGAAACGCAGAGTCCGACTGCATTGTGCGGGAGTCGGAGTATCTCTGCCGATCAGCACTTTGGGAGAGCCGACGAGATTTTCGTTTTCCTGAATGACCACTCCGATATCGTAACTGGTTGCGGCATGGGCCGTCGTCGCCAGAGGGTCGAGCGGTGGCAACAGGTAGTGAGCTTGCAGGGCAGCTCCACGGGCCAAGTCGCTGGATTTGAGCATCACAAGCGGCGCGTGAGCCCCGACCAATCCAGAAAGTTGACGTTGGATCGTGGGCATCCAACGGACGTCACCGATCAACAGAATAGAATCGATTGTGGTGGGTTCAATCTTGGCTCGTTCTATCGCTTCGCGAGCAAACGATTGGCAATCTCCTTCGAGATCGTCGACCCAATCGCTCAGTCGTTCCCTTTCCACTTGCCGCTCGAATTTTCCGCCTGTCACCTCGAATACAAATGGAACCATAGCTGAAGTTCGCAATCGATCGAATACACGTTCCATGGTGCGTTGCAATCGAGAGGCGGTGTTGCGATCCTCGCGAACGATACTACCGAGTTTTGCTTCGACTTCTGCTGCCAAACGTTTGGCCGCGCGGTCATGCCAGCGTGTGGTACCGCGTTTCCAGTCTCCAACCGACGCTAACATATGAATCGAAAGGCCCTCCACGGCCACCAGCGAGACTTCGCATGCGGTGCCGTTTAGCATCGCGACCAAAAAAGTCTTTTTGTGGTCCCTAGAGGAACCTGCGGACTGCGAAAGTCGTGAATCGATTTCCGAATGAGCTAAGGCGGCAGCCAGCGGTTTATCCAGTAATTGCAATACCTCGATACCGGCGATCGAAGCGGCCGTCTTGGTGCTCAAACGGTGCATTTGATCATAGCAAGCCGGCACTGTTACGACGGCGTGCGATGCGTTGGGTAGTTTATGACGAGCCGACTCCGCCAACTGCCGGATCACGCAGGCGACAAGAACTTCTGGAGGAACCTGCTTTCCCCCAAAGGGTTGTTCAAGCAACGGAAGCCCGTACCATCGCTGCATTCCATAAAAAATCTGATTCGGCTTTGTGGCCCGTTGTGACGCTGCTTTTGAACCGACTGCAATAACCTCTCCATCGCTAAAGAGCATGTTACGAAGTTCACTTGAATCTCCGTCCACATGTACCTCTTCGATCTTGTGCTCTTTGTCGACATAGCTGACTCGCGAATGGATCATCCCCAACTCGATGCCGATCGCAGCGTACGATCGCTGAGACGTCGATTTTCCAACTCCACGGCTGGTAGGAAGTTCGAACCCCAATTTTGGCAAACGGTCATCCACTCCACGTACACGCGGCAAGGCTGCGGGGCGTTCAATGAGATTCAGCTTGATGAGTTTCGCGAGCAGTTCTGTTGCAGACTGACAACGATCGTCTGGGTTTTTTGCAACCAAGGCTTGAAAAACCGAATCGAGTCGAATATCCACGTCGCTTCTCACTTCGTAAAGCGCCGGGGGCTTTCGATTGATTTGAGCCAAGGCCGTTTGTACGGTTTCGCCATGAAACATTGGACGCCCGGTGAGCAATGTAAAGATTGTGGCACCGAGCGAGTACAAATCCGTTCGGTGGTCGACACTCTCAGGTGCATTGATTTGTTCAGGAGACATAAACTCGACAGTGCCGACCAGTTGCGTTTCCGTTTTACCGCTATGCTCCATTCGATCTCGCAAAACAGCCAACCCAAAGTCCAATATTTTCAGCACACCATTAGGAGTGAGCATCATATTGCTGGGCTTGATATCGCGATGCACGATTCCTTGCATGTGGGCGTATTCGAGGGCGGATGCAGATTGCTTTAGGATCTCAACGACTTCATTCGCGTTCAGTGGCCCCGTTCTGGCAATGCGATCCGAAAGGACCTCGCCAAGAATCAATTCCATCACCAAATAGTGCACGGGTGCCGTGCCCGATCGATGGCATCCGGCGTCGAAGGCGGTGACAATGTTGGGATGCATTAATCGTGCCGTTGCCCGGACTTCGGAATAGAATCGATCGATCGCAATCACATCCTCGGATAATGCGCGAGGCAAGATCTTGATCGCGACCTCTCGATCCATGGTGCGATGTCGGGCTCGAAAGACTTGACCCATTCCACCGGCACCGATTTTTTGCTCGATCAAATATTCGCCAAGAATGGGTAGCTTTGTGTTCGCATCTTGGTCGAGCGGTGTCTCGGCTGAGATACTGGCTTTGTCTACTTTGCCCTCGATGTGAAAATCTCCGTCGAAATTTTGGTCCTTAAGCGAAAACGCTTGGGTTACTCCAAGACCTGGTTTCTTTTCTTCGTTTGGGCTGATAGCCATGGCGGAAATCGGTTTCGATGCGGTTGGGTTGGGTAAGGGCGGTAGGACGGACTTCCACGTCCGTCCATGGGGAATTCGACGGACTAGGAAGTCCGTCGAATCATTAAATCAACAGCCCGGTTAGCGAGGAATTGCAGTCGGCACCTCGCTTACGCGCTTACGCGTCGGGTTGTCAAACTGCCGCTTGGCTGCGATGCGGAGCATCGCACAACAAATCCATTAGAACCTATTTGTCTGGTTCAGTCTGCTGGCGAGACGCGTCCAATTCCGCTTGAAGCGGGCCCAGATCCCTTACTTCATCGACCGATGGAGCCAAGCCTGGCCCACTCGCTTTTGGCTTGCAGGTAAAAAATGTCGTGACGTAACGCTGAACGACTGGATCTTCAGGAACCTTGAAACGATCCCCTTTTTGCAAAATGGGTCGATAGTCATGCATCTGTCCAAACTGGCGTTCACCCGCGGCTTGGCATGGAAACCAATGCCCCTCGCCCTGCGGATCTTCCAAGTAAAACTCGGGATAGCAATGTTCGGGGATCCACACGCATCGAGCGGGGATTTTGCTTGCCCGACACAACGCAACGAAAATGCCGGTCATTTCTTCGCAGTCCCCTTGCTTGTCTTTGAGAGCGTCTTTAATGTTCCGGATCTTGCCGTTGCGATACTTTATGTTGTCTCGCACCCAATCGTAGAGTTTTTCGACCTGGGTCCATGCGTCCGGTGGATTATCGGACGCGATTTGCTTGGCAACGCGTTTGATTTCGCTGATTTCAATGTCGATGTACGGACTTGATTTCATGAATAAATTCATTTCCGAAGGAACGCTCTTTGGAATGACGAACACGCTTGTGTCCGGTGGCGGATCGATGAAAGATTTCTCAATCTGAACGTTGAAAATCAGATTCAAATGATCTTTCGGATTGAGAGCGGGGATCTTCATCAGCAACTGCCTAGCAAGTGCTGGCTGTTTCAAGCCCATGGGGAGATCGCGAAACTCCCACAATGCGTTGCCGGGTAGCTCGGAGGATGTAACCTTGACCGTCTGTTCTGGCCAGTTGAGGGGAAACGGGATCGTCGCGAAAAGATCCCTACAGAAGTTTTCGTTGGAATGGAACCGCATACCGAATTGCATGTCCATTGTGCGTGGTGCAGACAGTTGGATGCCAGGGGTTGATTCCATTTCGGCGGTTGGCTCGTCTCCCTTTTTGCGATCTCCCGGCTTTGCCTTCTTGGATGTTGACTTGCTAGTGCGAGACGGTTGTTTGATTTCTGTTGGAGGCTTGTCGGTCGCGACAGCGGTTTCTTCCTGCGCGTTCGTCACAGCCGCTAGCAAGGACATTGCAGTGAACGAAATCGAGAGTCGACAGTAAGTCTTGAGCATTTCACGTCTCATTGGTTAAGTAGCGGGGATACCAAGGCACCGTTTAATTGTGATTGCCGCAAAACGGCCCGTCGTCGCAAAGATCCGTTGTCCAGGCGAAATTTGCGCAAAAAATCATCTCAGCAAGCCTACATGGAGCCGAGTCGTTACCGATTGCGTCGTTCCTACCGTTTGTAGGGTTATGTCGGGATTAAGCCCACGTGGGCGAGAAATCCTCCTCCAGTCCTCGCATTCCGCCGGTAAACTATCGGGTAAACTGGACACAGCCGACAAAAGAAGCAGGCACGCTTCGCCGTGCCGTTCGCAGTCGAGCTTTTGCCAAGATTCCAGGTGGACGGCACATGGAATGTGCCTACACCTTTGACTTTTGTCGGCTGTGTCAAACCGGATGCGTCCCATCCCTCCCTATTAGAGAAGCCAATCAACATGCCGAAGTCTCTCGCGTACCCACTTGTTATTGCTTGGGTATTGTCCGGATCGTGGTCCCTCGCCCAAAAAGCACCCGACGTTGCCAAGCTTGATCCGGCGATGGCCGTAAACAAAGGAGCCGATTCCAACCTCGATTGGTACGACGTCACGACTTGGGGAGTCGAAGGACGTATTCTGCCTGAACAAGATCGGGCGCTTTGGTTCGACCGCTTGCCAAGTTCAGCGAAATCCAAGGTCACATCCAACGTCTGGAACCTTAGCCGTGATAGCGCCGGCATGATGGTGCGATTCAAATCGGATTCGGCAGCGATTTCGGTTCATTACAAAGTTCGAAAAAGCAATCTGGCGATGCCGCATATGGCAGCAACGGGTGTGTCGGGCATCGATCTCTACGCTCGCGATACCGATAACAAATGGAAATGGGTGCAAGTGACCAAACCTGCAACCCAAGAAGTTCAAGCTGAAATCATCAGTGGTTTGGCGCCAGGCTTCCGTGAGTATGCAGCCTATTTACCGCTCTACAACGGTATCGAATTTTTGAAGTTCGGTGTTGCGAAGGGTAGCAAAATCGAAGGTCTCGCGCCTCGTGAAAAGCCGATCGTTTTCTATGGTACCAGTATCACGCACGGTGCTTGCGCGAGCCGCCCAGGTTTGGTACACACCAATATCCTGGGGCGACGACTGGATATGCCGATCGTAAACCTCGGCTTCTCCGGCAACGGTCGCATGGATCAAGCCGTTGGAGATTACCTTGTTCAAGTCGATGCGGCAGCTTATGTCATCGACTGTTTGCCGAATATGCAGCCTGCCGATGTGACCGCAAAATGCATCCCGCTGGTCAAGCAAATTCGTGCGACCCGACCCACCACGCCGATCCTGCTCGTCGAGGATCGTCGCTTTACCAATGACTGGATCACGCCTGCCAAACACGAGTTTCATACGAAAAATCATGCTGCTCTGAGAGCTGCCTTTGACTCGCTCACACAACAAGGCGTCGGCAACCTGCATTATATCGAAGGTGATCATCTTTACGGCGACGACACCGAAGGAGCCACGGATGCTTCCCACGCCAACGACCTCGGCTTCATGCGTCAAGCCAACATCTTTGAACCCGTGCTCAAACAAGCGCTTGGCCTTTGAGTTTCGCCATCGCTTCTCAGTCGTCTAGCAAATAATGCCCAAGCTGCCTAACTGCCAACAAGGAGCCAATCGTGCCAAATAACGTCGAACAATGGCAGGAACAGTTCAAGATAGACACCAAGAGAATTCGATGTCCGTATTATGACACGCTAACACGGAACAGCGAATGGCCTATCCGTTTCTGAAAAATGCTCGAACTGAATTCGTGCCGAACCGAGCTGCCAAAGCTTAATATCATGTGAACTTCCCGTCTCAACATAGCGAAATTGGAAGATGCTACAATGCTTTGTCGAGGGGTATGGAACAGCCCGAAACATGTGAAGTCGAAACGTGTCTCTATCGAGCGAAGTCGCAGGGTAATTATGGCAAAAAACATTTTTGCGTTGTTGGTTGGTATCAACGACTATTCCGCAAATGTCGGTAAACTAAGCGGTTGTCTGAACGACGTCGACCATTTCAACGACTACTTAAAGGACAATTTCGACCACAGTCGTCTTCATATCGAAGTCCTGAAGGATGGGGATGCGACTCGCCGCAATATTATCAACCAGTTCCGTTTGCACTTGGGGCAAGCGAAGGCGGATGACATCGCAGTGTTTCAGTATTGTGGCCATGGCGCTCGCTGCAAATCTGCAAACGCTTTCAAGCAGTTCTATCCGGATGGAATGGATGAAGGTCTTGTCTGTTTCGACAGCCGAGAAGAGGGTGGATTCGATTTGGCCGACAAGGAATTGGCGGTCCTTCTTGCCGAACTTGCAAAAAACAATCCGCACATCGCCGTGATTCTTGACAGCTGCCACTCTGGTTCAGCAACGCGTGGTGCCGACGACTTCACGCAGCTCAAAGCTCGACAGACGCATGAACGATTCGACGAACGTCCGCTGGAGAGCTACATCGATGGTTATTACACGGCACAAAAAAGCCTCGGAAAGTCTCTTGAAATCCCAGCAAGTCGGCATATCCTGCTTGCTGCTTGCGAGCGTGTTCAGAAAGCCTGGGAAGGCAATGATCATAGCGGGGTATTCACGAGCACACTGTTGGAAGTGTTAGGGAAAACGGGCACGGATGTTTCTTACGCGGATCTTTTTGTACGTTGCCGAGCAAACGTTCGAAAACGAGCGGACAACCAGAATCCGCAATTCGAAACCAATCAAGGTTTCAACGCTTACGGCGGATTCCTTGGGGGCAAAGCTTCTAAAAACACAAGTCGCTATAGCGTCTACTTCGAAAATGATGGTTGGCAAGTCGATTGCGGCGCCTTGCACGGTCTGCCCAGTGATCCAGACAAGAAGGTCGAATTAGCTCTTTATCCGGAATTGGATCAGACTCACTTGGCCGGGCACGCGGCCACGATTCAAGTGGGGCCTCAGAAGAGCGAATTGAAGCTGGATATCGAAGCAGATGCCTCCACTCGTTTCCAAGCCGAGATCACGAGCCTTCCCGTTCCGCCGCTTATGATTTTCTTGGATGGCGATGTCAAAGGCACTGAAGCCTTACGGTATTTTCTGGCCGCATCGGACGATCGTTCGTTCGGATTTTCGTTTGTCGCAGACTCGGCGCAAGGAACCCGGTATGCGCTGAGTGCTAAGAACGATAGTTATCTACTGACATTACGAGAGACAGACAAGTTAATTCAGGGAGCTAAGGGCTATTCGAACGAGTCCGCTGATTACATGTTTGCGACCCTGAAACGGGTCGCCACCTGGGAACGTGCGGTCGCCTTGCAGAATCACTCCACCAAGATGAACCCAGACGAGGTAGCCTTCCAATTCTTCGAGGTGCTCGGTAAAGACGAGGAGACGGACAAGCAGGCTCGGTTCGAAAGTGGCGAGATCACCATCGATATCGCGAAAGAGAATGACGGATGGCATGTCGTTCGCGGAACGCTCAAAGCAAACAACCTTACTCAACAACCATTGCACATGTTGCTGGTTCACTTTGCAGAAGACTACGGCTTTCAAACGTTGTACAACGAACGCGTAGAGCCCACCGAGACTGAGTTTACTGTCACGTTGGATGGGAATGCATTTTTTAATTTGGCTTTGGAGGACGATGAGGGCGATCGGGCCATTCATACCTTTAAACTGATCGTTAGCACGGAGAAAGTCGACGATTTCTTGATTGGCCAAGATCCATTGGAACTCGGCAAAATATTCGACCCACGAGGATTGAGAGGAACAAAGGGTTTAACGGTTGGTCCGAAACGCAAAAAGCTTATCCATGAAAACGAATGGTTTACCAAGGATCTGCATGTCAAGCTCGTTCGGCAACTCGACCAAGTTACGCCAAAAGATACTCAGTTGGCGAATCACAAGATCACGATCAAAGGCCATCCGTCATTCCAAGCAAACGTCAGCCTCGACTCCGCCAAGACCACGACCCGCGGCGTAGGAACAGGGTCTGACATCTATCGCGTTTTGGAACGCGAAGGAATGGAATTGCTAAACTTCGCAAGCACTCGAGGAGAGAATGAAAGTATTCTGGAATTGACCGATATCAGGAATGCCGACGCACTCAAAGACAATCCGCTGGCAATCGAACTGGACGTCGATTTGAAGGAGGGCGAATTCATTCTCCCGCTAGCTTTTGATGGTGATCACATTCTTTTGATCGGAAATCCGTCACTCGATGACGAGGGTCGTACGCAAATCAGCATTAGTGAATTCCCCGATATTCCCGATAACCGCCGAAGTCTCGGACGGGCATTGAAGATGTACTTCTTCAAAGCGTACTTAAAGCAGGAAAACGTCAATCAACTTTGTTGGATCGAGTACAAGCCCGACGGTTCGTTTGAACGCCACCGGAGCCAAGTCGCGGATAAGGTTGCCGCCGCAAAGAACGTTTTGCTGTTGGTGCATGGGATCATCGGCAACACCGACTCGATCGTGAATGGTTTGAAGTTAGCAAAGGGAGCGGATGGAACGAGTGTCGATCAAAAATTCGATTTGGTGCTGACCTATGATTATGAGAATCTCAGTACACCGATTTCAGAAACGGCAGTCAAGCTCAAGGAACAACTC
>JAIPFP010000071.1 GCA_021736575.1 Pirellula sp. | reverse complement strand
ATTTGATCGACAGCGGTTGGGACATGAAACGATTGGTCAAAACAATTGTCATGAGCCAGACTTATCAACAGCAAAGCACTTCTACGGAACAGTTGATGACCGATGATCCGGACAATGAGTGGTTGGCGCGAGGACCGAGGTACCGACTACCGGCGGAGATGATCCGCGATAACGTATTGGCTGTTTCAGGACTTCTGAATCGCAAGATGGGTGGTCCTCCCGTCAATCCTTATGAGATGTCAGAATCCTTCAAGCCGGTGAAAACGCTAAAGGATGACACTGTTTATCGAAGAAGCCTATACACCAATTGGCGTCGCACGGGGCCACCGCCTGCCATGGTGGCTTTTGATGCACCGCGGCGCCAAGTTTGCACTGCAAAACGGGAGCGAACCGATTCGCCGCTGCAGGCTCTGATCATGCTCAATGGCATACAGTATGTGGAGGCGGCTCGCGTTTGTGCGGAATCGCTTCTCCGCGACCAGCAAGGAAACGTTGCCAAGATGGTTGAGGCAGGTTACCAACGTTGTTTGAGCCACACTCCGAGTCCGCGCGAAATCGAGATTCTTGTTCAACTTTATGGAGAGCAACTTGAGTATTACCAAAGCCATTCCGCAGAAGCGGAGAAACTGGTGAAAATCGGCAACGCGCCTCGCGACGAAGCAATCCCCTTGGCGCAGGCAGCGGCATCTACCATCCTTGTGCAAGCCCTGCTCAATCATGACTATTGTGTAGTCAAACGCTAACGCCGAGCATTGAATTCCGAGTTGAAAGTTATCATGACCAACCCACCTGAAACCAAGCCTGCTTTTTTTGCTGCTGATTCCTACCGCCGGACGTTCCTTGGCAATGCTGGATTGAGCTTGGGAGGATTGGCACTATCGAAATTGCTGGCCCAAGAAGCAATCGCAGAGGATTCAAGCCCGGCAACGGATCGCGGAATCTTGGGGAAGCCTCATTTTAAACCTCGGGCGAAACGAGTGATCTACCTTTTCATGTCCGGCGGGCCATCGCAACTCGATTTGTTCGATTACAAGAAATCGCTCATTGATCTTCACGGCCAACAGTTACCCGATTCGGTGCGAGGCACACAGCGTCTGACTGGCATGTCTGGAAATCAATCCTCGATTCCCCTGGTTGGATCGCCCTTTCAGTTTGCGCAACATGGTCCATCTGGGGCATGGATCAGCGAGCTTCTCCCTCACACAGCCAAGAACGCCGGGGATATTTGCTTTGTGAAATCAATGTTTACCGAGGCCATTAATCATGGACCGGGAGTCACCTTCTTTCAAACGGGAACACAAATCGCGGGCCGACCCAGCATTGGATCTTGGCTGAGTTATGGACTTGGGCAAGAGAATGCAAACCTGCCAGCGTTTGTCGTTTTAATAACCAAGGACAAAGGTGGACAGCCCTTGGGTGCCCATCTTTGGGGGAGTGGCTTTCTTCCAACGAGACATCAAGGCGTTCTATTGCGAGCAGCCAAAGACCCAGTGCTTTATCTCGGGAACCCAGATGGCGTAAGTCGCGAAAGTCGAAGACTTATGCTGGATCGGCTTCGAGAGTTGCATGAGCAGAAGCTAACAGACACTCACGACACCGAGATTCAGAATCGGATCGAACATTACGAAATGGCTTATAAGATGCAATCGAGCGTTCCCGAAGCAGCCGACCTGTCCAATGAATCGCGATCGACGTTGGACAGCTATGGGCCGGATGTGGAGAAGCCAGGCACGTTCGCGGCAAATTGCCTGTTGGCTAGACGACTTGCCGAACGCGGTGTTGGCTTTATTCAACTCTATCATCAGGACTGGGATCATCACGGCGGGCTACCTAATATGTTGCCAGCTATCTGCAAAGAGACCGATCAACCGGCAGCGGCCCTCATACAGGATTTGAAACAAAGAGGAATGTTGGACGACACGCTCGTCGTATGGGGAGGCGAGTTCGGCAGAACCAACTATTGCCAAGGCAAAATTCAGCCGAACTTTGGCCGAGATCATCATCCACGTTGTTTCACGATGTGGATGGCGGGAGGAGGAATCAATGCGGGTTCGGTTTATGGCGAAACCTGTGAGTTGGGTTACAACATTGCCGAAAATGGAGTCCACATCCACGACTTGCAGGCAACCATGATGCACCTGCTGGGCATTGATCATGAACGACTAACCTACAAGTTCCAAGGTCGTCGTTATCGATTGACCGACGTACACGGACAAGTCGTTCCTGGACTTATCGGTTAATCATCTTGAATGTCAAGGCCCGAGGATTGTCGAACGTCGATAAGGTGCCCTGTGCGATCGGAGCGATAGTACGCAAACGAAGTGGAGTAAGGTTGGTCCTCTGGACGGTGGAGAAATCGTTGGTCTGTTCCCCACTTACTTTCGATAATAACTGTCCCTTCGTTGAGGACACCTTGAACCAATCCCGTATGCAGAATGTTACCGCTCTCATTCCGATAAATGACGATATCTCCCGCCGATGGCGTCGAGACTACAAAGTAACCATTGCCTTGGAGAATCCGTTCTACCCCTTCGCCACGCAACAGGAATCTGCCCCCAGTAAACACCCAACCATGGCAGTTCGATGAGCTATCAGCCTCTCCTCGATGGATCAATGTCGACGTAAACGTGGGAAACCGAACATCAAAATCCTTAGCGTATTCTTCAAAAAGCTGACTCTCGACGGAGAAGTTAAACAGATCGATCTTCTCGCCAAGATCGGTCAGAGCGTAAAACTCATTCTCGGAAACAACGAACCCTGGCGAGACCTCTCCAATACCAAATGAATTGAAGTTCGACAAAGGGTCTTGCAATCGCGAAAAAGACCAAGCCCCCATCGTAATTGCAAACAACGCCAGAGACCAAGTCGCCATTCGGTACGAAGCGGTGCTCGTTTCTTGTGTTTGGGAAAGCAGCTTAATAAAAATCGAACCGAGCGAAATGACGAAGATCAAGCATCCAAGATTAGCCAGCACGAGTCGAGTACCGAAGAACCGAACACGACTACCATCCAGAAGATCGACAAAGATGCAGCAAATCGCTACCGATCCGATTGCGACTTCCGCAGCATCGAGCCACGGTCGGCGGGCTCGAACGAACAGGATCCGCCAAATATTGCGTGCCAACAGAAACCAGCTAGCGCAAAGGGCAATAAACAAAAGCTCTGTAGTGGAATTGAGCGTCAAAGCAATTTTATTGGGATAAAAAGGAACGAATTACGGATTGTGGGTCTGTGACACCTTAACCGCAACGGAAGATGTTACCGCACCAAGTTGAACACAAGACAGCTGGAGAAGTTTCGCCATCGCGAGACGAATCCCGAGAAGGATTTTCAATAAACCTAGCGATAGACGTGTGAGATTTTCTTTCTCTTCACAGCGAAACTTTGCATGAAAACCTGGGTTGTCTGAAGCGCTGCAAATCAGCAGATCGATTGTGAAAACCGTTTCAAATCCTGGATGAAATGAGCTTTGGAATATGAAATACCTTTTATCGGTTGCTTTTCTGGCAAGTGTTAGTGGTCTGTCGGCCATCGCTCAAGAAATGAATTGGGATCAATGGCGAGGACCAAATAAAAATGGTTCCGTCGAAATTGGGAATCCACCCATCGAGTGGAGTTTAGAAAAAAACATCGCGTGGAAAGCAGTCTTGCCGGGTAAAGGGAGTTCGACTCCGATCATTCACGACAACCAAGTCATCGTTTTATCCGCGTTGAAAACAGATCGCGTAAAGGAGGGGGCAGTAGCCGAACAAGTGGCTGCACCTGTTGCTCCGGGAATTACTCCGGGAACAGATCGAGTCCCAGGTGGTGGTAGACCCGGAGGTAGGCCAGGCGGTGGACCCGGACGAGGCGGCCCAGGTGGTGGTCGTGGCGGTTTTGGCGGCGGAGCAGCACCGACGAATTACTACCAATTCATGGTCATCAGCTATGACCGCGCTACGGGAAAAAAGTTGTGGGAAAAGATTGTTGCAGAAGATGTACCGCATGAAGGTGGCCATCGAACAAACACCTATGCATCCTCATCGCCGTGCACGGATGGTAAGCACATCTACGTCGACTTTGGATCGAGAGGTATTTACTGCCTTGATATGCAAGGTGATATGAAGTGGAAAAAGGACTTCGGAAAGATGCGGACCGCCGCCTCCTTCGGCGAAGGTTCTTCGGCAACGATTGCTGGCGATAAACTCATTGTGCCTTGGGATCACGAAGGGGAGTCTTTTATCGTGGCTCTCAACGCCGTTACCGGCGAAGAAGTTTGGCGAACCGCCCGCAGTGAAGGGACTTGTTGGTCTACGCCACTGATCGTGGATTACAAAGGCAAAACCCAAGTCATTGCAAACGGAAAAATCGTGCGCAGTTATGACCTGTCCACCGGCAAACAAATCTGGGAGTGTGGAGGGCAAGTCAACAATCCGATCCCATCGCCAATTCTCTTTGGAGATCACGTGATCTGCATGACAGGTTACCGAGGCAACGCAATTCTAAGTATTGCGTTGGACTCGGAAGGTGACGTCACCAGCACGAAGCAAGTTGCATGGTCAAACAACGAGGCAGCTCCCTATGTGCCGTCGGCCACTCTCTACCAAGGCCAGCTTTATTTGAACAAAGGCAACAACAACCTCATCTCAAGTTTGGATGCAAAAACCGGGGAAGTGATCATTTCGCAAAAGCGACTCAACGGATTGAGCGATCTATATGCTTCGCCAGTTGCAGCCAACAATCACATTTACTTCACAGGTCGAGATGGAACGACAGTCGTCTTCAAGCACGGCAAGGATCTTGAGATTGTTTCGACCAATGCGCTGGGAGAAACGATCGATGGCTCATTGGCCATTGTTGGCGACAAGATCTTCGCTCGCGGCGAAAGTCACTTGTTTTGCATCGGTGGCAAATAGAGCTGTTCAACAATCAAGCGGAGTGAGGCATTCGAATTAAGCACTCGGTTGCCACATACCCAAAGGCATTTGAATTTGAACCAGCCGTGTCAACTCAATAGTGGCTGTATCACATTGCCAGAAACGTCTGTCAGTCGATAGTCGCGACCTTCGTGGCGGTAAATCAATTTCTTGTGCGCGATGCCTAATTGGTGTAAAAGCGTTGCGTGTAGATCATGGACGTGAACTGGATCTCGCGTAATGTTATAGCCGAATTCGTCCGTTTCGCCGTGTATGTAACCGCGACGCAATCCTCCCCCCGCCATCCAAATCGTAAAGCAACGGGGATGATGATCGCGGCCGAAATTATCGGGCTTGATATCGCCTTGACTGTATGCTGTCCGGCCAAATTCTCCTCCCCATACCACGATCGTGTCGTCGAGTAGCCCTCGTTGTTTAAGATCAAGGATCAATGCAGCCGACGCTTGGTCGGTCTCGGCGCATTTCGTTGGCAAGCCCTTGGGCAAGCCGCCGTGATGGTCCCAGTCGCGGTGGCACAATTGAATGAAGGTTACGCCGCGTTCGGCAAGTCGACGGGCCAACAAACAATTGTTTGCAAAGGAAGGCTTACCCGGCGTTGCCCCGTAGAGCTCAAGTGTTTTGCTGGACTCTTGCGAAAGATCCGTGAGTTCCGGCACGCTCGCCTGCATTCGAAAGGCAAGTTCATAGTTCGCGATTTGTGCCGAGATGGCCGGATCACCAAGATCTCCTAATGCCAATTGATTCAATTCGTTGGTTGCATTCAACAGTTCTTTTCTTGTATTGCCGCTCACGCCAGGCGGGTTCGAGACAAACAATACGGGGTCGCCAGCATTACGAAATTGCACTCCACCGTATTGAGCTGGCAAGAAACCGTTTCCCCAATATCGCGTTTGCAATGTCTGGCCGCCGCCGCCACTTGTCAGAACAACGAATGCGGGCAAGTCTCGATTTTCGCTACCCAAACCATAGGCCAACCAAGCCCCCATGGTGGGGCGCCCCGGTTGTTGATTGCCGGTTGCGAAGAATGTAACCGCCGGATCGTGATTGATGGGGTCCGTATTCATCGAACGGATGAACGTACACTCATCGACGATCTTGGATAGGTTCGGTAGAAGTTCCGAGACCTCCATTTCTGAGTTACCATACTTTTGAAATTTGAACGGAGATCCAACACAGAAGAGATTCTTTTGACCGCTGGTCATGGTCGTGATGCGTTGCCCTAGTCGAACACTCTCAGGCAGATCTTTCCCAGTCATTTCGATGAGCTTCGGCTTCGGATCAAACAAATCGAGTTGCGATGGGGCACCCGACATAAACAAATAGATGATCCGCTTTGCCTTGGGCGCAAAGTGCAATTGCTTCATAGCGCCAGGCACGGCCAAACCGTTATTACCCATGGCGTTATTACCCGAGGCGTTATCTCCCATGGTGCGGGGATTCATCAACGAAGCGAGAGCCATGGCCCCGATTGTCGTCGAGCTGTTCTGGAGAAAGACTCGCCGCTGAGTAGCAACGTTTAATTTAAGAAAATCGTTTGTCATTAGTTCGAAATCGTCTCATTGAGGTTGAGAATAACGTTGCTCAGCGCAGTCCAGGCTGCCACATCGCTTTCGTCGAGCGAGTCGACCTTGGGCAAATCGCCGACGGCCGCCAATTTCTTGGCGGACTCTTTGTCGTCACGATACGTTTTGAGTTGTTTATTTAGGGTAGCGAGCAAGATGGATAGTTCCGATTGCGATGGTGCTCGACTCAATGCAACTCGCCAAGCGTAGACAATGCGAGCGGAGTCATCGAGGTTGGGTTGCGCAAGGATACGTTGAGCTAACGCCCGCGCCGCTTCAACGAAGACAGGGTCGTTCATCAAAACAAGCGACTGAAGCGGGGTGCTGGTTTTGGCTCGCTGCGAAACACAAAATTCCCGTGTCGGAGCATCGAGTGTGACAAACGAAGGATAGACGGTTGAACGCCGCCAGTAAACGTATAAGCCGCGGCGGTACAGGTCCGCACCCTTGGACTTCTCATACTTGTAACCGCTCATTTCATTGATTTCCCAGGTTCCTTCTGGCTGGGCGGGTTTGATACTTTTACCGCCCAAGGATGGATTGAGAATTCCGGAAATGGCAAGGGCATTATCGCGAAGCAGTTCCGCGTCGAGACGTTGTCTAGGTCCACGAGCTAGAAGCCGGTTTTCTGGATCCTTGATTTGCAAAGCCGGCGACACTCGTGAGGTTTGCTGATAGGTAGCGCTGAGCACCATTTGTTTGATAGCCCGCTTGATGTCCCAGTCTCGTTTCAAGTCGGATGCAAGCCAATCAAGCAACTCGGGATGGCTTGGACGCTCCCCTTGCGAGCCAAAGTCATTCAGTGTTTTAACGATTCCCGTGCCGAACAACATGGCCCACCAGCGATTCGCCATGACACGTGCCGTTAGCGGATGTTCGCTTGAAACCAGCCATTGTGCAAGCTGCAGCCGGGTTGGCTGAACGCCATCTGCATTCGGAGCGAGCTGCGGTAGAAATGCAGGGACAGCAGGCGTGACCTTTTCTCCATCTTGATCGTAGTTGCCACGCACTTTGATAAAGGTATCCCTCGGCTTTTCCATCTCGGACATCACCATCGTGTTGGGAAGTGCATTTTCGAAATCATCCTTGGTTTTCTTAAGTTCCGCTAGCGATTTTTGGAGCGAACTCCATTCAGGCGCTTGTGTTTGGCGATAGAACTTTTCGAGTTGTTCCTTTTGGTTTTTGCTGCGATCCTTTACGGGTAACGCTGCGATCTTGAGCGAGTCGCCCGCACCTAGTACCGCGACTTCGTTGGGCAAAAGTTCGCTTCGGTAAACTTTGAGATCATCGATGCGTCCGTAGAACGGAGTCCCCAACGTTCCCCGCCGACCTATGTGGAACGGCGTCGTTGATTGGATGGATCCCTGCAGGTTGTCTTTCCTGACCGTGGACTTCGCTAACATACCATTGATGTAAAGCTTCAACCCGGAAGCTTTTCCAGAGCCATCATAAGTAAAGGCAAAGTGCGTAAACGTATCTGCGGGCAGATCCTCGTCTGCTTGAACGTGAATCGCATCGTCGGGCCATTTGTGAATCAAATGCACGCTTGGTCTCAGTCCGTGAAATTCGACGTCCCAACCGAGCGAACTATTCTTGTCATCCATTTTCCCAAACGGTGAGCCCCCCTTGGACGACGAGTAAAGGTATGCGCCAACGCTGAAGGCATCCGTCTTTTCGAATGAAAATCGGTCTCCATACTCGAACCAATGTTTGCCTGCAGGTTGAAAACTAGCACCGACGGCCCCCTCGACAAATTTTGCTCCGTCATGCTGTTCTCCCTTGACGGGTTGGCCGGTCGCGTCCACACCATCGCCTGAATCATCCAGTGGAAAATAAACATCGGGCTTCGTAAGCGCAGCCGAAGGGACAACTGAGGATACTTCTTTTTCCCAGATGCTTTGCTTTCCAACTAGCGACTTGGTCAACGCGGCGAACTCCGCTTCCGCAGCCTGTACCTTGGCACTGTACTGCTGCCTCTGTTCCTGCTGTGCGGTCGACAGGACTTGCAAGAACGGTTTCGGGTTGCGATCTCGAACACCGTCCTTGCCAGTCTCTGGCACATTGTTGAAGAACGCATAGAGTCGGTAGAAATCCTTTTGAGTGATGGGATCATATTTGTGATCGTGACATTGGGCGCAGGCGACCGTCATCCCAAGCCAAGTCACCCCTGTCGTTGCAACTCGATCCACCACGTAGAGATTGCGATACTCGGAATCGATCAAGCCTCCTTCGTCGCTGGTCATAACATTGCGGTGAAAGCCGCTGGCGACTTGTTGTTGGATCGACGCATTGGGAATCAGATCGCCCGCCAACTGCTCGATGGTGAACTGATCAAACGGCATGTTGGAGTTGAACGCGTGGATGACCCATTCTCGCCAAAGCCACATGTCTCGAAGCGAATCGTTGTGATATCCGCTCGTGTCACCGTAGCGAGCAAGGTCCAGCCAAGGGAGGGCGAGACGCTCCCCAAAGTGTGGACTCTTTAGCAATCGGTCAACGACCGTTTCGAAGGCAAAGTCCGATTGATCCGCGAGGAAATCATCCACTTCTTGAATCGAGGGGGGCAGACCTGTCAGATCCAGGGAGACGCGACGAATCAACCGCTCTCTGTCCTCGCGAGGCGATTGAGATAAGCCCGCAGACTTCAATTTCGAAAGTACGAAAGCGTCGATTGGATTGACTGTTTTTCCCGTAGCGGGATCTGCGACGGGGATGGGTGGCGTCCGAATTTTTTCCAAAGACCAATGGTCGGTCCATTCGGCCCCTTGTTCCACCCAACGCGACACCAAGGCAATTTGAGTCCCAGTCAACGGCTTGCCTTCGTCCGGTGGCGGCATGATTTCGTTTGGATCAACGGCACGGATACGTTGGATGAGTTGGCTTTCCGTCAGCTTGCCCGCAACGACTGGTATCTCGCCTGAGTCTCGCGCGGTGAAGGCTGATTCGCGACGATCGAGACGAAGGCCTGCCTTGAGTTTGTTTTCGTCGGGCCCGTGACATGCAAAACAATGCTCGGACAGGATCGGGCGAATATCGCGGTCAAAGTCGATCTTGTCGGGGGCGGCTGGCTCTTGACCAACGACGCAGTTTGTAGCGAGCAGCGCAACGATCGCGAATGCAAAAAAACGTAACAAAGAACGACAGTTCATCAAAAAAATCCTGACCGAGGTTCAAACGAGCGCTTGGACTATTGCTTCGTTGCACGACGCTCCACCGTTGTTTGCTTCGTTGCACGACGCTCCGCCGTCGTGATTCCTACAATGCGGCGCGTCGCACAACATAAATCGCACCCAAAGACTAAGGTTAAAGGATACACCTGAGCCGTTGAAACTATAGCTTGTTAGCAAGTCCTTTGCATCTGGATTTAGTCATGTTTGGCCGTGTTCGACCATGTTTATCGTTTAGCCGGCCGTCGGGTGCGGAACATCGCAAGCTGTCCGGTGAGGATGGGTAAATCGCGCGGGAATTCACCAGGCGACTCGCGCCGCTCGGCTGTGACCTGACTACCGGCGGAAAAACGTCCGGCAAGGTCCAACGTATTTGCGTTGGTTGGAAAGTCTGGACTTGTGACGATTTTTGCACTGCCTTACACTGCTTAGTTTCCTGTTTCAATCCCGACAAAGCATAAGCACCAGAAATCAACTCCACCCAAATGGGCCGTATTGCATTTGTATTTCTAATGTTTCTGACGTTGTGTTTCGACTCGGCGTTGCAACTGCATGGCCAAGAAGAAATAACAAAAGGGCCTGTAACACCGACCATCCGGGCCCCCGACCCAAGTGATACGGGCGACGCATCGGCGAGTTCGCCAGCAAAATCCGAAGTTGGCGATGCTGCGGCGGAATTGGGGGTGAAAAACGCAATGAACGGGGATGAGAATCCCCTTTCGAAGCCGAAAAAGCCTCAAAACCTATGGGACGAGCTCTTTTCCAATCCACTCAACTACCTACTGCTTCTGGTAGTGTGTGTTTACGTCTACTTATTGTTTTTGCGGCCCAAAGCAGGCGGCAAAGAACAGCGAGAGCAGGTCGAGAGACTCAAAAACCTCAAGAAAAACGATCGTGTTGTGACTACCTCCGGAATTCACGGCATTGTATCCAACATCAACATCGAAGCCGGCACGATCACCTTGCGGGTCGATGAAAACTCGAATGCGAAACTTACTATCGATCGAATGTCGATTCGAACCGTGTTAAGTTGAGCGACCGCACGAACCATATCCATATTTGAACAACCCTTTTAAAGCGAAGTCAAAAAAACTTCTCTCAATCCAACGTACGGACTAAATAGCAGATGTTTGGAAATTTTTTGCAATCAGTGTTCGCCCAGGTGTCGCTCGGCGATGGGACGAGTACCGTCACCGGTTTTGACGCAGCGTTACAGGGACTCAAAAGCCTGGGAATTATGGCTGGTGCAGTGCTGCTTCCGTTCATTCTCAGCCGTTTCGCGTCGAAGCAGTTGAAGATGCCTACGCACAATGTTGCGTTTTACTGGATCATTCTTGCAACCCTTTCGACAGCGTTCATCCTGGCAACCGGCACTCTCAAGTACGGGCCAGAAATTATCGGGGGAACGAATTTCATTTACGAGATCGATCGATCCACTGCGATCGAGGGACAAGGCCAAAAGGTCGTTGCAAGAGATTTCCAAGTTCCGCTTTCGATTCGTCTCAACCCATCGGGTACCAAGGAAATCCTGATTCGCCCAATCGGCGACGACCAAATCGAAATCACGATTCCCGATGTGGATCCTACCGAGATCGCCAACATCAAAGAGATCATTACCAATGCAGGGATTCTTCAATTCCGAATCGTCGCAAATGCAAACGATCATCGAGACGTAATCGACGTGGCGACCGCGCAAGCCAACTCGGATGACCAGAACATCCGTTTGAATCGCAATGTTTATCTCGTCGACAAAGTCACGAATGCCAATCGTCTTGCTGGCCTTTGGAGAACTCTTGGGCGTGGTGTCGAAATAGAGGGCGTCCGGGAGATTACAGGCTATCAATCGGGCGACGTGATTCGAAACGCGCAAACGGGTCGACTGCTTTTACCTCCGATGAGCACTAAACCGAACGATTTCGAAAACTGGCTCTCAAGCCAAAACATCACCAGCGTGGACGTGCTGTTGGCGCTTGAAAAGTTCGGCTCGCCCTACACGGAAGTCACAGGAGCCGACTTGCGAACTGCAAAGAAGGAATTCTCGCGAACGGGCGGTTATCAAGTTAATTTTTCCATGTCGGTGGGTGGCGCACAGAAAATGCGCGAACTCACAGGTGCGAATCTACCAAGCCCAACCAGCGATTTCAAACGCCGAATGGCGATTTTGTTGGACGGAATTGTGTTGTCTGCACCCAACTTGAATTCAACCATCGCAGGCGAAGGACTGATCGAAGGGAGCTTCACCGAGAAGCAGGTCGATTTCCTGGCCTCGATTTTGAATGCGGGCTCGCTTCCTGGAACATTGAGCAAGGAACCCATCAGCGAGAATTCGATCGGTGCCAGCATGGGGCGCGATGCGATCACCAAGAGCACTTACGCGAGCATTGTGTCGCTACTCGTGACTATTTCACTCGTTCTTGTCTATTATCGATTTTCCGGAGTGATTGCGACCCTCGGCTTGTTGCTCAACTTGGGGATGATCATCGCCGTGATGATGTTGATTCGGCAGCCCCTGACTCTGTCCGGGATGGCCGGTTTGGTGCTTTCGGTCGGAATGAGCGTCGACGCGAACGTTTTGGTTTTTGAACGGATTCGAGAAGAGACAGAGAAAAAAGCGTCGACTCGCATGGCCATTCGCAACGGTTTCGATCGAGCCTGGACAACGATTTTTGACTCCAACTTAACGACGCTGATCACTGCGGTTGTTTTGTATTTCGTCGGCACGGAGCAAATCAAAGGCTTCGCCATTACGTTGATCATCGGCTTGGTGATTAGTTTGTTCACTGCGGTCTTTGTAACGCACAAACTTTTTGAAATTGCGGATCGTTGGAAGTTTGCTTGGCTCGGAATGTCGGACTATGTCAACTCAGGCAAGCGGGCCTTATTTGGCCCTGGCGATATCGACTTCATGGGTTTTCGGTTCGCATGCTACACAGGTTCGCTCATTTTGATCGCGATCGGGTTGATTGCGACCGCCATTCGCGGACGTCAGATTCTGGACATCGACTTCAATGGCGGCACCTCGGTTGTTTTCTCATTGGACAAAGGTTTGTCGCCAGACAAAGTTCGAGCGATTGCAAATAAAGCCTTTGACAAGGACGAACAAGATTTGCCAATCCAAACATCGCTTACCAGCGTCGATATGAAGGACTTCGAAAAGGACAGTGTTTACAAGCTAGACGTGTCCATCAAGGATGGAAAAGAGGTCACTTCGCGATTGCTCAAAGGTTTTTCAGGTGATGCGCCGGCCAGACTTGTTACGTTTGACTTGCTCGTGAAACCGACGGCAGACCCTCAGTCGGATGCTTGGACCAATCAAGGGCACGTGCGTTTGGTTTCGTTTCAAGAGCCCGAAGTAAAGCCAACCGCTGAGGCAAAGACGAACGCGGAGGTTAAAACGAACGCAGAATTCCAGGCGATCCAAGCACCCACAGCCGCCGCACCTGCAACTCCGTCAGCAACCGAAACAAAAGCGGCAACAGAAGTCGCTGTGAAAACAACGGTCGATCTCGAGTTCAAGAATAGCAAAGGTGCGGGTTTAGCCAAAATGAATGCTGCACAAGTTTCCGAAGCTTTCATCGAAGCGGCGGCAGCGGTCAACACGACGCTGGTTGATGCGCAAATTGAAATGCGGCCTGAAAATGCGACGGGCTGGAATCGCGAGTCTGGAGTTGGGTATGCCGACTGGATCGTTTCGATCCCTTTCGACGCAAAGACGACGAGTGAAATTACCGACAAGTTGCGGGCAAAACTTCAAAATCAACCTGTTTTTCAATCGGTTAGCAAGATCGAGTCCCGAGTTGCAACCGAGATGCAGCAGCGAGCTATCGCAGGACTGCTGTTGAGCTTGGTGTTTATCGTGGCCTACATTTGGTTCCGATTTCAACGTATTGCGTATGGCATCGCTGCCGTCGTGGCCCTGATTCACGATGTGTTAATCACCCTGGCCTTCATTGCGATTAGCCACTGGCTTTTCCAGCCGTTTGGATTCCTGCTCATCGAAGACTTCAAGGTTTCGCTTACGATTATTGCTGCGTTCTTAACCATTATCGGTTATTCGCTCAACGATACGATCGTCGTGTTCGACCGAATCCGCGAAGTGAAGGGCAAGAGTCCAAATTTGACGGAGAAAATGATCAATGCAAGCGTTACGCAAACGTTGAGTCGAACGTTGTTGACGTCCTCGACCACGATCATTGCGATCTTGCTGATGTACATTTTCGGGGGAGAGGGAATCCACGGTTTCGCATTTTGTTTGTTAGTCGGAATTTTGGTTGGAACATACAGTTCGATCTTTGTGGCTGCCCCTGTCTTGCTTTGGTTTGTTAAACGCGAACAAGCCGCAAAATTGGCGACAAAGGTGAATGCCTAGTCGCGAATCGATAAACTATTTTTTAATCGCCGCTTTCCAAATGCGGCGGTCGAGTACACTTAAAGTGTGGTTTTGGGCATTTGCCCGTCATGTTCTCCTGCTGAAGTCTCTTCCGTTCAAGGAAATCAATGTATGGCACTCGAACAATCGCAAATAGAAATTTTGGACGTACCAGTCAAACCTCGCTGCTGCAACATGAGTTATATTGCGGGTGGGGTTGTTCTAGGCGTCGCCCTGACATTGCTCTTGGGTATCGCGTTTTACGCAGGCCGACAGTCGACCAATGTTGACAGCGACAAGTTAAATCAATCGGCTTGGAGCGCTCTTCCTTTCGGTCGAGTCCATCCCGACTTGTTGTCCGCATCCGCTTCCCATGGCGGGTCGAACATGGCCGTTTGTACTGCACAAGTCGATGAAAATTCGGAAGGTTTCTTTGCCTTGGATTTTGTTACGGGCGATTTAAAGGGTTGGGTATATTATCCTAGGATGGGAAAGTTTGGTGGATTGTTTATGACCAACGTCCAGGGCTTGCTTGGAGCAAGCAAGAACCCTGAGTACTTACTTGTGAGCGGAGCTTCAACAACAGTTGCATCGGGCAGCAACGTGAGGCCAGCTGCATCGTTGATTTACGTGGTCGACATGCGGTCCGGTTTGTTTGCCGCGTATACGATACCTTGGAACAAGACACAAGAATCCTCAGGTATGAGCCAAATGAATCAGTTCATCCCGGTGGATGGTGGGCAAATTCGGGAACCCAGTATGGGGGTTAAGAAGCCAGTAGCGCCCTTGAACCCTGCCGGTGGCGCACCTGCAGGGGCAGCGCCAAAGAAGCCAGGAGTCGATCCAAAAGCAGTTGACCCTAAAGCCGCCGACCCCAAAGCCGCCGACCCTAAGGCAGACGCAAACAATCCAAATCCGAACAATCGTAAGAAGTAGCAGTCGATGGCCATCAGCGAATGGGTAAGTGGACGTGTATTCAAATTCATCAATGGCAATAACTTGGTTTACAACACGTGCTGGGAAGACCCTCGCTTGGATCGACAAGCGTTGGAGCTTACAGCACAAGATCGAGTGATGGTTATTACCTCTGCGGGATGCAACGCCCTCGACTATCTCCTCGCAGGTGCTGGCCACGTCTATGCCGTCGACATGAATCCGCGGCAGAACGCTTTGTTGGAATTGAAAGCGTCAGCGATTCGTAATTTGGACTACGATCGATTTTTTCAAATGTTTGGACAGGGCTATCTGCCCAACGTTGAGTCGGTTTACGCGTCTCATCTCAGACAATCGATATCGGCGACGAGTCGCAAGTACTGGGATCGTTGGATACGATTCTTTGACAACCCTCGCAAATCGTTTTACTTCCGAGGAACCTCCGGAGCGTTCGCTCGGATGATCGGTATTTACATCAATCGAGTCGCCCGCTGTCGCCCGGAAGTACTGGAAATCCTAGAGGCACCGACCCTTCAAGCCCAACAGGAGATTTACGCGAGGGCACGTGAAAAGATATGGTCCAAGACTTTGAGATTCGCCATGAACCGCGACACCACCTTGAGCATGCTTGGAGTTCCAAAAGCTCAGCGCAAGCAAATTGATGAACAATACCCAGGCGGGGTCGTCCAATTTGTTGAAGATTCGATGGAAGCGGTTTTCGCAAAAGTTCCAATTCAGGACAACTACTTTTGGCGGGTTTATATCACCGGCAAGTACACTCTCAATTGCTGCCCAGAATACGTGAAACAAGAGAACTTCGAAAAACTGAAGAGTGGCGATTTAGACCGATTGACGGTGACCACGGACTCGGTTCAAGGTTTCCTTGAGAAACACGATGGATCTATTTCTCGCTTCATCTTGCTAGACCATATGGACTGGCTCAGCGATCACTATTTTCCGCTCCTTGAATCGGAATGGCAAGCGATTTTAAGTAGAGCAGCACCCAACTCACGAATCCTTTGGCGATCCGGTGGACTCCGCACGGAGTTCATCGAGGACGTCAAAGTTAAACGCAACGGTGAATTGGTTAAACTTCCTGAACTTCTTCGTTACAATACGGACCTGGCAAAGAAGCTTCACCAACTCGACCGAGTGCATACGTACGGCAGTTTCTACATCGCCGACTTGGTCATTTGATTTTTGGTTGCTTGGGTTTGGAGAAATCGTGGTTCATCTTCCTGTAGGTTTTCGTTTCGCGGGCGTGTCGAGCAACATCAAAAGTCGCGTGGGAGCTCGCGACGTAACTCTCATTGTTTCCGACGTGCCATGTATTGCGGCGGGCGTTTATACGACGAATCAAATCGTCGCAGCCCCAGTGGTCGTGTCGCGCAGCCGAACTCCATCGAATACGATTCGAGGTGTAGTGGTCAATAGCGGCAACGCAAATGCTTGTACTGGAACACGAGGTCACCAAGACGCGGTCGAAATGACTAGGCTTGCTGCGAGCGCGGTCGACCCAACAGGGAATTTGACTGCGGATCAATTCTTGGTGATGAGCACCGGTGTGATCGGGCGATTCCTGCCGATGGGAAAAGTTGCGGCGGGTATAAGTGCGGCAGCCCTAGAACTAGCTGGCAACGAGCAAGGGTTCTTGAATGCATGCGATGGAATTCTCACCACGGATATTGCTCGCAAGATCGCGGACCGAAAGTTCGATCTTGGCGGGAAGACAATGCATATTGTTGGAATGTGCAAAGGAGCGGGCATGATTGGTCCCAAGATGGCAACGATGTTGGCTATCATCATCACAGACGCACCCATGGAACCAGCGCAAGCACAACGAATATTGCAATCGGCGGCTAACAAATCCTTCAATTGCATCAGCGTTGAGGGTCATATGAGCACGAACGATACCCTGGTAATGCTCGCAGCGCAACCGACGGCTGCCAGGCCAGCCATTGAAGGAATTGAGGAGATTGCATTTTCGAATCAACTGGATGAGATGGCTATTGAATTGGCAAAGAAGATTCCAGATGACGGGGAGGGTGCAACGCATCTAATCGAAATTCGAATTTGCGGTGCAAACACCGACGCAGATGCAGATGCTGTCGCCAGGAGCATTGCATTGAGCAATTTGGTCAAAACAGCAATCACCGGTGGGGATCCAAATTGGGGCCGGATCGTGTCCGCGGCAGGCTACGCGGGTGTGCCCATACGCCCTGAATACACGGATCTTGAGATTAATGGTATTCCTCTCTTTGGTCGAGGTGAACCTCTCCCGTTCGATGCGTCAATCGTTAGCAAATCTATCAAGGGTGCAAAGCTAACGGAAATCGATTTGCGCGTTGGGTTAGGCCCTGGTTCGGCAAAGCACTGGACGACAGATCTCAACACAGAATATGTTCGGTTCAATTCCGAATACACAACGTAGCGAATAAACGTTTGGCGATGGACTGCTATGCTCTAGCCCGAACTGCCAAATAATCATCTAAAATTTGTCGAGTTGTCCGAACGCCAATCGAGTCTGGCAGCATGTTGTTTTGATTTCCATCGTTTGGCATTCGGAAGGAACCATGCAACTGCCTGCATTGCGAGCCTGTCAGAATTTCTAATGCGTTGGATGCGAGAACACCGCCCGCTGGAAGAAGCTCCACTCGATTACACGCACACTCGTTCCATTTTTTGAGGTTGTTCACGCCGTCGATTGCCCTAAGCGGTCCACCGCTTGTCAAGATTCGACGAAAGCCGATCGCAATCAAGTCTTCGATGGATTGGATCGGGTCGCGAACTCCATCAAAGGCTCGGTGCATTACCAGCTCGCACTTTGGCTGCGAGCTTGCAACCAAGTTCAAAAAGCGAGTGTCAAGGGATCCACCTGGAAGAAGCCCTCCAATTGCGACACCGTCAGCACCCAACCGAATGGCATGTTGCGACTCGTAAATCATTTGCTCGATTTCGTCATCCGAAAACTCAAAATTGCCAGCACGGGATCGTATCAAGACGATCAACGGTACCTTGACAGCTTTTCTAACTTCGCTGATCAAAGAGGCGCTTGGGGTCACGCCGCCAACACTTAGGCGTTCGCACAATTCAATTCGTTGTGCCCCAGCTAAAACAGCAATACTGGCAGCTTGTACTGTGTCAACGCATACTTCGAGCATCGGCTTCTACATGACAGCGGGCACAAAGAACCAAACGACTGTGAGGACAACACATATGGTATATGCGACAAACAGGCTTGGACGAAATACTCGCAACGGCACAAAGGCATCGCTAGTTTCAAACAATTTGCTGAGCACTCTCCAATAATAACCGGCTGCAATCACTGCGTTGAAGGCCATCAAGACGGCCATCGCGATGCTAAGCGGATCCTTGGTTCCCGCAGCAACCGTCCCCATAAATACTAAGAACTTAGCCCAAAAGCCCGCAGTCAACGGTAATCCGATCATGCTGATCAAACAAACCGTCATTCCAATGGAAGCCGCAGGACGTCGATAAAACATACCGGACAAATCGCCGACCAGTTGCGTCTTGCCACCCGCCGCTTCGATCTCGCCCAAACAAGCAAAGAAGCCGAGCGTCATGGCGGCATACGCAGCCAGATAGGAGTAGAGCACGTTAGGGTCAGCGTTCTCCCGTAGCAACGCAGTCATGGCTAACATGAGATATCCTGTGTGCGCCACACTCGAGTATGCCAACAATCTCCGAAGATTGTTCTGCGCAGACGCCAAGAAGTTTCCAACGAACATCGTCAAGGCGGAACATACGAACAACACTGGCACCACAATTTCAAGCGTCTGACTATTCAAGCCCGTACCCATGATTCGAATCAAAGCCACAAAGCCAGCAACTTTTGGCAAGTAACTCATGATGCCGGCCATGGTAAGACTCGTACCCTCAAACACATCCGGCGCATAAAAGTGAATTGGAACCGCCGTAACTCGAAACGCCAGTCCGCACATGACGAGCACCAAGGCGAGTGAAGTCAACCTGTTTGCAGTTGCGAAATTGCTTTGAATGACCTGCAAGTTGGTCGAGCCAACGAATCCGTAAAGATAACTAACTCCCAGCAAAAAGAAGCTAGATGCAAACGCACTCAATAAAAAGTATTTGATCGTCGCCTCCGCACCTGCATTGTCATTTTTGACGATTCCCAACATGATGTAGGTCGGAATACTGATCAATTCGAGCCCAAGAAACAAAGAGACAAGATCGTTGGACGCACCGACTACCGGGACGGCACCAATCATGATTATCAAGCATCCGTAGTACTCGCCCAAATGTGCCCGAGGTGCCGTTGACCAAGACATCAAGATCACGATCAAGCCACCTAAAAGCGCAAGTCGCTCAGAGGCCAATGCCGCCGCATCAAATCGAAAGAGTCCTTGCCCCAAATCGTCAGGAACAACCCGTATCCATCCAAGAATTGCAGCAACCAAGAGCAACACGAGAGATGCGACAGCCATGCCGTTGCGTTGCCCATGCACATCGCGTGCTTTACCGGACTTTAGCACCAAGGAAGCCGCCAGCAACAACGAACCTCCCAAGATCAATGTGATCGCTGGTGCCATCAATGCTAATGAGGATTTGATTGTTTCTAATGTATCCACAGTATTGCCAAATTCGAAAGGAGTGACGACGCTACACGTTGTCACGAAGTAAGCTGTTTACCGGTGTCTTATGGTTGTGTTTGTGCCAATTGGTCGATTTCAGAATGGACGGACTTCGCGCTTGGTTCCGACACAGACACAATTCGTTTAATGTCGTTCTCGATCAAATCCATCGAATCTTGAGGTCGAACTCCAATAAAAAGACAAATGCAAGCCAGGGCGAGCAAAGGTGCGAACTCGGTTGCTTTCAAGTCGCCATTCACCTGGGCATGGACCTTGGACTTGTGCTCTCCATTGCTGCCAAACAAGACTCTTTGAACAATTCTCAGGCCATACCAAGCCCCTAAAACCGTTCCCAAAACTGCAATGGCGGTAAACAGACCGGATACCCGAATCATTCCCGTCATGGCAAGCAATTCGCCAACAAAGCCATTCAAGCCAGGCAGTCCCGCACCCGCCAATGTAAAGAAAACCATCATCACGGCCAACTTCGGATAGATCGACGCCAGCCCGCAATCTTCATCGCACAACGACACGGGGCCGCGTCTTTGTTCGAGCATCGCCAAAATCAGGAACATGCTGCAAGTGATGATTCCATGATTGAACATTTGGATGGCAGCACCACTGAGGCCTTCGCTGTTCATCGACATCAGCCCGAGGGTTATGAATCCAACGTGACTAATCGAGCTGTATGCCAGGACCTTTCTCATGTCCGATTGCGATAGAGCCACAAGCGCACCGTACACAATGGCAACAGCACCTAACCCTCCGAAAAGCATCTGCGCATACGTCGACAAAGCCAATGGCGTCAGCGGAATAACAATTCGGATGATGCCAAACACCCCAAGTTTTGCAACGACAGAGGCAATCAACGCGGTTGTGTTTGGGTGAGCCACAGCGTATGTCGTCGGCAACCAAGTATGTAAGGGCAAAATCGCTAACTTGATTCCAAATCCCAACAGCAAAATCCAAACGATCCACTGATCTTTGCTTGCAAGAATGGACACGGAATTGAGAGCATCGCCCGGTGATGCGTTGATCGCTGCTAACTGGCTTTCTTTGGCGATCGCAGACAACAGTTCGAGCGAAACGGTCGATGGTCGAACAGGTGTTGCGGACTGCAGCGCAATGCCGATTAGCCCAATCACCATCGGGACGCTCCCAACCAATGTGTACAATAGGAATTTTCGAGAAGCCTTGAGCGCCTCTGCTTTGTTTCCCCACCCATTCATCAGCAAGATAATCGGCAACAAAACGGCTTCGAAGAATAGATAAAAGGACAACAGGTCCATCGATAGAAAAACGCCCAGCAACATGGATTGCGTGATCAGTATTAAAGCCAGGTAGCTAACTAACCGTTCACGGATTTGGTGCGTCGCCATAATCATGGTAACGAAACCCACAATTCCGGTCAGCAAGACGAGCAATGCGCCAATTCCATCCGCTCCGAACTGCAAATGCCAATAAATAGGATGTCCATCCACGGAAACGGGCAAACGAATATGGAGCCAATCGGGCGCATATCCGACACGAGCAATAATCGTCGCACCATTCGTTGCGGAATCAGGTACAGCCGCACCACAAACTTGAAACAGCAGCAACAAACTGAGCGCAAGTACTAAGCCCGAGGCACCAAGCGCCAAGCCGACAAGCGATTCGGCTTTGGTTCCAGCCAGGAACATGCCAATCCCAACGAACAGCGGCAACAAGATTAACAGCGGTATAATTAACGTCATGAGATTTGCAGGTTATCGAGTAGCGATCCAAACAGCGACGGCAGCAATCCCGACAGCAGTAATAAAAGAATAGCCAGGAACACGTCCATTTTGCACGCGTTGCCCCATGAGCCCGAAAAGTCTTGGGACCGAAGCGATTTGCATTGCTAAACTGTCCAGAATGTTGGTGTCGAACCAACCAAGGATTCTGGCAAACCATTCCAACGGAACAACGAAAGCTGTATTGTAGAGCCAATCGATATACAGTCGATTGCGGCCGAAATCAGCAAAGGAAGCCCATGCGTTACTGGTCGCAATGCTTGGCTCCACTTTCGACAACGCGTATCCGATGCCAATGCCAACAACCGCCAAAATACCTGATAAAACCATGACCCAATATTGCTCATGATGTTCGCCGTGCGACATCAACGCAGGTGTTTGTTCGAGGTACTTGGCGATAACCCCGGTGGGACCCAACAACAATCCTGCCAAGGTCGCACCAATAGCAAGAATTACCATTGGCACAAGCATCACATTTGTCGCCTCATGTGCATGATGTCCGGCCTCTGCCGGCAGCTTTTCTGTTCCGAGAAACGTTGTAAAGTAGGCGCGAGAAGTGTAAATGGCGGTCATTAATGCTGTGACAAAACCGATCGCTAACAGTATCGAAAACTGTGTTCCGTATTCGCCATCTTTGCTTGCATCCGCGAGCACAGCCAAAATTCCATCCTTACTGAAAAACCCGGCTAACGGAAACAATCCAGCAAGAGCTGCAGCACCGATCAAAAACAAGATGTTGGTCTTCGGCAGTACTTTCCGAAGTCCTCCGAAACGACGCATGTCGATCACGTCCCCCATCGCGTGCATAACATTGCCCGCAGCCAAAAACAACAAAGCCTTAAAAAAAGCATGGGTGATCAAGTGAAACATGGCTGCCACCACCGCAACGACCATCAGTTCCTTGATTGCGCCTGCACCCAAAGCCATAAACAGATAGCCAAGTTGACTTACCGTCGAATAAGCCAAAACTCGTTTAAGGTCATCTTGGAAAAGCGCCATCCAAGCCGCGATGAACGCAGTGATTCCACCCAACCAGGCGACGGTGCTCAGCACTGCAGGCGTGTACTCAAGCAGCGGAGATAAGCGTGCCATCAAGTAAACGCCTGCGGTTACCATCGTTGCCGCGTGGATCAGCGCTGAAACCGGAGTTGGACCCTCCATCGCGTCTGGCAACCAGACGTGGAATGGAAATTGCGCTGATTTGCCGATCGCCCCAATCATCAACAAGAAGCCGATCGTAGTCAGCAACTCGGAATGATCCCTAACAATAAACGGAACGGCTTGGAAAATAGTATCAAAGTTCAAGCGAGCAAAAAAACCGTTGGATGCCCCGATTTCCGTTTGGCCGACGGTATAGGCCAACAGCAGGATTCCAAACAAGAAGAAGCAATCCGCGATTCGGTTCACAAGAAACGCCTTCGTAGCCGCACGAGCAGCGCTCGGTTTGCGGAACCAGAAACCGATCAACAGATAAGAACAGGTTCCTACACCTTCCCAAAATGCATAGAGCATCAGCAAGTTGTGGGACAACACAAGCATCGTCATCGAAAAGACGAACCCGCAAAAGACTGCGTAATATCTCGCAAACCCAGGGTCATCGTGCATGTAGTCTTTGGAATAGACGGCAATCATGGCAGAGATACACGTCACGACCGTCAGAAGCGACAAGCACAGCGTGTCCACTTTCAGCGAAATATCCAACGTCAAACCGCCTACATTGAGGTAGCGATATCCCTCGAATGTCGCCCCGCTGTCGCCTTGAGCGCCGAAAGCGACAAGGCAGATCGTAAAGAGGGCAGAGAACAGCAACGAAATAATTGCGGGCAGGTGAGCAATCTTGCGATCACCACGAAAAGCCATAATCGTGCAAATGATACAACCCGCGAGCGGGGCTATCGGCACCATCCAAGCGAACAAACTAAGCATGGGTGACGCCCTCCGGAGTTCGAGCGTTAATGCGTTCGGCAATTTCGCCGGTGACAGCATCGAAGTTGGCTGGGACAGGTAGTTCCATCGGATCTAATCCGGAAGGAGTGAGTTTTGGGAATTCTTGTTCGTCATGTTCCATCGAAACAGAAGCTTCTAACTCCTTTGGAACAATCGTTTCGCTCAACTCGTCCCAGGCTTTGATGTCAAGCGTTGCTTTGCGTCGGAACAAGGAAACAACAAGGGCCAATGCAATAGCAGCTTCGCAAGCGGCAATGGTCAGAACCATGATCGCCAACACTTGACCTTGGAAATTCTGATGGTGCCGAGAAAATGCAATCAAGTTAATACTGACACCCGAGAGCATCATCTCCAAAGACAAAAACATCAATATCAGCGACCGGCGAGTCAGAAACCCAACCATACCAAGTACAAAAAGAATGCCGCCAAAGACGAGCAAGTTCTGAGTCAAAATATCGTTCACGCGTGCTCCTCCGTTGTTCGTTGGGCCAAGGCAAGTGCTCCAATCGTCGCAACCAGCAGCACCGTTCCGGCCAACTCAACTGCAATCAAATAGTCCGTATAGAGTGCCCGGCCAAGTCCTGCTGTTGTGCCCGGCACAAGCCTCGCACTAGGAGTTGTCTTCTGGTAAAACTCCTCCGCTTTCTCAGACCGCAATTCCGCAGGAAGACTCGCTTGACTGTAAGGCCGCGTTGCATCGACTTGGTTCGAAGCGAACGCTTTGTCTCCAGTCACGCACATTGTAATCGTGGTTAACAGAACAGCCCCGATGGCACCGGCCAACAGCGGGTTAGTCAGTTGGATATCGTAAGTTCTCAAATCAGTATGTTGTGCAAACATCAGCACGAACAAAAAGATGATGATGGTCGCTCCGGCATAAACAATCATGGTAGCCGCCGCCACAAAGAGAGCAGATTGCATAAACAGAATTCCGCAAGTGGATAGCACGGCCGTAGCGAACCCAAGGGCGGCATATACCGGTTCACGAGCAACCAAGAAACTGACACCGCCGGCGGTCGCCACCGTGCAGAAACTCATCAGCATCAAGGATTCTAGTGTATTGGGGGTGAATCCAATGCCTAAAATAACCGCTGCCAAGATCGCAATGATTCCGCTTACTGTGGCTGGTTTCGACTTCACAACCCCATGTTGGATAAGCATGTATCCAATCGCTCCAAACACGATCGGAGCTAGCATCCACAAATTCCAAGTACCAACAACAGTAGGCTGAGCCGCCGAAATCGTTTTTGGATCCGGCAACGCTTGGGCGACAAAGAAAAAGTCTGGCAAGCCTTCTGCCAAACGGTTCATCGCCATATTAGTGATTAGGGAATTCATATTAGCTGTCTTGATAGGATTGAATTAGCCGTGACGACCTTGACCGGGTGGGGGTGGGCCTTGTTTCGCAGTGGGCGCTTCAAGCGATGCAGGACCTAACGCACCGCGATTGGTTCGAATCGGATCGTTGCCCGAATTCACCGTCTCGTCGTATACGGACAGCAACTTTTCTTTGTCGTAGATCATCTCTTGGCGAGTTAATCCCGTCAGGTCATAAATGCTAGTCAACTCGATTGCGTCGACCGGGCAGGCTTCTTCGCACATACCGCAATAGATGCATCGCAACTCATCGATCGTGAATGTCTCCGGATACTTGTCCCGATCTTTCCACTTAGGATCGTCTTTTGGAGCAGGTGCAGCGATGATCTCAATGCAGTTGGCTGGGCAAGCTGTCTGGCACATGTAACATGCCACACATTTGACACGCCCTGCTTCGTCTCGATTGAGTCGGTGAACGCCTCGGTAGTTTGGAGGAATGGTTGGTTCAACTTCTGGGTACTGTCTAGTCGTTGTCTTGCCAGAAAACGCATGCTTCAGGGCCGTCGCAACTCCAGAAACAATCGCTGGCAGGTACATGGCTTCTACCCAGCCAAGTTTCGGCTCCTCGCCCCACTTCACCGTCTTAGTCTTTTTCGTAGTCGTCATATCATTACCTCGCTGGTCGTTTGAGCAATCGAAGGCCGTCCAGCCGACCGTGGTCTATTGATAGTAAATTGCAATTGTCGTGCACTGATCAACGACCCGACAAAAATGAAAATCGCAGTGAAAGATAACAAGTGTTTGGGCAAGTCAAACGTTAACACGATCGCCACGCACAACAGATTGACCAGCCCCAAAGGAATCAGGCCTTTCCATGCAAGTCCCATCAATTGGTCAAACCGAAATCGCGGCAGCGCCCATCGAAGCAGCATGATAAAGGAAACGACCATTCCTACTTTGAAAACCAATACAAACGTTCGCAACAACATACCACCCAGTGAGCTGTCTACTGGGCCTGTCAATCCAGGGAAATGCCAACCGCCGAAGAATAACAACGACGTCAAGAAGCTCACTGTGATCACGTGCGTATACTCTGCCAAGAAAAACAGAACGAACTTGATGCCACCATATTCCGTGTGAAAGCCACCCACCAGCTCTTGTTCGCACTC
>JAIPFP010000070.1 GCA_021736575.1 Pirellula sp. | reverse complement strand
GTTCCTCGAACGGGCATCAGTCGCATACTTACCCGTTTCCGAGTCATTGTTCTAATCCAGTCGTCAGGCTGGGAATGTGAGCCAAAATGAACTTTTCTAAGCTTTTCAATCCGCGAGCTCGCTCCCGAAAACTGGTTTACGAATCGCTGGAACTGCGGCAACTCATGGCGTCCGATCTGGTCATGATGAACAACTTCATGATGCCCGAAGATGCGGATATGAGCGGCTTCATCACGCCCCTCGATGCTTTGGTCGTCATCAACCAGCTCAATTTTCAAAGCATAGTCAACCCGCTCAGCGGCGGAGCGGCAGATAAACGCGTAGCCGTCGATGTCGACGCCGATGGAAGTCTTTCGCCCTTGGACGCGTTGACCGTTATCAATTACATCAATCGGGATTCGGCAGATGGGGTGGATGTACTCCCAAGTTCCGTAAGTATGGAGAATCGAATTTCACGACTCGAGCGAGCGATTGCGACCGGCGAAATTCCGGAAACCACGGACGTAGCCAAAGCTGCAGAAGTACTCGCGATCCTATCTGCGGGCGGTTACCCGGAACTTGGTGACAAACTCGTCGATGGGTTTTTGACGAACGAAAACGATATGGTCCACGTAACCATCCCCTCCGACGCCACATCATTCCCTGATGTGGTCATCGATGCCTTGGCGAATGACACAGGAACGGGATTGCGGATCGTGGCGGTCGGCGTCCCTGCCACCGGAACGGCAACCATCGAGCAGGATCCTGCGAATCCTGGTCGCGATGTCGTTCGATATACTCCTGCAGCACAAGCTGCAAAGTACGATCGATTTTCTTACACCACCGAGGACGCTAAAGGGAACCGCTCTACTTCGTTCATTTCCGTGAATTACGAGCAAGACCCACAGGGGTTTGGTCCCTTCAGCGTCGATGTTCCCGAGAAATTCATTGCGACACCTGGACGCTCGACGACTTTCCGAGGAGCCGACGGAGCTCCGTTGATCCAAGTGAATTACGATGGTGACCAACCCGCCAACGTTGGGATCCTACTGAACTGGGCACCGCCTGAGGGTGCTTTCGCAGGGGACCGATTCGCGGGAAAGCTTAAGACTTCCGCAAATGTCGACGACGCATCGTTCGGTCCATCACCGACCGGGTCGGTATGGATTTTCGGCTCTATCCCGGGAGTCAACCAGATCCTCGCCAACCTGGAATACGAGCCAGCGGCCGGATTTGCTGCACCGGAAGGCATCCGTTTGAACGTGTTTGCATTTCTATATGGCGTTGTCAACGTCAATACGATTCTGACTGGTTTTGACATCACCGTTCCAAGGGCCGCGCAATCCCCGGTCGCAGTCGATGATTATTTCGAGGTTTCATCGCTGGATGGACCGCTCGAGCTAGATGTTCTGATCAACGACATAGCAAATAGCACGACATCAGGTGCCGGTCTTCAAATCACCAGCATCTCACAACAGTTTAATTCTGATGCTCGGATAACGTTCGATAATGCGACGGGCAAGGTTACTTACACGGGTAGGGAGTACAATTTCTTCGGGTTCGATCAGTTTGCGTACACGATCAAAAATGAATTGGGAGTCGAATCGCAAGGGATCGTGACAATCGTGTTGAGTTAACGCATCGAGCCATGCAGTTGATGAACACCCAAAACGTCTCGTGCTCAGGCCAATGGCAGCGATTCAGAAAGATGTAACGTGTTCGTACTCTCCACCACGATTTCACTGGCTGGCCAAACGCAATTGGCAATACCTTGCCTGCATTTGGATAGCTTGAGCTCGATTGAACTCCTCGACGTTCTTTCGATCAAGCGAAATGGGATGGTCGCAGTTTGCCGATTCACATTGGCGTCGAAGACCAGTCGATTTCTTCCATTTGCGTGAAGTTTCGGTCCCACAATGACATCCAATAAGCAGCCTTTCCCGAGTAACAAGCTCCCCGATCGTCCATTCGATGCCGAGTTGGCCGAGTGGATTCGCGGAGCTGCTCTCGGCGACCAAGAATCGCAGAAGAAGATTTACCAAAGGATCGCCGCACAAATAGTTCGTATTGTGCGACGTATCGTTGGGCAGGACCATGTCGACGATGTGGTACAAGATTTCTTTGTAACCTTGTTCGCCAAAATCAGCCAATTTCGATTTGAGTCGTCTTTTGAGACCTGGGTTCACCGTATGGCCGTCAATCAATCCCTGCAACACCTTCGCAAAGCAAGTCGCGAGCAAGAACGGATACGCCAATATGCTGGAGATGCGGCCGTGCAATCCATACCGAAAGATGAGAGCTCCTCGCGTGAAGACGCAGAAGTGCTTGAGATCGCGATGAACCATTTGTCGGGTGACCAACGTGCGCTATTGCACATGAAAGAAGTCGAGGGCTTCGGCTATCAACAGATTGCCGAAGTGCTTGGTGTTCCAGAAGGGACCGTTGGTTCCCGATTGAACAAGGCACGGTCAGAACTGCGGTCTGCGCTTACTCACTTGGGATGGGAGGTATGATTGCCATGAATTGCAAAGAAGTTGCTGAGAAACTGTCCCCATTCATGGATGGCGAACTAGACTCTGGCTTGAATGAGCGAGTGTCGCTGCATATCGAATCGTGTGATGCTTGCAAAAGGGATCTGGAATCCTTCCGACGAATTGGGGAGTGGATGCGAGAAGTCGAGGCTCCCGTCGATACGGAAGGGTCTTGGGGACGAATCGAGGCGGCTATTCCCACCAAACTGAGATTGAGTGAGCGGCGGTCCATGAAGTGGCTCGTCCCTGCGCTGGCTTTGGCTGCATCGGTAGGATTCGTCCTGGCTCGTGTAGTGTGGTATCCCACAAATGGAACGAACACACAGCATGAGCATGCGACTCACGAACATGGTTCGTTAGCTGTCGATTTTCGAAACGTGATCGAGTTCGCACAATTGGAACCGCAGAAAGCGATTTCCAATCTCGTTGAAAAGTACGACGGAAAACAACTTGATACCGAATCGGCCACAAAAACCATCGGCTATCGACCTGCGTTGTTTAATCATGTGCCCGATGGATTTCAGCGAGTTTCCACCCATGTGCTCAATATGCCTTGCTGCAAATGCAGCGCTACGGTTTGTCAACGCCCCAATGGGACATCCGTGATCGTGTTTGAGCACAAGGATGAGCAACCGGTTTGGTTTGGGGAATTGCCCTCGATCGACACGCAATGCTCTGGAACGCAGTGTCGAATTATTGAGTCCGCTGGCCAGTTGGCTGTGAGTTGGCGTCAAAAAGATCGGCAGTTCACGATGGTCGGCGCAGCAGACGTTGCTGAGGTTAGTCAGTGGGTTGAAACGCTGAAATTGTGAAAACGATCCGGTCAGCGCGTTGGAATAGAAAAGCGTAGGAATCACAGAGGCCAAGGATTGCCAGAGGCCAAGGAGTAGCTTGCCCTCTCGGCAAATGTGTTTTAACAAATTCGCCGAAGAAACCGAAGTGTCGTTGATGAACTCGAAATCTGGTTCACAGGACTATTTCATCATCTTTAACATAGCGGTGCATTCCTTAGCGCAGTTTCGACACGACTTCGCACAAGCGACTCCTGCGATGCCCTAGGTGTCGTTTGCCTTCACGAACATTTCCATTTAGATGAGAATCGCACAATTAGGTGAAGGATTCTTGTCAAAACAGCATCCAATCCTGCGTTGATGTTCCTGTGGCGCGTCTAAAATGCTAGTTTTAGGCAGCTTATCCCCGTTTATCGACCTTTTTTACGCTCGTTCCTGGAAGCCAACATGTCGAGAAATCAGAGCCTTTTTGCCTTAACCTTGTCCGTATTCGTGGTGACCAGCTTCGTTCTAGTTGGCTGTAACCAATCACCTACTACTGCGAACCTACCAGCAAATCCCACAGTGGATGGCAATTCAAAGACTTCAAAAACAGTCCAAAATAAACCTGCAGAAGGCGAGCATCCGCATATTGCGGGAGCTCACGGTGGGATTGTGATTCCTATCGGTTCCGATAGTTATCACGCGGAAGCGGTCATTGAAAAAGACGGGCAGTTTCGTCTGCTAATGCTGGGTGCGGATGAAACGCGCATCCAAGAGGTCGATGTTCAACCAGTGAAGGCTTACATCAAGTCCGCAGGCGAGACCGACGCGACGCCAATCGAAATGAAAGCGGTCCCACAAGAAGGAGACGCTGATGGCAAGACGTCGCAATTCGTTGGGCTGCTGCCGGCGTCAGCGATCGGAAAAGCGATCGACGTCACCATTCCGAATTTGCGAATCGGTACGGAACGATTTCGAGTTGGATTTACAACCGCTGTTCAGCAACACGATAACGGCATGCCAGCGGCAGTGAGCGGTGCCGAGGAACAAAAGCTCTATTTCACGCCCGGTGGAAAATACATGCAAGCAGATATCGATGCGAACGGAAAGCTGCCAGCTGGTGCCAAATTTCGCGGGCTGATGACCAAACATGATATGGCCCCAATGCCCGGCGACTTTATCTGCCCAGTTACATTAACCAAGGCAAATCCAAAAGTCGAATGGCAAATCGATGGCAAGAAGTACCTGTTCTGTTGCCCCCCTTGCGTAGACGAGTTTGTTCGCATGTCAAAAGAAGAACCGGATAGCCTTAAGGCACCCGGAGACTATGTGCAAGCAACAAAGCTCGATCCGAAAATTGCAGAAGCGCTCTCAAGCCTGAACAAGGCGGATCGCACCTTGGTTGACTCGCAGAAGTACTGTGCCATCATGACCGACAAATTACTGGGCTCCATGGGTACACCTCTGAAAGTCGAGGTCAATGGCGAGCCGGTATTCCTTTGCTGCAAGGGCTGTAAGGCGAAAGCACTTCGCGATGCAGACGCGACCTTGGCGACGGTTGCAAAGCTTCGCAATGAGATTCGCGGTGAGATTCGCAGTGAGAAGGGAGAGAAACGCTAAGTTAGGCGAGCATACCCGTAGCACAGGCTGCTAGCCTGTAATAGTCTAAAAAGCACAGGCTGGCAGCCTGTGCTACGTTGTAGTTTTTGGTCTGCCGATCGCCTTAGTAAAACCTCGATGATCACTTCCATGCCAAAATTTCTTGTGGGGCTAGTTGCAATATTGCTAGTCGTTTCGCAGATCCATGCTCATGAAGGCCACCATCCACTGCCAACTCGAGGCATAGAGGTCAATGTCGCAAGGGGAAGGTTGATCCTGACCAAGGCAGCCCGTAAAACGCTTGACGTACAAACCGTCGAAGCAGAATCGAAAGAGCTCCCCCAAACATTGAATGCCTACGGTTCCATTGTGATGCCATGGGATCGACATGCCGTGATCGCATCACCGTTGACAGGCCGAATCGTTGATTTGAAAGTGAGTCCAGGAGAGACGGTAAGCGAGGGGCAAGTTCTGGCCGAAATGGAAAGTCCAGAACTGGAACAGCTCATACTCGAACTGAGAGCCGCTCAAGGTGACCTCCTACTATCATCGCAATTAGTCGAGAGCGTTGGACAAGCCAGTCGAAGTGGTGCTATTCCAGCAGTTCGATTCATCGAAGCGAAGCTAAAGCAAGACCAAGACAAGACGTCAGTCGAGTTGGCATCAGTCAAGTGGCGGTCATTACAGCTTCCTGTCGCGATGCTCGATGCCATCCTTCAGTCTCCCCAGCAGAATCATCGACAACTCCTCCAGCTTCGATCACCTATCGATGGTGTTGTGACTCATGCCGATCTATCGTTAGGCAAGGTTGTCGATCCAAAGGAGCACCTGTTCGAGATCATCGATCTTAGAAGTGTGTGGCTAAAAATCCAAGTTTTAGAAAAGGACCTCACAACTGTTTCAGTTGGACAAACTATCGAATTTCAAATAACCACCGATTCATCGATTTCCTACCGTGGCGTAGTGGACGTAGTGGATTCTTATTTGGATCCAAACACCCACTTGGGGACCATTTGGGCGACCATAAAGAATGAATTGAATGGTCCTCACATTCTGCTGCCGGGAATGACTGGACAAGTAAAAGTGGATTCGATCAAGGGGAACAATCACCTCGTGGTGCCAGTTTCATCCGTGATTCGCGATGGAGCGGAACGCTTTGTTCTTGTTGCACAAGAACAAACAGCAGTCGCTTCGAGTTACAAGAAGCAACCGCTTGTGCTTGGCAAACGAACCGGAGATTTCATCGAAGTTCAAGGTGGTAGCCTCTATCCCGGTGATCGCGTTGTTACTCGAGGCAGCCATGAATTGGGGGGCTTCTTTGCAAAGGGAGTCCTCAAAGTGAGTCCTGAATCGGCTCGCGACATCGGCTTGAGGACGGCACCCGTTTCGACACACACCATTAACGAAACCATTGCAATTGACGGCTTGGTTGATGTTCCTCCGACGAATCGCAGTATTACCTCTGCCCAACTCGGTGGCGCCATTAGCAAGATACTGGTTGATCGCGGCCAAAAGGTGCGCAAAGACCAAGTGCTTGCCGAGGTTACAAGTCAGGTGTTTCAGAGCCTGCAGCTTGATTTGCTTAGGGCAAACTTGAACCTCAGTATGAAGCGAACGATGGTGGAAAACCTACTTGCCGCAAGAGAGTCAATCGCTCCACGACAACTTTGGGAGAACGAGAGTCAACTCAATCAATTTGCCAGCAGACGCGACATTGTTATCCAACAATTGAAGACAGCAGGGATCACCGATCAGCAAATCGCGGAGTTGTTGAGCAGCCAACGACTCATGATTACGTTGCCGGTACTCGCTCCAATGGACGGAGTCATCATGGGCTTTGACAAGTTTCTAGGTCATGTGGTGCGACCGGATGAACCACTTTTCGAAATTCACGACGTCAGCCACGCTTGGGTTCAAGGTTTCATTTCGCAGCGGGATTTTCCACATGTTCGAATAGGACAAAATGTGCGAATGCGATTTGTAGCTGCTCCTGACGAGATCGTGGTCGGAACCATCACGCGAAGCGGTCAATCCATAGCCGTGGGTGACCAAACCCTTTCTGTGTGGATTGAACTGCAAGAAAAGCCATCGTTCACCTTGCAACACAACATGCTTGCGCGAATCCACATTGAAACCGGAAAAGTGGAAAGCTCGCTGTCGGTCCCAATAAAATCAATTGTTCACGAGGGGTTGCAGTCCTATGTATTTGTTGAAGGTGCCGATAAAACATTTGAACGTCGATTTGTTGTGACAGGACGTTCGAACGATTTGCAGATCGGAATCGTCAACGGACTATCATCCGGAGAGTTGATTGCCGTAAGCGGTGCAGCGGCGCTTCAATCTGGCTATGCGGCTCTGAAGTAGTGTAGAACAGTTGTCCTCAACTGTTTCGCGGTTCAATGAAGTGCCTATTTGGCTCAGGCGGATGACTCACAACCCGAAGCGCATCGGGTTGCGAAAGCCGCGCACGCAGCGCCCAAAGCTCATCACAAAACTTGACTTTACCAATATGCTCAACGCTGTTATCCGATTCTCACTTCACAACCGAGGCCTCGTGTTGATCGGTGGGTTGTTGATGCTACTCTACGGCGGCTTCAATCTTAGCCAAATGCCAGTCGACGTCTTTCCCGACTTGAATCGGCCGACGGTGACGATCATGACCGAAGCGCCAGGTTTGGCGCCCGAAGAAGTCGAGGTGCTGGTAACTCGCCCGATCGAATATCAGCTCAATGGTGCGACAGGCGTTCAGCGGGTACGGTCGGCTTCGGGGATCGGGCTATCCATTGTTTGGGTTGAATTCGAATGGGGGACGGATATCTATCGCGACCGACAAATCGTTGCGGAGAAAATGCAAATCCTGAATGCAAGATTGCCTGCCGGTGTGAATCCTGTCATGGCTCCTATCTCTTCGATCATGGGCGAAATCATGTTGCTCGGCTTGCGTTCGAGTGCGGTTCCCGAGAATGAAGACGCGGCCGAATCGCAGCGGATGCAATTGAGAACCCTTGGTGAGTTCACGGTTCGGAATCGTTTGTTAGCGGTTGAAGGCGTTTCGCAAGTCACCGTCATGGGCGGAACATTGAAGCAGTACCAAATCATCACGTCGCCGGCGAGGTTGGCGGCGCAAAACATTACGCTTCAACAATTGACCGATGCCGCACAAAAAGCAAACGTTCTCGCAGGAGGTGGCATCATGGTGCGTCCGCCACGCGAATCGTTGATTCGAATTAGCGGGCAGAGTCTTTCTTTGGAAGATATCGAAAACACGCCGGTTCTATGGCGAGGCAAGCGGGCGGTGCTCATCAAGGAAGTTGCCGAGGTCCGTTTTGGCGGTCCCGTCAAACGTGGCGACGGCAGTGTCCGCGTCAAAACGGATCAGGGCATCGAGGGAGGTTCGGCGGTTATACTCGCGGTCCAAAAACAACCCGGTGCCGATACGCTTCAATTGGATCGCAAGATTGGTACCGTCCTAGACGCCCTACAAGCCGACTTGCCACCCGACATTCTGATCGAGCGAAGAATTTTTAAGCAGGCCGACTTTATTCGTTCCGCAATCGACAATGTAGTCGAAGCGGTTCGCGATGGAGCGATCTGGGTTGTCGTTGTTCTATTCCTGTTCATGTGGAACTTCCGCACAAGTATCAGTTCGCTAACAGCGATGCCGATGTCGATCTTTTTAACCTTTATGATCTTCCATTGGTTTGGGATCTCCATCAACACCATGACGCTTGGTGGGATCGCGGTCGCTATCGGCGATTTGGTCGATGATTCGATTGTGGATATCGAGAATATCTATCGTCGGCTCAAAGAAAACCGACAACTGCCGATCGAAAAACAGCGTCCGGCACTCGACGTGATCTACGATGCATCGTGTGAGGTTCGTAATTCGATCGTCTATGCCACGTTGATTGTCGTGTTGGTTGTTTTGCCTTTGTTCTCAATGGGTGGACTCGAGGGGCGAATGTTCGCACCGTTGGGCTTTTCCTACATGGTGTCCCTTTTAGCGTCGCTTGTCGTCTCGCTGACTATCACACCGGTGCTCGCGTACTACCTGTTGCCTGGCGCGAAATTCCTAGACGATCGCAGAGATCCTTTTTTGCTTCGCATTCTAAAAAGTGTCGCGGGCCGAGTGTTGCGAATCACTCTGCGAAATGCAAATGCCGTTCTTGTTTTAACCATGATCTGCGTCGCGCTCTCGTTAACTACATTGGCTTGGATGGGTGGAGAATTCCTCCCTCCGTTTAACGAAGGGACTTTTACGATCAGTTTTCAAACGGAACCGGGTACCAGCCTGATCGAAAGTCAAAGACTCGCCGAGCGAGCGGAGCAGATGCTGCTCGATATTCCTGAAGTAGTTGCCGTGTCTCGACGTACAGGGCGAGCTGAGTTGGACGAGCACGCTGAAGGTGTGAACTCCTCCGAAATTGACGTTCGTATCCAAGAACATCAGCGAAATAAGCCTGGGGTATTTGCCTCGGTGATTCGGTTGATTCCGATTGCTCACCTATGGGGGTTCGAGACCGTTGGCCGTCCCAACGAATCCGTGATGGCGGATATTCGCGATAAAGTGACACTCATACCTGGCATCAAAGCCAACATTGGGCAACCTATTTCGCATCGTTTGGACCACATCATGTCTGGCGTGCGTGCCCAGATTGCGGTTAAGGTTTTTGGCAATGATCTGCGTGAACTGCGCAATGCGAGTCAAGACATATACACCGCCATGAGCCAGGTGCCAGGCGTTGTCGATTTGCAACTGGAACCTCAAGTCGAAGTGACGCAAATTCGACTGCAAGTTCGTCGCGAAGACGCTGCTAGATATGGTCTCGCACCCGGCGATGTTGCTAGCCTGTTGGAAACCGCTTACAAAGGCCGAGTCGTTTCGCAGGTATTGGATGACGATCGTTACTTTGGAATGGTTGTCTGGTATGACGAAGCGTCCCGAAACGATCCAGATGTGATTGCTCAAACGATTATCGACACACCCTCGGGGCGTCGTGTGTCACTTGCGGAAGTGGTAGACGTACTGGATACGACGGGCCCAAATACGCTCAATCGAGAGCATGTTCAGCGGCGCATTGTCGCGTTCTGCAATGTCCAAGGCCGCGACCTTGCGAGCGTCGTTTCGGACATTCGCAAATTGACGCGGCCCATCGAGGAGCGGCTTCGCGAATTGCCAGGCGATTACCATATCGAATTTGGAGGACAATTCGAAGCACAACGAGACGCAAATCTACGATTGCTTCTTCTCGGTAGTCTATCGGTGGTTGGCGTATTTCTTTTGTTGGTAAAATGTCTCGCATCCTGGCGAGCCGCCTTACAAGTTTTGGTCAACATACCATTGGCGGCGATGGGCTCTATTCTCACTCTTTTGATCGTCAATCAGCCGTCGGCAGAAGCCTTGGCGGCTGCGTCGTGGTGGCAGTGGCCCAGCGTTTGGATCGGAGCGACAACGCTATCCGTTGCTCATTGGGTCGGTTTTGTCACGCTGATCGGGATTGTCAGTCGCAATGGCATTATGATGATTTCGCACTATATGCACTTGATGGAGCACGAGGGTGAGGAATTCGGAGAAGCGATGATCATACGAGGGAGTCTCGAGCGCTTGGCCCCGGTGATGATGACCGCCACGACTAGCTTCATCGGTTTGTTACCATTGGTTATGGGAGCCGGACAGACAGGCAAAGAGATTCTGTATCCGCTAGCTCTCGTTGTTTTTGGAGGAATGCTCACGTCGACGATTTTAGACCAATTGGTGACACCGGCCCTGTTCTTTCGATTTGGGTATAAGAAACCTAGCGTTTCAACAGCGACCCAATGACAGCGTCACGGTCTCGATGATTTTGCCTATTTTTTTGTTAAGGGCAAACTTAGTTTTTGCATCCAACCACGGAGTCTATATATCCATCTAGCGATTTAATTCCCTTTGTTGAGGACTTTCCAGATGAAGTTGGAGATCACAAAAAGAAAGATCCCATTCGGTTCGCTTCGCTTCGCAATCCCAACGTCGAGGGGATGTTGGTAGAATGCATCGGGTCGGAACAAAGTCTGTTTCGGCCCTTTTTTCATTATTTGGCTGTTTCTATTATCTTTCTGCGAAATGAACACTATGAAAATCCTTTACAACGTCAGCCTTTTAACCGGTTTATTTCTATCCGTTGGATGTCAGCCTACGTCTGTTGTCTCCACCGATCCGATGCAAACCGGCTCTGAGGTCCCTAGTTTGCGTTTGGTGACCCAAGTTGTTGAAGCGTCGTGCGGCGAATGCCAATTCAATATGGAAGGTAGTGGGTGCGACTTGGCCGTGCGAATTGACGGAAAACCCTATTTCGTTGATGGAGCGAAGATAGACGATCACGGCGACGCTCACAGTCCACAGGGTATGTGCAATTGCATTCGCAAAGCCAACGTTACTGGCGAAATCAAAAATGGTCGATTTGTGGCATCGGCTTTTGACATACTGCCGTTGAACGACACGGACATCGAGAAAAAACAGCCAACGGATCGTTGATCGAATCCAGACGAGGATGCAATTTGAAATAGAGTAATACCAATTACTCTCTTTCTTTCATTTTGCGGTACGACTTGTCCCTTGTCATTTCTAGTTGCGAGACTTTGCTAAGATGCATGTTTGGTTTCGAGGATAATTTGACATTCCGAAAGTGCTGGGTTTGATTGATATGTTGCGACGAATATTGGTTTTGACTTGCGTTACGCTTTCGCTTCAATGCTGCAATGTTAGGGCTGACGACGCCATTTCCATCGCAACCGGGGACGCAAAGGGACCGAAGCAGCCTCAGGCGACAGTTGCGGCCGACGGAACAGTTTATGTGGTATTTGGATCGGGTGACGAAGTCTACTTTTGCCGTTCCACAGACAATGGAAAGAGTTTCAGCACACCTGCAGTCGCTTGTCGTGTTCCAAATCTCTCGCTCGGAATGCGACGCGGTCCTCGCATCACTGCCTTTGGCGACTCGTTAATCGTCACTGCGATCGGCGGCAAACAGGGCAAGGGGAAGGACGGAGATGTGCTCGCATGGCGATCGAACAATCGCGGCGAAACCTGGAGCGGACCCGTTCAAGTGAACGACAAAAATGATTCGGCGAGGGAAGGGTTGCATGCGATGACCGTTTCTGCGACCGGCGAAGCGTGGTGTACGTGGTTAGATCTTCGCAATCAGCGCACGGAACTTTATGCCTCAAAGTCAGTAGATGGTGGAGCGAGCTGGTCACGAAATCAACTTGTCTACCGTTCTCCGGAAAAGAGTATTTGCGAATGCTGCCATCCATCGATGGCAATTCACGACAAGACCATCCAAGTGCTTTTTCGCAACTCACTCGCTGGCAACCGCGACATGTTTTTGGCGTCCGTGAAGCGAGATGGCAGCGAGATCAATGTGAATTCGAGACAGGTGGGAAACTTGCACTGGAAATTGAACGCATGTCCAATGGATGGCGGCATGCTTTCTATTGATGCGAAAGGCTTGGTCTCAACGGTTTGGCGACGCGGTAGTGAGATTTTCATAGCGACCGACGACAAGTCCGATGAACGACTAATCGGAATGGGCGAACAACCCTGGATTACATCTACAAAGGAAGGTCCGATCTTAGTTTGGTGCACGAGACGCGGCGGTGAGTTAAAAATGAAAATCGATTCCCATGACGAGGTGCATACGCTGGCTACGAGCGCGTATGACGCAGTCGTTACGGCAGAGCCGGTGCAGGGCAACAATGTCTATGTATTTTGGGAGCAAACCGAAGGCGGGCGGTCAAGCATCTTTGCGAAAGCTGTCAAAGTTGATTCCTTAAGGTCTAAAAATTAGACACAGCAACGAAAGCCGACTCGCCGGTTGAAATTCAGACGCTGATCGCGTAACGCAACTCGGAAAGCGAAAAAGCACAAGCACTCGTCGCTGGTGGACTGGACAAATTGAACACTTTGCTGCGACACGGATTTTTCGATCAGCCGGAAGGCGTTAGACTCCGGTTTTCGATGTGCTGAGAAAGCCAACCGGACGCTAACGCGTTTCGGCTTATAAAGTCGGAAACAGAGGTGGTCAGTGTGTTCCTGGCCAACAACAACCAGCGATACGTCGCTGAAGTCGAAGCGATTGAACTGTCAACTCGAATTGGACTTCGGTCCAATCGCACGACACTCGAAACTCAACACCCGCGGGTCGGTCTTTCCATTCGCGGGTTGCTGATGAATGTGCACAACAAACGAGGCGATTCCGAATCGAGTGCTTAGTTACTTTTTTTCGAATTGAGTCTTTGAAGGTAACGTTCTCGATCGTTGGCTTCGCCTTTTCCACTTACCGGAATACCGGTCTCGTAGAAAATTCCTGCGTTCAAACCGAGTGAGGGGAGTTCACGCCTTGACTTTTCAATCGGAACAAAGTTCTGCGCTGTTTTTCGCATAGCTGCGGCGATTTGTTCCTCGTGCTGATCTCCGGATACCTCGGCGACAATCTTTCCACCCGCCCCAAAGATATCTGGTTCAATCATTACTACACCGTCCGCGATAGAGGATCCTTGGACTTTAGGCAGTTCATTCATGGACGATGCAGTCGCATAAACGAAACGGCCTGTAAAGGATTTAGTCCACGCCAATGCGGCAACTTTCCTTTCGAGTTCTTGTTGTCGATCAGGGGTTGATGCTAACACAAGTATCAGCGGTTGATTGTCCGCAGCGGCAACGACCAGCCCCACCTTGGCGTTCAATGCAATCGGAAGCGCTGTCGCCCCATCTGTCGCCCCATCTGTCGTATTGGGGCGGTACCTGGCTGCAATGGAATTCATTCCAATCGCCATTTCCGCAGCATCCTTATAAAGACCGCTCGGTCCCTTTCCTGTCCCTTTGTTTTGAATGGCTGGAGTTCCGTCCGGTCCGAGGATAGCAAATGCAGTGTTTGAAACTTGACCCATTACCAATTTGCTCATGAACTGTCGCTCGGATTCATCTTCGTATGCGGTCAGTCGGATGCAGACAAACTTCTTGGCTGCCTCGACGACTTCGCGTTGGTGTAGATACGTACTGTCAATGTTTCCTTTGCCGGGACACCACATGCCGGACACTCCCGCGCAGCTTGGATTTCCACTTACAAACAAGATCGGTTTTCCCGTACGCTCAGCTTCGGCAAGACCGCGAGAAAGAGTAGCAAACCATTGGATCGCGCCTTCCGTCGTAAATTCCTCATTTGGCGATGAAGGTATTTCTTCCTTTTGAGGTTCCACTCGCGGATTGACAGGGCGGAGTGCGCGGTTCTGAATGCGAAATTCATCTTGACTCAGTGTCCCGTTTTTATTTTTGTCGAGCGACAGCAACGCAACAGATGCATTACGAATTTCCTCAGCAGAAATCGTCTTGTCATCATCTAGATCGAGCGCCTGAATGATTGGATCCGAACGTTGCGAGGTTGTGCCGTCTGCAGTCCGATTTGGCCTACCACCTGGTGGTTGAGCCAGGGTCGAAGTCGCTGAGGTAATCAGGAATAAGCTTAGTGTTACGGTCTTTCTTTTCACTATTTGACTCAAATGGAAATGGTTGTTGTTCTCTTGAATCCGCTCGCTTTAGCAAAGTGCGCACAAGTGGATCGAATGGCGATTGGTTTGAGAAACCCTCAAAATGCTATGATGTTTCGGTACACCAATTGGTTTCCAAGAAGATGGAGCTGAGTAAAACTCTCGGCCGAAATCTTCACGTTGGCTTAAGGTTCGATCGATACAATCACAAGATGATCTCACGCGTTACGCGGCCGTGGACGTCGGTCAAGCGGAAGTCACGACCCGAGTGACGAAAAGTCAGACGTTCATGATCGATCCCGAGAAGATGCAGCATGGTGGCGTGGAGATCGTGAGTATGAACAGCGTCCTCAGAAGTCAGAATGCCGTATTCGTCCGATTGGCCGTGTACGGTGCCGCCTTTGATGCCACCTCCCGCCATCCATGAAGAGAAGCACAAGTTATGGTGCTCTCGGCCGGCGTGGTCGGCTTGCATATGGAATGGAGTGCGACCGAATTCGGTCGTCCACACAACGAGCGTTCGGTCTAGCATGCCTCTTTGTTTGAGGTCGGTCAGCAATCCGGCAATGGGCTTGTCGATGGCTTTGGCAAGCCGTTCGTGGTCGCCCATGTCTCCGTGCGAATCCCAGTTTCCACTTGACCCCACATCGATTAACTCCAGAAAGCGCACTCCACGCTCTGCCAGTCTGCGGGCGACCAAGCACTGCCAGCCAAAGCCGCTCGTTGCACCGCGTTCCAGTCCATATAGACGAAGTGTGTCTTCCGTTTCCTGCGATAGATCGAACGCCTCGGGAGCCTCCCGCTGCATGCCGAACGCGGTTTCAAAAGATCGAATCCGCGCGTCGAGCGATTGATCGGCGGCCCGCTGTGCGAGATGAGCTTGGTTCAGTCGGCTCTGTAGAGCGAGCTCCATTTGCTGGAGCTCGGTGTTCGCATTTCGCGGTCGAATATTGGGCAGCGGTTCTGTTCCTGGCATGACGTGTGTGCCCTGATGGCAGGCGGGCAGAAAATCGCTACTCCAAGTTTGTGCTCCCGCGTATGGCGCGGCGGGAGCCAGGACCACGAACGATGGCAGATTCTGATTCACGGTGCCAAGTCCGTAGCTCACCCACGATCCTGCGCTCGGTCGCGCGAACTGTGCTGAACCCGTATGAGCCGCCAGGGTCGCTTTGTCATGACCATCACTCTCGCAGTGCATCGCGTTGAGTACACACACATCGTCGATGACGGAACCCACGTGCGGAAACAGATCGCTGACCCAGGTCCCGCTTTGACCATACTGCTTGAAAGCATACCGCGGCTTGATCAGGAACCGGTTGAACTCACCCGATTTATTCAGCCACCGCGAGGCCGTAATGGACTTGCCATGATCGGCGATTAACTGCGGTCGATGATTGAAGGTGTCGATGTGCGAAGTACCGCCGGTCGAGTAGAGGAAGATGACTCGGTCGGCCTTCGCGTCGTGGTGGCCGTTTCGCGCAGCCAGTGGATTTTCCGGTGCCGCCTGAAGTTCGCTGAACATCCCGGCTAATGCAACTGCTCCGAATCCGCCCGATGCGCGGCTCAGAAAATCACGGCGTGTTTGTAATTGTTTCATTTTGGTCTTATCCAATCATTTGCTCTAATCCACGTACAGACACGCATTGCTTGTCAACAAAACTCTCGCCAACGCTGACCAGGCTGCGATGTCTCTCTCACCTGTCGCCTCGCTGCCTGCAAGTTTCTCCCGATAGGCCGACACAAACGCGATTGCATCATGGACAACGGCATCCTCTGGAATTTGACCAATAGCTGTTTCAAAAGCCCATCGCATTTTGGCTGGGTCTTCGCCGGGCAGGGATACAATGCGACGCGCGAAGCTGTCGGACGCCTCATGGACAAAGGGCGAATTCATCAGAAAGAGAGCTTGTGTCGGAGTCGTCGTCGGCTGTCGAGTTGCAATGCTCTGGTTGGGATCGGCAGCATCGAACAAGGCCAGGTACGGATGCCGTCGGTTTCGCTGCACCATTAAATAGACGCTGCGATGGTTTGAATCATACACCGCATGGAACGGATTGTGGATGGTGAACGCCCATGTATCGACCGCAGGAAACGGATGAGACTCTGGCACGTTTCTATCAAGTCGTCCGCTGACGGCGAGCATAGCGTCGCGGATCGATTCGGCATCCAAGGAACGCCGCGAATACCGCCAGTGCCAGCGATTACCAGGATCGGTGGCGAGGTTCGCTTCGTCATCGACGCTGGACAACTGATACGTTCGCGAACTCATGATCAACCGATGCAGCGACTTCACCGACCAACCCGATGCAATGAACTCGCCGGCTAGCCAGTCGAGCAACTCCGGATGTGTCGGTTGCTCGCCGCGCGAGCCAAAGTCGCTGGGAGTTGTGACAAGACCCTCACCAAAATGCCACTGCCAAACGCGGTTCACGAAGACGCGGGCTGTCAGAGGGTTCGTGGGCCGCGTGATCCAATTCGCCAGCTCAAGCCGTCCGCTGCCGGAACTAGCAGGAACAACTTCGCCACCGAGCACTTCAAGATTCCGGCGCGGAACTTCGTCGCTGAGCCGATGTGGCTCTCCGCGCAATTGCAGACGACTATTCGTGGGCGAACCTTCGGCGACTCCATACGCGACCGGATAAGAGAGCTCAGTCGAGACAGCTTGCCGGCGTCCGGTTAGCATCTTGATCTCGACATCGAGCGCCGCCATCCGTTGCTGCGAATCTGGTTCCACCGTTCGAGGAGCGACCGGCCCTGAATCGGGCGCACCAAAAGCCGTTGCACGAAGTCCAAGGTTGTCCAGGTCTCGTGCACATGCCGCTCCCGCAACATGCCCAATTCCGTCACAGATAAAGCAGTCGATGACACCGTCCCAGTTCGGCCCAGTCTGCTTATCTTGAAAGACGGTCAAGTTATCGCGTGTGCCAATGATCCCGGAGTACGTCTTCGCGGCCGGGTCAATCGTCAGTCGCAGCGTGACCCAAGTGCCAGGCGTGAGCGGTCGAATGACTTCCCAATTGGAGCCGTTGCGAATCGCAAATTCCGTTGCCGTCACGCTGCATTCAACAGCCAGTGATTCAACGACACCGCGACCAACGAAGAACCGGAACGCGCCCTTCTCTGTCGCATCGACTGCTCGAAAATCGATCGTGAAGTGCATCTGTTTGTCAGACGCTGCCCGTAAGCCGTTTTCGAAAACGTATCGCAGGCCCTCGTTTGGTTTGCCGCTTCCAACTCGAATTCCCAATTTCCCAGGAGGGTGAATATGTTCGAAAGGACTCTGCGCCTCCGCGGTCACCTCGATCGGCCCCGCGCTGAACCAGGGTTTGCCGGGTGGCTTTCCGGCCTGCTGAGCCTCGAATCCGAGGTCTACTCCACCCGTCTGCGAATCTGGGTCCAGTTCCGACCGTTTGCGTTTGAGTGCAGCAATCGCATCGTCCAGGCGAGCGAGTTCTTCGGACTTGGCTTTCTCCCGTTTCGCGACTTCATCAGGAGTCACCAGTGGCGGAAAATGCGAAGGACGTTTCTGCTCTTCGCCGCCAGGAAAAGCCCACTGCGTGCTTTCCATGATTCCATAAAGTGCATAGTAATCAGCGGCTGATATTGGGTCGTATTTGTGATCGTGGCATCGTGCGCAGCCCAGTGAGAGTCCCAGCAACGAGCGACCAACCGAGTCAATCACATCTCCAAAGTCCAGATACTGATAGTCAGGAGACGCCTTGTATCCGTAGCGTTTTCCGATCGCCAAAAATCCCGTCGCGGTGACTCGATCGGCATATTCTTCCGCTGGTCCGTTGCGAGCGAGAATATCGCCAGCGATCTGATCGCGGACGAATTCGTTAAAGGGTTGGTCGCGGTTAAAAGCGTCGATGACCCAATTGCGATACTTCCCGGCTTCGCGCACCGGATAGTCGGCTCCATCGCCCGCCGTGTCTGCATAGCGAGCTACGTCGAGCCAGTGGCGTCCCCAGCGTTCTCCGTAGGCGGGCGACTTGAGAAGTCCATCGACCACTGTCTCAAATGCGTTCTCAGATTCATCGCGTAGAAAGGCATCGATCTCGCCGGGGGTCGGCGGAAGTCCAGTCAGATCGAACGTCGCTCGGCGAATCAAGGTGCGGCGATCGGCGTCGGCGACAGGCGACAATGCGTGTTTCTTTAGCTCAGCGAGAACAAACGCATCGATTGAATTCCGCGACCAGAGATCGGCAGCGTCTTGCGGTCGAGCGACCGCCTCCACAGGTTGAAAGGACCAAAAAGCTCCAGACTGTTCGAGACTCATGCGTTTCGAATTCGGTGCGGCGGATTCGCGGCGAGGATCAAACGCACCACGTTGGACCCACGCTTCGAGATCTGCGATTTCAGCGGTGGTCAGTTTTTTGTTGTCAGGTGGCATTTGCAAATCGGGATCATGATGTCGCACCGCCTGAATGACCAAACTCTTGTCAGGCTCGCCGGCGATAATGGCTTCACCGCGATCACCACCGCGCATCCAAGCGTCGTGCGAATCCAGTCGTAAGCCACCTTCTTGTTTCTTCCCTCCGTGACAGTCCTGGCAATGCTTGACCAACACAGGTCGCACGCGTGACTCAAAGAAGTCTTCCTCGTTTTCTGCACGGCACGTGTGGGCCATGAAAAGGATGCATACGGTTAATCGCGCAATGACCAAATGCCTCGATACTTTTTCGTACTTACTCATCGCATGCCTCATACCGATCGACTATTCAACATGGTTTTCACGATTAAGATATTTTCTCATTCAACAACTGTCTTGCTCCAGTAGGAAGTGGAATTTCCCTTGAATAGGTTAACATAAACTTTTTACCGGAGAGATTTCCATGACCAATTCACGTAGAAAATTCACAGCGGAACAAAAAGCTGCCATCGTTCGGCGGCACCTAAAAGGAAAAGAGTCGATTACCACGAAAGCCGAAGAGCTATCGATTCAGCCCAACGCTAAGGGACAGGCGGCCAGTCTTTAGGTAGTTCAACGACAGCGTAGACCCAATACCCCTTGTCCGTGAACAAAGGGTTAAATTCTATTGGGAAACGAGCATCGCAAGGATCCTGGTTCAGCGATTTCCCATGAGGAAATCATGCGGCGTGTGAAGAGTCGCCGGTAATGTGGAGACTTGTTGTGCGTCCGCAGGTCGAAGACAACCTAGGAATTTATTGATCGGTGGAACCAAATCGTTTTCCAAGAGTCGGAAAAGCAAAGCGCGATGGGAAGAATCGTTAAGTTGAAGGCCATATCGCCAAAATCGATGGGTTTTCCCTGCTGCCACCGATTCAGATTGTCAAGCGATACCGGCACGAACATCAGGGTGAGGAGCGAAATCAAAAAGGTCCTCATGAACCAGTTGGGTACCCCGCGACCTCGGGCAAGAGAAAACCCAAGACCACCTAGCATGATCGCAGCGACAACCGTAGCAAGAGCCGTGACAAAAAGACGTGTTGTCATTGCTTGGAAGGCAACAGTGAAGGCCAAGATGGAGGCAAGAGCGAGGAAACCCGCCCCTCCAAAAATAGGAACGCACAGGGCTCGAGACCAAGAACCAGCGACTGGTGTTTCAGAACTCACGATAGACCTCCAAGCGAAAAATTTAAGTCGACGGCCGCACAACTATTAACGGACGAACACAACTCTTGATGGCGTTAACAAATTTTATCGAGTTTAGACCGCCAAAAATCGCTCCGCGATCAAAATTAATTAATGTTTCACAAACACCGCAGCCCCATACGGCGTGTTTGGTTTCGCAGCGTCAAATGTGGAATGAATTGAAGAAGCTGTGAGCGGTTGTGAGTTTATTTCGCAAGATAGGGCAGTTTGTCGGTGTGATGGCCAATCATCTTCCATTTGCCATCCTCTTTGCGAAATATGCTTGTCGCACGAATCGATACTTTCTGCGGCTTACCATCAACAATATTCTCGCCAATCTCAATCCCGCTGATCACGCCCAGCGAACCACCAACGTGAACTTGCGACTGGTCCATTTTAATCGTGCCTCCAAGCCGTTTTTCAGCCTGGGTTTTCCAGTCAGCAAGCACTGCCTTCCATCCCAAAAGGCGAAGTCCGTCCGGGCCCATGTAATTAACATCGTCGCTGTGTGACCAGACTTGCTCCATCGCGGCAACTTCTCCTTTGAAGAGCGCGTTGAGCGCAGTATGAAAACCTGCGTTCGCAGCGAGCAGCTCCTGCTTGTCAGCTTTCTCATCAGCCAAAACTTCACCCGGTAGCAGCAAAGATGCGGCGACAACGCCAGCACAAACCATTACACAAAAGAACTTGCCCACAGTACGATCTCCTGATTGGAACGAATACTAAGAACTTGCAGACAAGCCGCGATTTGAGCGACGCCGGATTATCTGTGCGTAGCACTACGGTTGACCCGACCATTAGCCCGGAGTCAACCATAACCTTTTTTCAGCCAAGACGCCTCAACTCGCCACGCGGGTGTAAGTATATGCCCCATCGATCTGCGACGAAAGCCATGGGGATTAAAACGCATCTCCTTTCTCTGCGAAACACCTCGCCGGATAGCTAGGCAACTTTCGATTTGGTTACTCACAGACGGAGCAATTTTCAGATAGGGAAAACAGGTAAGGGGAGGGTGCCCGGAAACGGGAGTCCTTACCCGATCGCGTCCGCTTTTTGGTGTGGCATCGCAAGACAATGTTTAGTGAAGCGGTTCGAAATACGGCCGCAATATCCGAATGATTTCGAGGAATGCACGCGATACTTCCGTGACTGGTCTTAGGTTATTGACGAAATGTCGCTTTGGTGCCAGAGTTACGTGTCTATATACTGGCACGAAAACGACGATAGAGCGAAAGTGTGCCAAAAATATTAGTACGAGTTTAGGCACCGAATCGACATGAACACCGTTATCGGCCGGGAGCAGGAGCAAGTGGAGTTTCGCGAACTCCTTGCGAAGAAGAACAGTTCTCTGGTGACATGCCATGGTCGACGTCGGATGTCAAATTGATCTTCTGATCCAAACCAAGCGATCTGTTTATCTGTGTGAAATCAAATTCAAAAGCCAGATCAGCACCTCGGTCATTCAGGAAGTCGACCGCAAAATCGCCGCACTTAAACTGCCGAAGAATCAATCGATTCGAACCGTCCTGATTTACGACGGCCAATTGGCGCCGTCGATAGAAGAAGATCAGGCCTTTGATTTTCTTGTCCCCGCAAGCGAGCTTTTTGCAATCTAGGGATGAACTTCCCCAAGGCGGTCTTGGATCGTCATTCCCGGCAGCGCCGACTGGACCTCGCGCCATCGGCTTTCATCGATAGAAAACGCCGACCATAGCTTTACGCGTTTTAGTCGCGGCTGCTGTCGAAGCCATTCCAGCACGCGCGGTGTCACCCGATTATCATCAATACATATCTCGACCAACTTTGGTAGCACTGGGAACTCGAAACGAACCGTACCCAGGTCGATATCTCGTAAGCAAAGCACTTCGAGGTTGCGGAATAGCCCGAGGAATCGATAGTCCTTATCGCTAACAGAATAAGCTGGAAAAAGCGACATGCGCCGAATGTTTTCAGCGGGAGCATCCGCCACCAATTTAAGGCTTTGGCTACCGGAGTTCCAATGGTCTAGTGTCGTGAGGTAAGGAAAACTTTCCAGGCACTTCGTACAATCTGTAGGATTCTTGACCCATCCCAGGCCTTGATCCGCGAAGTGGACGGTGCGCACTCGCCAGCCCAGGGGTACCGGTTCAGTCCCTACTACTCGAAGTTGGAGGAACCGACTATTGTCTGACAGTTTCCTTAACCACGCTGGTACCGCATCGATGAACTCGAAGCGAGATGCTTGGGGCTCGACCAGCAACTCACGGGCTTTCGCCTCGCGTTGGATCTGTCGGACAGATTCGGTCACGGAGGTAACGATGACGGCCCCGCCAAGGATCAGCCAAGTACTGAGATGAAGTGGATTTTTCTGCAGAGGATTCATCTCGTCGACGCGTTCGTCCTTCGATAATCCGAGTTCGCTAAAACAGCGGGATCCGTATGGCCGCCGTACACGGCAACGATGCGGCAAATTATTCAAGATAGCCGCGAAATGATACCAAGCACTTGCGAGCTGATCAATCAATAGATGGAGTGTAGTTACAATCCCTGGGTATCAGGAGATCCACAGTTAGTTCGAATCCTACCGCCTCCACCAACGTGGGGCGGTACCAAACCGGGACATGCAAAAGCCAAGTGTTTTCGCGTTCCAACGCGACTCGAAAAACGACTCGATTTTCGGTGCGCGACGCGAAAAACAACGCCGCAGGCGCCATGCACCGAGTTGCATGGGCGCTACAGAACTCCAAAGCAATTGGCCAGATATGCGAAAAACCCTGGGGAAACCAGGGTTTTGCAGCGGAGAGGACAGGAACCGAACTTTTCGATGGTTTTTCAATGTTTTTGAATAGTTCGAAAGGTCCTCGTTGGACGATTGATTTTTACCAAAAACACACAGAATAGTCATTTTATCTGACCAACCCACTCCGGGAACGGATGCGGCTGTTGCTCTATCAATCGCCTCACGATCTAGAGAGACTGACTATGAGCGGCGTTTGATTGTCGCGTTACGACCTTGCTCGTTTCGGTTTGAGTGTCAGGGTCAATTCAAGATTCGAGTAATCCACTCGGAGTTCTTTTGCCAGTAATAGTCCCACGCCCAGCAAAGGCGTCTGGCCTGAGTTCGCAATCACCTCCAATGACCTTCGTTTACCGAACCAATCGAGCTCACAGTGGTAGGTTGATAGCTCAATTGCTGATCCGTCTGCCAGGACGCCATCGATCGAACCTGTGATTTCTAACTGCAAATCGTCAATCAAGGATTGAGGCAGTACCAAATCACCCGTAAAACCAGTATCGATCCAAGCGTCGACTCGAACTCCTGTTGGATATTTAGGACAAAGAATCTCGATCGGCAGGATTGCTCTGCCTGAATCATCGACGACTCCTCTCATCGTGTTTGCATTCCAAAGTGTACCGCGGCGGCATGCCCTATCCGAAAAGTGTGTACAAGCCGGTTGGGATAATGTCGTCTCGCCTCACAAATCGCTTCGCTTATCGTATTACCGATAAAATGTTCGCCCGAACAGGGTTCAATAGCTACGAACCGATTCAAGTGATCCGCTTCAAGTTGGCTTTTCAAGGATTCAAAAATGGGTCTAGCAGCATCAGCGACTGATTTTTTCTTTTCCATGTCAGCTTCCTATTCTCCAGTTTTGATCTGCAGCTTGACGATGTCTTCGCAGCGTACTTACCTGTTGGCAACCTATCCTATGTAAAACGCATGAGTATTTGAAGTTCATTCTTTAGGCCAATTGTATCGAGCATTCCTCGGCCGGGCAATTCATTGGCTCATTACCCGGAAGTGCAGAAAAGAATCAAACCGCCTAAAACGAGTGTTCGTTGACATGCACGTGTAGAAGGCCAACCGCGTTTGGCAAGTGATCCTGGGGCTGAGTTGCTACGGTGGGCTTCGAACGCCCTCGGAAACGCTGTCGCTACGTTGGGAGGACATCGATTGGGAAATGAACCGGATGAGCATCCCAGAGCCGAAGGTCGAGCATCACAAAGGCCGTGGCATTCGTAGCTGCCCGATCTTTCCTGAGCTTCGACCGATCCTCGACGAAGCGTTCGAGATCTTCGGCGACAAGAGCGAGTATGTGGTCGCGGCTCCGCAGTATCGAGCGGCTGCCAACACGGCGATGGGCTGGAAGAACTCGAATCTACGGACCGAAATGACGCGACTGCTGCGCCGCGCCGGCGTATCAGGTTGGCCACGATTGTTCCATTCGATGCGAGCTAGCCGGCAAACGGAACTGCAACGCGAGTTCCCACTGCACGTAGTCTGTTCCTGGCTTGGCAACTCGCCACGCATCGCTCAGCAGAGCTATCTGCTAGTGACCGAGGATGATTTTGCGAAAGCGGCGTGGCTGCGAAGGTGATGGTGGAGGGGTGAGTCAATCGGTTGTGTGGGGAGGGTGCCCGGCAACGGGCATCCTTACCCGATTGCGTCAGCTTTTTGGTGTGGCATCGCAAGGCAATGTTTAGTGAAGCGGTTCGAAATACGGCCGCAATATCCGAATGATGTCGAGCAATGCACGCGATACTTCCGTGACTGGTCTTAGGTTATTGACGAAATGTCACTTTGGTGCCAGAATTACGTTTTTAGATACTGGCACGAAAACGACGATATGGCGAAAGTGTGCCAAAAAGAATAGCGAGAGTTTAGGCACCGAATCGACATGAAAACCTTTATCGGCCGGGAGCGGGAGCAAGCGGAGTTTCGTGAACTCCTTGCGAAGAAAAACAGTTCGCTGGTGACATGCCACGGGCGACGACGGATCGGAAAGAGTCGATTCATTCAGCAGTGCGCCAAACAGGCAAATGCCTTCTTCGAATTCTCGGGCCTTCCACCACGTCCGGGGCTAACCAAAAAAGAGCAGTTGACGGCATTTTCCGAGCAACTCTCGAAACAGTCCAAGGCACCGCAATTGCCCCTGGATAACTGGTCAACTGCCTTTCAGCTTCTGGCAAGTCAGTTGCCGCCTAAAGAAACCGTCGTCGTTTTATTCGATGAGATCTCATGGATGGGTATTGGTGAACCTGATTTCGCGGGCTACCTCAAGAATGCATGGGATAGCTTGTTTTCGCGTCGGGACCGAACCGTCGTCGTTCTTTGCGGATCGGTATCTTCGTGGATCGAAGAGAACATTCTCAATAACACGGGATTTGTCGGTAGATGCTCTTGGCAGTTCCACTTGGCACCTCTCGCACTATCCGAGTGCCAGCAGTTCTGGGGAAGATCCGCAGCGAGAATTAGCACCACCGAAAAGCTCCGATTCTTAGCGGTCACAGGTGGCGTCCCTCGTTACCTGGAGGAACTAGATCCCAAGAAAACGGCAGAGCAGAATATCGCTAGGCTTTGCTTCCATCCCAGCGGGATACTCTTCAATGAGTTTGACAGCATCTTCAGCGATATCTTCCACCGCCGAGCTCCCACTTATCGTGAAATCGTACACGCTTTAGTTGACGGTTCCAAAGGAGTCGATGAAATCAGTCAGAAGGTCGGTCGAGAGCGGGGAGGCAGCCTCAGTCAAGCAATCCTTGAACTTGTCAGTGCAGGCTTTATTGCAAAGGATGTTTCACCTAGGTTATCCGAGGGGCTCACCAATTCCAAAAGCTCTCCATCGCGTCAATTGCGCTACCGTCTATCGGATAATTACCTTCGTTTCTACCTGAAGTACGTCGAGCCTCATCGCGCCCAGATCATCAAAGGTCGTTTTAAGTCAATCGCCTTAGAACAACTCGACCAGTGGGACACTATCATGGGCCTTCAATTCGAAAATCTTGTATTGGAGAATATCAATCGCAACTAAGAATCAGCCATTTTCGCAGGTTGGCTGGGGTGGTTGCGATTCTTTGATCGCAACTATCAGTCTTTCTGATTAGAGTTGGACACTCGATTCCAATTTCAAAAAACGCCTCGCTGTAGATCTTCA